>NZ_CP048422.1:0-362500 GCF_010450875.1 Sphingomonas insulae
GTGCCGTTCGGCTATCTTCCGACCGAGGTCGTGGCGCGAGTGGTGGACAAGTTCATCCTCCAGCTCGAACTCCAGCTCGCCGACCGCAACGTCCACATCAACCTGGACGACGCCGCCAAGAGCTGGCTGACCGAAAAGGGCTATGACAAGCTGTACGGCGCCCGCCCGATGGGCCGCCTGATCCAGGAAAAGATCAAGCAGCCGCTCGCCGAGGAGCTGTTGTTCGGCAAGCTGGTCCATGGCGGCGAGGTGACGGTCAGGATGAAGGACGGCGCGCTGTCCTTCGCGATCGAAGCGGCCGCTCCCAAGAAGCCGAAGAAGAAGGGCAAGGCCGAACCGGTCGACGCCAAGTAAGACGCCTCCGAAACGGACCGGACTGCCACCAGTCCGGTCCGTTTTTGCTTTATCGCGGGATGTGGCTTCGCGAACGCCCTTCCTGATGCACGTCGATCGGTCGGCGTTGACCCCCGCGGATCATGTCGCGCTGGCCGACGTCGTGACCGGACGGTGGATCGATTGCGAGGACATCGTGCGGGAACTCGGTGGGTGGGCCGTCGCCCGCCTCGCCGACCCCGCGATACCGCCCCCGGCAGCGACCCAGGTCGTGGCGCCCCATGCGACATCGTCGGACGATACGATGCCATTGGTGTGGACGCTCGGTGCCGTCGCCGAATGGCGGCGCCTGCATCGGCTGTTGCAGGCCCTGGGCGGAGGTGGCGAGCGGCACCTGGCGGCCATACTGGTCGCAACGACGGTGCGGCTGATCGTCGAGGCGGGCGGCGCGGACGGCGATGTCTACGACGTGCCGTTGCTGGGGGCCGTCACGCTACGGATCGCGGTGACGAATGGGCGGATGACGGTGATCGGATTGCGCGAACAAGCCGCGATCGTCTGACGTGACGATCCGCCCTGGCCCCTCGCGCAATGCTGGCAATGGAGGGACAGCGAAAGACGAACCGGTCGATGTGCCACGTCCCCACGCCCTGTCGCCGGTTGCCGCCCCGCTCCTCCAACGGCAGAACGATGCGCACTGGGCTCGAATGCCTTCGACGGTCGCAAGCCCCTAGCGCGTCAGATCAAGGCGCTCCGTAACCGCCACTCCCATGCAGCCCTGAAGCATCCGCCATCGGATCACGGCCGATACCGACCGGCGACGCCCGCTGGCGGGCAGCCGCGCTAGCGCCATTCGCGTCGCAACGCGGCGATGGCGGTGCGCGTCGGGGTGGTCAGCGCATCGGGCAGCGCGTCGAGCGGGAACCATGCCGGTCCGTCGTGCTTGTGCGGTTCCCGGTTCGTCGGCGTCCCGATCACATCGCGCACATGATAGACCGGCGCGACCCAATGCGTCCCTTCGACGAAATCGATTTGGTCGACGAAGCACAACAGCGCGGCATCGCCCAGCGTGATACCCAGTTCCTCCATGACCTCGCGCCGCATCGCCGCCTCCGCGGTCTCGAACAGATCGATCTTGCCACCGGGCAGGCCCCAGCAGCCCGCCTCCGGCTCGGTCAGCCGCCGCAGCAGCAGGATATGATCATCCACCACGATCGCCGCGCCGCATCCCACCCGCACCGTTCGATCGGTCATCGTCCGCACCCTTCGCTCGCCATCCCGCTTCGCGCCACACTCCCTCCCCTCACATCCCTGTCGCACCGTTTACCAAATCGTTGCAAAGACCGGGTTATGCCACCGCCATGCCGATAGGGCTTTCGATCCGGCGCGTCGTCGCCATCCTGCTGCTGGTCCTTGCAAGCATCGTCGCCCGACCCGCATCGGCGGCGACCGGCACGCCGCTCGGCGTCTGCATCCTGCCCGCCGCATCGGACGAGAGTCCGGCGGCGCTCTTCGCGCACCCCGATCGTTTCGATTGCATCAGTCGCCAGACCGATCACGGCGGCGGCGATTACTGGGCCTTGTCGCAACCGTTGTCGACCGCCACCCCGCCGCAGGCGCTATTGCGCCAGGCGAGCCTGTGGCAGCAGCGGACGACGCTGTACGTGCTCTACGCCGACGGTGCGATCCGACACACCGGCTATACCAGTGCGACGGCTGGCCGGCACCTGATGCTCGGCGCGATCATCCAGCTGGCGTTGCCGCCGCATCATGCCCGACCGGTACGGCTGCTCTGGCATATCGAGGGATCGCTCAACCGCCGCGGCATCCTCATCGGCCCGACGATCGTCGCCCCGTCCACGGCCGCCCGGACCGAGGTCGAAATGGCCGCCCTCTATGCGGCATTCGCCGGCATGTGCCTGTCGTTGCTGATCTACAATCTGGCCTTGTGGGCGGCGTTGCGGCAGGCGTTCCAGCCCGCCTATTGCCTGATGGTGCTGTGCCTGCTGGGATATGCGTTCACATCGTCCGGGCTGCTCGGCCAGTTGACCGATATAGACAATAACGATCGTCAGCGGTTGAACTACGTTCTGCTCGCCTGGTCGGCGGCCGCGGCGATGGTGTTCGCGCGCGCCTTCCTGGAACGGCGCGTCTTCGATGGCTGGCTGCGCCCCTATAGCAACGCCGTCGTCGCCTTTCTGCTGCTCGCCACCGGCAGCTATGCGCTGTTCGCACCCCGCTTCGCCGACATCACCGATCCGCTCAGCACCACCGGCTATGTGCTGGTGCTGACGTGGCTGGTGCCGGTGCTGGTGCGCGCGTGGCGCCGGCGCAGCAATTACCTCTGGGTGTTCGCGCTCGCCTGGGGGGCACCCGTCGCGCTGGCGGGCGTGCGCGTGCTCGCCGCGTTCAATTTCATCGGGTGGCAATTGTGGATCGACAATTCCACCCTGCTCGCCATGGCGCTGGAGGCGGCATTGTCGTCGCTCGGCGTCGCCTATCGCATCCGCCTGCTCAGCCTGGAACGCGACGAGGCGCGCGAACAGGAGATCGCGGCACGGCTGCTCGCCGCGACCGATCCGCTGACCGGACTGCTCAACCGTCGCGCGTTTCTGGACGATGCGATCGGACGGACGCAGGACCATCAGCTGGTCCTGATCGACATCGATCATTTCAAGAGCATCAACGAGACGATCGGCCACGACGGCGGTGACGAGGTGCTGCGGGTGATTGCCCGCGCCCTGCGCTCCTCCGCCTCCCCCGAAGCGCTCGTCGCGCGCGTCGGCGGCGAGGAATTCGCGATGCTCGCCCCCGCGGATCGGCCGCTGGATGCCGGTGCGGTGCTGGATGCCCTGCGCCGCGAACGCATGCCGTTCGATCTGACGGTGACCGCCAGCATCGGCACCTGCATCGGCCCGATGACGCGCGAGGTCGACTGGAAGGCGATGTATCGCTGCGCCGACCGTGCGCTGTTCGAGGCGAAGGCCGCCGGCCGCGACCGGGTGCGGAACGGCATCGCCCGCGCGGCATAGGGCTGATCGCTGGCGGAACGGTCGGAGATCTGCTATCGCCCACGCCATCGGGAGGACGGGCGATGACGGAGCGGAGGAAACTGGCGATCGTCGCGCTGGCCGTGCTGGGCATCGTCGCCATGCGCCATCCCACTCCGAACATCAGCCTGTTGACCCACGATATCGGCGATCCGCAGCCGCATCGGTTCCAGGCGGCGATCGACCTCGGGTTGGTCGGCGTGTCGGTCCTGTATACCTGGACGGCACGCTAACGCCGACGGCGATCGCACTGCGCAATGCCATCGCCGCGTCTTCGGTCGCGATTGGGTAAGCCAACTTGCCTTCGTGCCGAAGGGCGCTCCCGCCACGACAGGCCGGCACAAGGCGCGACATAGCACCAGATCGCCGATCGCTGGCGAGCCGGCGCTGGCTCCTTCGTTCACCCGCTACATCGTTCAGCCGAACACCGTCTTCAGGTTCATGAATTCGTGCAGTCCGTACGGCCCCAGTTCACGGCCGTGGCCGGACCGCTTGATGCCGCCGAAGGGTGCCTCCGGACTGGACGCCAGCATCGCGTTCACCGCGGTCATCCCCGCCTCGATATCGCGTTCGAACCGCTCGCGCTCGACCGGGTCGTTGGTCCATACCGACGATCCCAGCCCGAACGGCACGTCGTTCGCGAGTGCGATGGCGGCATCGATATCGGCGGCCTTGAAGACCATGGCGACCGGTGCGAACAGCTCTTCCTGCGCGGCGGGGTGGTCGATCGGCACGTCGACCAATATCCCGGCGGACATGTACGCGCCCTTGCCCGGCAACGCCTCGCCGCCGAACAACAGCTTGCCGCCCGCGCGTTGCATGGCGTCGAGCTGGTCCAGCGTGGTGCGCCGCTGCTCCTCGCTCGACAGCGGCCCCATGTCGCTGGCCGGGTCCATCGGATCGCCCGCCTTCACCGCCCGCATGGCCGCGGAAAAGCGGTCGAGGAAGGCATCGTAGATATCGGCGTGGACGATCATCCGCTTGGCGCAGATGCACGACTGGCCGGTGTTCTGCACCCGCGCGGTCACCGCCTGCTGCACCGCCGCGTCCAGATCGGCGGAGGGCATGACGATGAACGGGTCCGACCCGCCCAGTTCCAGAACGACCTTCTTGAGGTTCCGACCCGCCGCCTCGGCGACCTTGATCCCCGCGCCTTCGCTGCCGGTCAGCGTCACCGCGACGATGCGTGGGTCGGCGATCAGCGCGTCGACCTTGCCCGACGGGATCGCCAGGTTCTGGAACACGCCTGACGGCGCGCCGGCGGCGACGATCATCCGCTCGATCGCGGCGCCGCAACCCTGCGTCAGCGAGGCGTGCTTGAGCAGCCCGACATTGCCCGCCAAGATCGTCGGCGCCGCAAAGCGCACCACCTGCCAATAGGGGAAGTTCCACGGCATCACCGCCAGTACCGGCCCCATCGGCAGCCAGCGCGCGGTGGCGGGGCCGGACGCCGTCTCGAACGATGCCGGCGCCAGCATCGCCGGCCCCTCCTGCGCGTAATGGCGAAAGGCGCCGGCGCATTTCTGCACTTCGGCCAATGCCGACGTCAGCGTCTTGCCCATCTCGCGCGTGGCGATCTCCGCCAGTTCGTGCGCATTCGCCTCGAACTGTTCGGCGATCCGCTCCAGCAATGCCGTGCGTTCGGCGTAGGATGTCGTCCGCCACGCGGCATAGGCGGACGCGGCGCGCGCCAGCCTGTCGTCCAGTTCGGCGGCGGTGAGTTCGGGGATGCTGGCGCCGGGCTGGCCGGTCGCGGGATTGATGCTGGTGAACATCGATGGGCAACGCATCGGCGGCGGCGGCGATCCCGCTTCTTGCACCCGCCCCGCCCCTGCCGCATAGCAACCGCCATGGATATGCCCATCGAGAGCCTGTCGTTCGAGGACGCGCTGAAGGAACTGGAACGCATCGTCGGCCGGCTGGAAAGCGGCGAGGCGACGCTGGACGAATCGATCCAGCTGTACGAGCGCGGCGACCGCCTGCGCCAGCGCTGCGCCGAACGCCTGGATGCCGCGCAGGCCCGGATCGAGGCGATCCGCCTCGATGCCGAGGGCAAGGCCGCCGGCACCCGCCCCTTTGCCGCGGCCTGAACCGATGCACGGATCGCCGACGCAGGGACTGTTGGGTGACGCCATGGCGACGGTGTCCGCGGATATCGACGCGCGCTTCGACCGTCGCCTGCGCGTACCCGACGACCCCCGTGCCGACCTGTATCATGCGATGCGGCACGCCGCGATCGGCGGCGGCAAGCGGCTGCGCCCATTGCTGCTGTGCGCCACCGCCGACCTGTTCGGCGTGTCGCGCGATTGTTCGGGCGAGGTCGCGACCGCGGTAGAGGCGATCCACGTCTATTCGCTGATCCACGACGATCTGCCTGCGATGGACGATGACGACCTGCGCCGCGGCAAGCCGACCGTCCACAAGGCGTATGACGAAGCGACGGCGATCCTGGCCGGCGACTGCCTGCATGCGCTGGCGTTCGAGATCCTGGCCGATCCCGATACCCATGCCGACCCCTTCGTCCGGGCCGAACTGGTGATGGAGCTTGCCCGTGCGTCCGGCCCCGGCGGCATGGCCGGCGGCCAGATGATGGACCTCGTGGCCGAACGGATGACGTTCGACCTCGCCACCGTCACCCGCTTGCAGCAGATGAAGACCGGCGCGCTGATCGGCGTGTCGGTCGAAATGGGGGCGATCCTCGGCCGCGTCCCGCCCGAAGGGCGCACGGGACTGCGCGGCTATGCGCACGATCTCGGCCTCGCCTTCCAGATCGCCGACGATCTGCTCGATGCCGAGGGCGACGAGGCGGTGGCGGGCAAGAAACTGCGCAAGGACGAGGGCGCGGGCAAGGAAACGTTCCTGTCGCTGCTCGGCATCGATCGCGCCCGCGAACAATGCCGCATGCTGGTCGATCAGGCGGTCCAGCACCTGCATGGCTACGGACCGGAGGCGGAGGTGTTGCGTGCCGTCGCACGCTATGTCGTCGAACGCGACCGTTGAGACCGGCGAGACCATGGCATCGAGGGGACACGGCATGAGCGAGCGGATCGGCGTCTATCCCGGCACCTTCGACCCCATCACGCTGGGTCACATGGACATCATCCGCCGCGGCGCCAAGCTGGTCGACCGCCTGGTGATCGGCGTCACGACCAACCCGTCCAAGTCGCCGATGTTCACCCTCGATGAACGCATGGCGATCGTCCGCCGCGAGGTAGAGGGGATTGCGGGCGCGGTGGATGTCGTCGCCTTCGATTCGCTGTTGATGGACTTTGCCGAGCGCGAGGGCGCGAAGGTCATCATCCGCGGCCTGCGCGCGGTCGCCGACTTCGAATACGAATATCAGATGGCCGGGATGAACCAGCAGATCAATCCGCGGGTCGAAACGGTGTTCCTGATGGCCGATGTCGCGCTGCAACCGATCGCCAGCCGCCTGGTGAAGGAGATCGCGCTGTTCGGCGGCCCGATCGGCAAGTTCGTGACGCCCGCGGTCTGCACCGAAGTCGTCGCCCGCGTCGATGCGCTGGGCCGCAAGGGCAGCTGACCTCGATCGTCCCGCTGCGGGACGGGCAGTGAATATGTGGCGGACGCCAAACCTCCGTTAAGCTATTTCGCCCACATGCGGATCGCGATGCGTACGGTACGGACGATGACGCGCGTGTGGGCGGCGCTGGTGGCGCTGGGCCTGGCGCTGATCGTCGCACTGGCGGCGCAATCGGCCTGGCGCGCGATCGCCGCCCATCGCAGCGATGGCGTGCCGCCCCTGCCCGCCCCCGCCGGCTACGAGGCGGAGGATCATTTCCCCGGCGCCGCGCTGCTCTACACCGACATCGCCTTCGCGCCGCAGTCGGCGGATGGCAGCGCCGCCCCGGCCCAGGGCGTGACCGGCACCACCGCCCTGCCCGCGCTGCCCGTCTCCGCCGCCATGGCCAGCGCGGCGATGCAGGCCGATGCCGGCGTCGTCGCCGCCGCGCCCTTCGCGACCAAGGTGGCGAGCAGCCTCGACCGCGCCCGCGCGCTCGAATGCCTGACCGCGGCGATCTATTACGAAGCGGCGTCGGAACCCGATGCGGGGCAGTCGGCGGTGGCGCAGGTGATCCTCAACCGCGTCCGCCATCCGGCCTTTCCCGCGACCGTCTGCGGCGTGGTCTATCAGGGGTCGGAACGATCCGGCTGTCAGTTCAGCTTCGCCTGCGACGGCGCGATGGCGCGGGTGCCCGCACGGGCGGCATGGGCACGCGCCGCGCGCCACGCGGCGATGGCGCTGGCCGGATACGTCTATGCACCGGTCGGGCTGGCGACGCATTACCACACCTATGCGGTGACGCCGGCGTGGAACCGCAGCCTGGTGATGACCGACGTGGTCGGCGCGCACCTGTTCCACCGGTGGAAAGGGTTCTGGGGCACGCGGGCGGCGTTCCGGCAGGTCTATTGCGGTGGCGAGCCGCTACCCGGCCCGCACACGCCGCTGATCCAGCCGCCGGTCGCCCTGGCGCCGAACGTGATCGCTGCGGTCGCGCCCATGCCGGTGGCGCCGCCGGCGGGCGCACCGGTCACCAGCGCCGCGCAGGTCCGCCCCGCCTATGCGGACAGCGGCAGCTATGTCGCGCAGCCCGGGGCGGCGACGCAGCAGCAGGACAACCTGCCGCCGGCCGCCACCGTGCTCGACAAGTACAAGGATTCGGGCAAGCCGCTGTTCTAGGCGCGCGCCGCCTATTTCGCCGCCTTCACGTAGCGGTCGAACCACGCGATCGCCCGCTGCCGCACGTCGGCCGACTGTTCCGCCCCACTGACGCAATGGCCCGCGTCGGGGTAGATCACCAGGCTGACCGGAACGCCGCGGTCCTTCAGGGCGTGCCACCATTCGATCGATTGCGTCGGCGGCACCTCGATGTCCCGTTCGCCGACGTAGATGAAGGTCGGCGTCTTCGCCTTGCCCGCCTGATAGATCGCCGACGCGGCCTCATAGGCCTTCATGTCGTCGTACATCGACTTGCCGAAGAACGGCAGCATCCACTGGTCGATGCCGTTGGTGCCATAATAGCTGACCCAGTTCGACAGGCCGGCACCGGCGACGATGCCCTTGAAGCGCTGCGTCTGCGTGTTGGCCCACATCGCCATGAAGCCGCCGTAGCTGCATCCGCCGAGGCCCAGGCGCGCATCGTCGATCGGTGCGACGCGCTCGACCGCGTCGATACCGGCCAGGATGTCGCGCAGGTCGCCGCCGCCGAAGTCGCGCTTGTTGGCGGCGGTGAACGCCTCGCCCTGGCCATAGCTACCGCGCGGATTGGGCAGGAACACGTAATAGCCGGCCTTGACCAGCGCCGCGTTCAACGACGTCGGATACAGGTAATTGGGCGACGACGCCGCCGACGGGCCGCCATGGACGATGGTGATCATCGGCGCCTTGCCCTGCGGCGCGACGCGGGGCGCGAGCAGCCAGCCCTGCACGTCATACCCCTCGTTTTTCCAGCTGATGCTGCGCGCGGTGGCCAGCGCCGGCGCAGCATCGTTGTCGTGCGTGATCTGGCGGACCGCGGCGATCGGCCCGGCGTAGATCGCCGGCGCATGTTCGTAATCCTGCACCACGGCGGCGGCGACCCGCCCGTCGGCGGAAAAGACGGCGCGTCCGTCACCCGCGCTGCTGCTCGCCGCCTTGCCGAAGCCCGGCGCGACCGACTGGCCCGGCACCAGCGTGCCGAACTGCACCTGGTCGCCCGCCAGCGTCACCGTGCGCAGGCCCCCGGCGGTCCAGTCGATCGTGGTGACCGTCGCTTTCGCGCCCGCGGTGATGTTGCGCGGCGTGCCGCCGGTCAGCGCGACCGTGAAGACGTCGCCGCCGATCGAGCCGAAATCGCTCATCAGCCCGCCGATATAGGCGACGGTGCGTCCGTCCGGCGACACGCGCGGCTGGTTGATCTGCGTCGTCGGCCGGGCGATCGATCGCACCGCGCCGGTCTGCGCGTCGATCGCATCCAGGCTCGCCACCCACCAATTGTTGTCGCCATTGCCCAGCGCGGTGGTGGCGACGAAGCCGCGGCCGTCCGGCGTCCAGTCATATTCGTAGATATAGCGCCCGGCCGGCGACAGCGGCGTCACCGTCGTGGTGGCACGGGCGATGTCGAACACCGCGAGCCGCTGTTCGTCGTTCTTTTCGCCGATCTCGCCCACCATCCGCGCACCGGCCTGGGTCGCGCCGGATTCCTTGGCCGCACCCAGCGTCACCAGCAGCGCGATCCGCTTGCCGTCGGGCGACACCCGCGGGGTCTGCGCGATGCCGGCGACGGTGGCGATCGTGCGGGTCGTCCTGGCATCGGCATAGGTGAGGCGGACGGAACCCGCAGCGGTGTCGCGGACCAAGAATACCAGATCGCCGTTGGGCGCAAAGGTCAGCCCGGAATAGCCGCAGGTCTTGCACGGATCGATCGTCCGCAGCACGCGCCCGTCGGCGACGCTGCGCACGGTGACGATGCCATGGCCGGCATCGCTTTCGATCGTTGCGATCCGGTCGCCGGCAGGCGCGATCGCCAGGCTGCCGAATTGATGCAGGGTCTGCGCCGCCGCCGGCGCGGCGGGGCTGAGCAGCAGGGCGGCGGCAAGGGTCAGGCGCATCGTGGCTCCACGAAAAAGATGGTAGCAGCGATGCTTAGCGCGGTTGCGACCGGCCGCAAGCGGAACGGCGATGTCGCACCGGCCGTTCAACCGGCAGAGGAGTGACCATCATGACCGATGACATCAAACCGACGACGGAAACGCAGGATGCCAATCTGTCGACCGAACACCAGCGCCCCGGCGACGCACGCCGTCCGAGCGAGAAGCTCGACAAGGGGCAACCGAAGGGCGAAACGATCCCGCGCAAGTCGTCGCTGCTCGGCAACGACTGACGCGGGACCCGTCTCTTAGCGACAGCGCACGTTGTTGCGGTCGACCGAACGGCCGACCGCGGCACCCGCCGCACCGCCCAGCAGGGTGCCGAGCAGACCCGACCCACCGGGCGCGATGATGTTGCCGAGCACGCCGCCGGCGACACCGCCGACGATCAGACCCGTGGTGCCATCGTTGCGACGACAATAATATTGCCCGTTCTCGCCCCGGTACACACGATCGCGCGTCGACAGGCGACGCTCGCGATACCGCGGGTTCTCGACGTAATAGCGATCGGCATAATAGCCGTTATACGCCGGGTCGACGCGATTATAGTCATACGCTGAATAGCCGCGATACCGGCTATCGGTGCCATAGGTCGAACAGCCCGCCAGCGTAGCCGCCGCGGCGATTGCTGCAATCAGGGGTGCGCGCATCAGTTCCTCCCAATATGTGTCGATGATCGAGAGAATGTCCGACCCGATCAATTGGTTGCGTGAACGATATGATCGGGCCGGAGCACGGCCGGTGCGCGTCAGGCCGCGCCCGTCCCCTCGCTGAAACCGCTGCCGCGATCGGCGGCCAGCGACGGTGCCGGCCCGGTCGCCGGACGCAGCGCTTCCTTTTCGTCGTCGCTCGGCACGGCCGTCGGATCGGGCCGGAATGCCTCGACGGCGCGCATGTCGCCACCAGGGTGGTGATCGCCCATCAGATCGGTCGGCACGTGTTCCGCCGCGGGATTGCCGGCCCGCTCCTCGAAACGCTTTTCGTGTTCCGCCGTGCCGACCGGCGCAGCCGCCATCGTTGCCGGCTTGGGCGCGATCGGACTGGTCGTGCGGTCGCCAGCAACCGCGCCGGCGCCTGTATCATCGTCGTCGTTGGAGGCGGGGTGCCGCGATCCCGGCTTCGGTCCAAACACGGCGGTGGCCGCGGTCCATGCGACGGCACCGACGGCAAATGCGCCAAGGCCGAACCCGATATTCTTGTAATTCATGACGTTATGTCCCGGTTGCTGGCGGTGGCCAGTCTAACGGGGCGGTGATGGGGGCGGTTCCGTGGCCACGGGTTCTCCGTTCCGACCTTCGGGTCAGGCCGGACAATTGCCCCCCTGCGCATCGTCCCGCAGCCGGAACGGTCGCGATCCGACGACCAGCGCCAGGCCGCGGCAGCGGCGCAGCTGGAATCGCACCTTCTTGGCGCCGAAATCGAGCGACACGCGGCGAAAGCTGCCCATCAGGTCGGTGCCCAGCATCATCGCCGGCATATCGTGCAACCCAAACAGGACGAAGGGTGGCAGATCGGCGAACGCCACCGGCACGTTGGACATGACGATCCCGCCGATCCGCAATTCCGGCACGATGGCAAGCGGGACGACCATCGTCTCGCCGGTCACGCTGACCAGCGTCGCGGGCGTCATCGGCGGCGGCTTGCGGCGGCGGAACAATGCATCCCGCAATGCCAGATTGCCGATGGTCAGTTGCGATCCGGTGTCGACGACCGCGCGGATGCGCACGCCGGCGGCCCGCGCCTGCGTCAGGATCAGCTGCCCGCCGCGTTGCCGGGCGGTCACGACGATCTCGTCGGCGCTCGCCCGGACCGGCCGCCGCGTATCCTCGATCGTGATCGCCTGCCGCTCGAAATCGAGCATCAGCCGCTGGCCGCGCAACGCATCGATGCCAAGCAAACCCCGCGCACCCAGGTAACGTTCCGGCAGCAACGGCGCCGCGACGTCCTGCACGACGCTGCCGCCGACCGCCAGCCGGGCGATCAATGCGGTCTCGCGGCGGCTGCTGCCCGCCATGCCGTGCAACGTCACCGGCTGCCCCGCCGGCAGGCGGAGCGCCGCCGCCAGCCGCTCGCCGATCACCGTGCGGTCGGCGCCGCTATCGACCACGAAGCGATAGGGGCCGCGGTCGTCGATCGCGACGTCGACCGCCATACGCGTTTCGACCTGCTCGCCGGCGACACTGTCGCCCGCGATCTCCAACGTGTCGTCCAGCGTCGCTTCGCCGACCGTGATCGTCGGCTGCCGCGGCGGCGCGGCGGACGTTGTCGCGCGCTGCCGCGCCACCGCCGCCGTCATCGGCAACAGCATCATGGCAAGGCAGAGAGCGCGAAACGCGGCCATGGCGGACGATAGCATGTCCGGCGATGCGCGTCAGTCGTATCGTCATGTCCGCGGGAACGGACCGCGCGCCTGCGCCGTTGCCGGCCGGTGACGGTTCCTCCATCATCGACCCGCGGCCATAATGGCGCGACATGGTTCACCGCGGACACGCATTTCGGCGACCACCGCACGCTCAATATCCACAAGCGGCCCTTCGCGTCGGTCGCGGCGATGGATGCCGCGCTGGTCGCCGGCTGGAATGCGTGCGTCGCTCCCGACGATACGATCTGGCATCTGGGCGATGTCGCCCGCCGACTGGCCGACGTGGCGGGGCTGCTCGCCGGCCTGAACGGCATCAAGCACCTGATCCGCGGCAACAACGACGACCCCGCCATCGCCGACGTTCCGGGCTGGGCCAGCGTGCGCGACTATGCCGAAATCGCGCTCGACGATCGCTTCCTCGTCCTGTGCCATTATCCGTTGCGCAGCTGGAACCGGCAGCATCGCGGTGCCATCGATCTGCATGGCCACAGCCACGGCAGGCTCAAACCCATGCCGCGTCAGTTCGACGTAGGCGTCGATCCCCACGGCTTCCAGCCGGTCGCGCTGGGCGAACTGCTCGGTGAGCCTACCCCGGCAATCGCTGCGACCGGCTGAGGGGTGGCAAACGGCTTGGCGGGCGAGACGAAGGCGGAAGGCAGGGCATGTTTGCCCAATCGTCCGCTCCGTCGCTGCGCCCTGGATTGGTCCGGCGTGGCACTCGCCACCGCTTGCAGAACCGGGGCCGCCCGCCCGACCGCCGCCGCTCTTGAAGGTGCACGCCGATATCGATATACTGACATTATTGTCAGTAAGGAATCGATGTGATGGCGAAGCTTCCTCCATTCCCCGGCACCACCGGCAGGCGCGCGTGGCGGACGGCGTTCGATGCGCTGCGCAAGCTGCTCGCCAACGGCGACGACACCACGCAGGTGTTCCGCATCATGCGCTCCCTCAACGTCGGCGATACGGCCAACGGCTATTCCCGGCTGATCGCCACCGGAGAAGGAGGGCGGATCGCCTATGAACGGGTCGAACTGGCGCAACGCTTTTCCGAGCGTGCGTGGGTCGATGGCTTCGCCGCCGGTACGGTCGGCGCGGCCTATCGCGACTTTCTGGACACCACCGGCTATTCCGCCGACGGATTGGTCGAGGTCAGTCGCCTGGATCCGACCGAGACCGACGTCTACCATCCTTATGCCTGGATGGGGCGTCGCACCCGCGACGTGCATGACATCTGGCATGTCCTGACCGGCTACAAGGCCGACGAGACGATGGGCGAGGCATGCCTCGTCGCCTTTTCCTACGCGCAGACCCGTGGTCTCGGCTGGGCGTTCATCGCCGGCGGCGCGGCGCTGAAGTCGCTGCGCGCGACCGGCGGCACGCTGTTCGCCAAGGCCGTGCGCGAAGGCTATCGCAACGGCAAACGCGCCGCCTGGCTGCTCGGCGAGGATTACGAGGCGCTCATGCACGAACCGATCGCCGCCGCGCGCGCCCGGCTGAACATTCCCGAACCCCTGGTCTACCGTCAGGCGCAGGCGGTGCTGGGCGCGCGGCTGGCCTCCTACGCCTCTGCGCAAAAGGAGGCGGCGCAGGCCAACGCCGCCCTCGCCTAACCGCTTTACTTGCTGCTAGGCGCGATGGCGATGCTGTCGCGCCTTCGCCTCACCGATTACCGCAACCATGCGGGTCTGGTGCTGGCGCCCGGCGCCGGCTTCGTCGTGCTCACTGGCGAAAATGGCGCGGGCAAGACCAACGTGCTGGAAGCGGTGTCGCTGCTCGCGCCCGGGCGGGGCCTGCGCCGGGCCGCCCTGTCGGACATGCAGCGCCAGGGGGGCCCGGGCGGCTTCGGCATCGCGGCGACGCTGGCCGCGGCGGCGGGCGCGGTGGAAATCGCGACCGGCACGCTGGCCGCCGCCCCGAACGGCGACAGGTCCGTATCCAGGGCGCCGCCGCCACCGCCAACACGCTTGCCGAATGGCTGACCGTGCTGTGGCTCACCCCGGCGATGGACCGGTTGTTCGTCGAACCGGCGGGCGAGCGTCGCCGCTTCCTCGATCGCCTCACCCTCGCCCTCGAACCCGGCCATGCCCACCACGCCGCCCGCTACGATGCCGCGATGCGCGCGCGCAACCGCCTGCTCGCCGCCGACGAACCCGCCGACCCCGACTGGCTGACCGCGCTGGAGGTGCAGATGGCCGACCACGGCGGCGCGATCGATGCGGCGCGGCGGTCCGCGGTCGCCCTGCTCGGCGAACGCCTGGCGATGACGCCGGATGGGCCGTTCGCCCGCGCCGCGCTGACGCTGGAGGGATGGCGCGGCGACGCCGACCGCCTGCTCGCCGACCTGCGCCACAACCGGGCGCGCGACACCGCGGCCGGGCGCGCGCTGGCGGGCCCGCACCGCGCCGACCTGGCCGTCACCCATCTCGGCAAGGGGCAGGCCGCCGCGCTCGCCTCGACCGGCGAACAGAAGGCGCTGCTGCTCGGCATCGTCCTGGCGCATGCCGAACTGGTCGCGCAGCGCACCGGCCACGCCCCCGTCCTGCTGCTGGACGAGGTCGCCGCGCACCTCGATCCGGTCCGCCGCGCGGCGCTGTTCGACCGGCTCGCGGGCCATGGCCAGGTGTGGATGACCGGCACCGAACCGGCGCTGTTCGCCGACATCGGCGATGCCGCGACGCGGGTGACGCTCGGCTGAACCTTGGCTGTCGATGCGGGTCACCGACGGTTCAAGCCCGCCGCGCCATGCCGCCGTCATCGGGCGGGGTAATGGAGAGTCACATGATCAAGTCGTTCGTCATCGCCGCCACGGCACTCACCGCCATCGCCACTCCGGCACTGGCACAGGATCGCTGGGACTGGAGCGGCGGCCGGCCGGGCGATCGCGCCTACCGGTTGATCGGCGCGGGCGTTCCCGGCCTCGACCCCGAACTGCGCGGGACGCCGCGCGGCCGCGCCTTCGTGATGCGCAATTTCGATGGCAACCGCGACGGCCGCATCTCGCCGCGCGAAGCGGCCGACGCCAACGCCGCCTTCGCGCGGATCGCCGGCGCACGTCGCGGCGGCTTCGACTGGGACGCGCGCGATCGCACCGTGGTGGTCGAGACGCGCACCGTCGTGCCGGGTCGGTGGGATCGCCGCGCGATGCACGACTACGGCTTTCGCCAGACGCCGCGCGGCGCGACGCTCACGCTGTCAGAGGACGTGCTGTTCGCCACCGACAGCGACGTGCTGCGCCCCGGTGCCGTCGAACGTCTGCGTCCGCTGGCCAGCTACCTGCGGTCCAACGGCGGCGTGCGCGTCGCGATCGACGGATACACCGATTCGCGCGGCAGTGACGCCCACAACCAGGATCTGTCCGAACGCCGCGCGGCCAGCGTTCGTTCGGCGTTCGACGCGATGGGCGTCACCCGCGCGCGGTTCAGCGTCGCGGGCCATGGCGAGGCGAATCCGGTCGCGACCAACGCGACCGCCGCGGGCATGCGCCAGAACCGCCGGGTCGAGGTGACGCTGCTCGGCCGCCGCGCGACCGAATTCGCACGCTACTGACGCGCCCGTCCCCTCCCGTCGCGCCGATGGGGAGGGGACACGCCCCATTTCGCTTCCGTTCCGGCCGCCTGATGCCTATATAATCGTCATGGCAGAACCCCAGAATACCAACGACTACGGCGCCTCCTCGATCAAGGTGCTGAAGGGCCTCGACGCGGTGCGCAAGCGGCCGGGCATGTACATCGGCGATACCGACGACGGATCGGGCCTCCACCACATGGTGTTCGAGGTCAGCGACAATGCGATCGACGAAGCGCTCGCCGGCCATTGCGACCGGATCGATATCCAGCTGAACGCCGACGGATCGGTCAGCGTCACCGACAACGGCCGCGGCATCCCGACCGGTATCCACCCCGAAGAGGGCGTGTCGGCGGCAGAGGTCATCATGACCCAGCTCCATGCCGGCGGTAAGTTCGAGAACACCAGCGACGACAATGCCTATAAGGTGTCGGGCGGCCTGCACGGCGTCGGCGTCTCGGTGGTCAATGCGCTCTCCGAATTCCTCGATCTGACGATCTGGCGCGACGGCGAGGAGCATTACATGCGCTTCGCCTTCGGCGACGCCGTCGCGCCGCTGAAGGTCGTCGGCCCCGCCGGACCGGGCGAGAAGGGGACGCGCGTCACCTTCCTGCCGAGCCCCGCGACCTTCAAGATCACCGAATTCGACTTCGACAAGCTCGAACACCGCTATCGCGAACTGGCGTTCCTGAATTCGGGCGTCCGCCTGTTCCTCACCGACGCGCGCCATGACGAGCCCAAGACGGTCGAACTCTATTACGAGGGCGGCATCGCCGCGTTCGTGAAGTGGCTCGATCGCGCCAAGACGCCGCTGTTCCCCGAACCGATCGCGATCAACGGCACCCGCGACGACGTGACGATGGACGTCGCGCTGGAATGGAACGACAGTTATTACGAAAACGTCCTCGCCTTCACCAACAACATCCCCCAGCGCGACGGCGGCACGCACATGGCCGCGTTCCGCGCCGCGCTGACCCGCACGCTCAACAATTACGCCGAAAAGTCGGGGCTCCTGAAGAAGGAGAAGGTGACGCTGACCGGCGACGACATGCGTGAAGGGCTGACCGCGATCGTCTCGGTCAAGCTGCCCGATCCCAAGTTCAGCAGCCAGACCAAGGACAAGCTCGTCTCGTCCGAGGTGCGCCAGCCGCTCGAAAGCCTGATGGCCGACAAGCTCGCCGAATGGCTAGAGGAGAATCCGGCGCACGGCAAATCGATCGTCGGCAAGGTGATCGACGCCGCCGCCGCCCGCGAAGCCGCCAAGAAGGCGCGCGAGCTGACCCGGCGCAAGGGCGTGATGGACATCGCCTCGCTCCCCGGCAAGCTCGCCGACTGCCAGGAAAAGGACCCCGCCAAGTCCGAGCTGTTCCTGGTGGAGGGCGATTCGGCCGGCGGCTCGGCCAAGCAGGGCCGCGACCGCCATTTCCAGGCGATCCTTCCCCTGCGCGGCAAGATCCTCAACACCGAACGCGCGCGCTTCGATCGCATGATCTCCAGCCGCGAAATCGGCACGCTGATCCAGGCGATGGGCACCGGCATCGGCCGCGACGACTTCAACGCCGACAAGCTGCGCTATCACAAGATCGTCATCATGACCGACGCCGACGTCGACGGCGCGCATATCCGCACGCTGCTGCTGACCTTCTTCTATCGCCAGATGCCCGAACTGATCGAACGCGGTCACCTCTTCATCGCCCAGCCGCCGCTGTACAAGGCGACGAAGGGCCGTTCGGAAGTGTATTTGAAGGACGATGCGGCGCTCGATGAATATCTGGTCGACGCGGGCGTCGGTTCGATGGTGTTCGAGGCGCCGAGCGGCCACCGCTCGGGCAAGGACCTCAAGAACCTGCTCGATCACGCGCGCCGCATGCGCACGCTGATGCGGTACGTGCCGCGGCGCTACGATCCGGTCATCATCGAGGTGCTGGCGCTGGGTGGCGCACTCGATCCGGCGTTCACCCGTGAGCAGCGCGAGGCGACGGTGGCAGAGGTCACGCGTCGGCTCGAATCGGGCGACGAGGAAGCGCGCTGGACGGCGCGCCTCACCGAGGATGGCGGCATCCACTTCGAACGCCTGTGGCGCGGCGTCACCGATCACCATATCGTCGAGGCGACGTTCCTCGCCAGTGCCGAGGCGCGCAAGCTGCACACGCTGGCGACCGAACAGGCGGACAGCTTCGTCGCAGCGGGCAAGCTGGTGCCGCTGAAGGGCGCCGCCGCCGCCGCCGAGGATGCGGAGCCGACGCCAGAGGGAGAAGGCCAGATCGGCAGCGTGACGACCAACGTCTCGCGTGGCGAAAGCCTCGTCGCGCGGCCGTCGCAGTTGCTCGACGCGATTTTGGCATCGGGTCGCAAGGGCCTCGCGATCCAGCGCTACAAGGGCCTTGGCGAGATGAACGCCGACCAATTGTGGGAAACGACGCTCGACCCGTCGAACCGGACCATGCTGCGCGTCACCAGCGACGACGTGTCGGCCGCGGACATGATCTTCACCCAGCTGATGGGCGAAGTCGTCGAACCGCGCCGCGAATTCATCCAGGACAATGCGCTGAACGTGGCGAACCTGGACGTTTAGGCCCGCCCTCTACCCTCGTCATTCCCGCGCAGGCGAGAATGACGAGGAGGAAGAAGGACCCGATTCCCCCCTCCGTCATCCCGGCGAACGCCGGGACCCATGGACGCGCATCATCAGCGCCGGCGCGTCTCACCAACTCCATTGCCACCATGGGCCCCGGCGTCCGCCGGGATGACGGGCGCAGATGTCAGCGCGTTCCGCGACAGGGCACCCCTCCCCCGTTCGTGCTCAGCCTGTCGAAGCACATTGAGTCTCGCCGCGATCGGTCAGTCCCCGAACCGCCCCCGCTGCGCCGCGACCAGCGCCGTCAGCCACTCCCGAAACGCCCGCACCTTCTTTGCCCCCCGCGTATCCTGATGCGTCACCAGCCAGAACGACCGCCGGATCGTCCGCTCGGGCAGCACCCGCCGCAGGCTTCGGTCGGCATCGCCGATGAAGCGCGGCAGCACCCCCAGCCCCGCTCCCGCCGCGACCAGCCGGTATTGCGCGTTGATGCTCGAACTGCGGATGCGCGGTTCCAGCCCGTCGTGGATCTCCGCCAGATAGCGCAGCTCGGGCGCGTAGAGCAGGTCGGGCACATAACCGATCAACGGATGATCGCGCACCGCGGCGGGCTCGACCGGCAGCGGATGCCGCGCCGCATACAGCTCCGCCGCATACAGTCCGAGTGCATAATCGGTCAGCTTGCTGCTGACCAAGGGCCCGGTCTGCGGCCGGGCAAGCAGCACCGCGATGTCCGCCTCGCGTCGCGACGGGCTCAGGAAACCGCTGCTCGCGACCAGATCGATCGTCAGGTCGGGATGCGCCGCGGTGAAATCGCGCAGGTGATGCGCGACGAACCATGTCCCGAACCCCTCCGACACGCTCACCCGCAACACACCGGTCAGATGGTCGGGATCGTCATCGGGCGCCGCGATCCGTGCGGCGGCCTGCTGCATCGCCTCCACCGTCACCAGCAATGACTCGCCCGCGGCGGTGAGCATCTGCCCCTCGCGCGTCTGCTCGAACAACGTTTGCCCCAGCGTGGTTTCCAGCCGGCGCAGATGGCGGGCCAGCGTCGTCGGGTCGATCCCCGCCACCGTTGCGGCCCGCGCGATCTGGCCGGCGCGCGCGATGGCCAGGAAATCCTGAAGGTCGTCCCAGCGTGGCTGCATATTTGCAGGTGTGTGTCGCACTATCCGCCGTTGCGCAAGGCCGGCTGCCGGGCGATCCTCTGTACAAAGAACGGAGAGGTTCATGCGCAATATCGATCATCTCATCGTCGGCCATGCCGGCGGTGCCGCGGCCCGGCAGGGCGACGTCTTCGATCCCAACACCGGCCAGGTCCAGGCGCGGGTGACGCTCGGTACGCAGGCCGACCTCGATCGCGCCGTCGCCGCCGCGCAGGCGGCGCAGCCCGGCTGGGCCGCGACCAACCCGCAGCGCCGTGCCCGCGTCATGTTCCGCTTCAAGGAACTGGTCGAGGCGAACATGGACGCCCTCGCCCGGCTGCTGTCCTCCGAACACGGCAAGGTGATCGCCGACAGCAGGGGCGACGTCCAGCGCGGCCTGGAAGTCATCGAATTCTGCTGCGGCATCCCGCATATCCTGAAGGGTGAATATACCCAGGGAGCCGGCCCCGGCATCGACGTCTATTCGATGCGCCAGCCGCTCGGCATCGGTGCCGGCATCACGCCATTCAACTTCCCCGCAATGATCCCGATGTGGATGTTCGGCGTCGCCATCGCCACCGGCAACGCCTTCATCCTCAAGCCGTCCGAGCGCGATCCGTCGGTACCGGTGCGACTCGCCGAATTGATGCTGGAGGCCGGCGCGCCCGAGGGCATCTTGCAGGTCGTTCATGGCGATAAGGAGATGGTCGACGCCATCCTCGACCACCCCGCCATTGCGGCGGTCAGCTTCGTCGGCTCGTCCGACATCGCGCATTACGTCTACCGCCGCGGTGTCGAGGCGGGCAAGCGCGTGCAGGCGATGGGCGGCGCGAAGAACCACGGCATCGTCATGCCCGATGCCGACCTCGATCAGGTCGTCGCCGATCTGTCCGGCGCCGCCTTCGGTTCGGCGGGCGAACGCTGCATGGCGCTGCCGGTCGTGGTGCCGGTCGGCGACAAGACCGCCGATGCGCTCCGCGAAAAGCTGATCCCGGCGATCGCGGCCCTCCGCGTCGGCATCTCGACCGACGATGGTGCGCATTACGGCCCGGTGGTGAACGCGGCGCACAAGCAGCGGGTCGAAAACTGGATCCAGACCGGCGTCGATGAAGGCGCCGAACTGGTCGTCGATGGCCGCGGCTTCACGCTGCAGGGGCATGAAAACGGCTTCTTCGTCGGTCCGACCCTGTTCGACCGCGTCACCCCCGACATGGCGGCCTACAAGGAAGAGATCTTCGGCCCGGTCCTCCAGATCGTCCGCGCGCCCGACTTCGAAACGGCGGTACGCCTGCCCAGCGAGCATCAATATGGCAACGGCGTCGCGATCTTCACGCGCAACGGGCATGCGGCGCGCGAATTCGCCGCGCGCGTCAATGTCGGCATGGTCGGCATCAACGTGCCGATTCCGGTGCCGGTCGCCTATCACACCTTCGGCGGGTGGAAGCGCAGCGCGTTCGGTGACACCAACCAGCATGGCATGGAGGGCGTGAAGTTCTGGACGAAGGTCAAGACGATCACGCAACGCTGGCCGGACGGCTCGGCGCTGTCGCCGGGCAGCGAGGACGGTGGACCCAGCCGCATCCAGGATGCGTTCGTCATTCCCACGATGGGATAAATCAGATGCGCTCAGCTCTCTTCCTCACCGCCGCCCTTGCCCTTGCCGCCTGTTCGGGTGGCGAAAGCGCGAACAACGAATCGAGCGGCGGCAGCGCGGCGGTCGAACCGACCCCCGGCAATTTGACGATCGATCCGCAGAACACCCTGGTGCCGCTCGATCCGCCGGGCAACGCCGCAGTCGATTCGCCGGTGCCGTTGCCCACCGCCAGCCCGTCGCCGGTCGCCGCCATCCCCGCCGCCTTTGCGGGACGCTGGGGCATGGGCGTCAACGATTGCGATCCGACGCGCGACGATGCCAAGGGATTGATGACCATCGCCGGCAGCAAGCTTGCCTTCTACGAATCGCGCGGCACCGCGACCAACATCCGCCAGACCCAGCCGACACAGATCACGTTCGACCTGCCGATGAGCGGCGAAGGCCAGACATGGTCGGAACCGACGACGCTGACGCTGCTCGACGGCGGCAAGACGCTGGTCAGCGAAACCCGGGGTCCTCCCGATCGTGCCGGCACCAACCGCTACAGCCGCTGCCCGGCCTGAGGATTGTCATGGAAAACCAGTTCGACCTGACCGACGACCAGCGCGAGATCCAGGATCTCGCGCGGCGCTTCACCGCCGATCGCATCACGCCGCACGCGGCGGAATGGGACGAAGGGCATGTCTTCCCGCGTGAGACGATCAAGGCGGCCGCGGACCTCGGCTTCGCGGCGATCTACGTCAGCGAGGAATCGGGCGGGATCAATCTCGGGCGGCTGGAGGCGGCGCTCATCATGGAGGCGATGGCCTATGGCTGTCCCTCCACCTCGGCGTTCATCTCGATCCACAACATGGCCTCGTGGATGATCGACCGCTTCGGGTCGCAGACGGTGAAGGACAAATACCTGCCCTCGCTCGTGACGATGGATCGGCTCGCCAGCTATTGCCTCACCGAACCCGGCTCCGGTTCCGACGCCGCCGCGCTCAAGACGCGCGCGGTGAAGGACGGTAACGACTATATCGTCACCGGTTCGAAGCAGTTCATCTCCGGCGCGGGCGAGAACGAAATCTACGTCACCATGGTCCGCACCGGCGAGGATAAACCAAAGGGCATTTCTGCGCTGGTGATTGAAAAGGACATGCCCGGCGTGTCGTTCGGGGCGAACGAGCGCAAGCTCGGCTGGCATTCCCAGCCGACCCGGCAGGTAACGTTCGACAACGTCCGTGTCCCGGCTGAAAATTTGGTTGGCGCGCAGGGCGAGGGCTTCCGGATCGCGATGGTGGGCCTCGACGGCGGTCGACTCAACATTGGCGCGTGTAGCCTTGGCGGTGCACAGCGCTGCCTCGACGAGGCAGTACGCTATACCAAGGATCGCAAACAATTCGGCGCGGCGATCGCCGACTTTCAGAACACCCAATTCACCCTTGCCGACATGGCGACCGAACTGGAGGCCGCGCGCGCCCTGCTTTACGTGGCCGCGACAAAGGTCACCGCCAACGCGCCTGACAAGACGCGCTTCGCGGCGATGGCCAAGCGGCTTGCCACCGATACGGGATCGAGCGTCGTCGATCGCGCGCTGCAACTTCATGGCGGCTACGGCTATCTGATGGACTATCCGATCGAACGATTCTGGCGCGACCTGCGCGTCCATTCGATCCTCGAAGGCACCAATCAGGTCATGCGGATGATCGTCGGCCGCGACCTGCTGCGGCAATAGTCGCGATTACGCTCGTCATTGCGAGCGTCAGCGAAGCAATCCGAGCGTCCTGGTCCGGCACTGGATTGCTTCGCTCCGCTCGCAATGACGGGGAGAGACAGAAAAGGAGAGCATCAATGGCACGCGTCGCCTTCATCGGCCTGGGCAACATGGGTGGCGGCATGGCCGCGAACCTCGCGAAGGCGGGCCACGACGTCCGCGCCTTCGACCTCAGCCCGGACGCGCTGGCCAAGGCGAAGGCCGCGGGCTGCCTGCCCGTCGCCTCCGCTGTTGAGGCGGTCAACGGGGCGGAGGCGATCGTGACGATGTTGCCCGCCGGCAGCCACGTCGAAAGCGTCTACGCCGACGCGGTGTTCAGCCATGCCCCGCCCGCTGGAATCTTGATCGACTGTTCGACGATCGACGTCGCCACCGCCCGCCGGGTCAGCGATGCCGCCGCCGCGCAGGGGCTGGTCGCGGTCGACGCCCCCGTGTCGGGCGGAATCGCCGCCGCCACCGCCGGCACGCTGACCTTCATGGTTGGCGGCAGCGCCGACGGCTTCGACCGTGCGCAGCCGTTCCTCGCGCAGATGGGCAAGACCGTGATCCACGCCGGCGCCAGCGGCGCAGGGCAGGCTGCGAAGATGGCAAACAACATGCTGCTTGGCGCGACGATGATCGCGACATGCGAGGCGTTCCGACTCGCCGAACGATTGGGACTCGATCCGCAGACCTTCTACGACATATCGTCGGTCAGCTCTGGCCAGAGCTGGTCGATGACCAGCTATTGTCCCGTCCCCGGCGTCGGGCCGGACACACCCGCCGATCATGACTATCAAGGCGGGTTCGCCGCCGCGCTGATGCTGAAGGACCTGCGCCTTGCGAATCAGGCCGCCGCCGACGCCGGCGCGAGCACGCCGCTAGGCAAGCATGCGGCGGATCTTTACGAAAGCTTTGTCGCAGCCGGCAATGGCGGCACCGACTTTTCGGGCATCATCCGCACCTTGTAGGACGGCGAATGTGCCGCTTCCACGCCTGCGAACGCGTTGCATCGATGGCCCTGTATGGCGGCGATGTGAGTCGGCAATGCCGGCGGCACCGGACGCTCAGTTCGCCGCCGGCAGCCTCAGCCGTACCAGCAACCCGCCCAGATCGTCGCTCTCTTCCAGGCTGACGGTGCCACCATAGATTTCCGCAACGTCGCGAACGATCGCCATGCCGAGGCCGGTACCGGGCTTACCGCTGTCCAGCCGGACGCCGCGATCGAAAATGCGGATGCGGTCTTCTTCGGGAATGCCCATGCCGTCATCCTCGATCATCAGTTCGACGAAACCCGCCTGGGCGGCAACGGTGACGAAGACGCTGCCACCGCCGTATTTTGCGGCGTTTTCGATCAGGTTTCCGAGCATCTCGTCGAGGTCCTGCCGCTCGACGTGCACCTGAAGGTCTCTGGGACCGGCAACGTCGATGCGCACATGACGATAGAGCCGGGCGACTGCCCGCTCGACCGATTCGAGGCTTGGCCAGACATCGGCACGGCTGTGCGCCGACCCGCGACGACCGACGGCGCGGGCGCGGGCAAGGTGATGGTCGACCTGTCGCCGCATCGTCCGCGCCTCGCGAATCACGGTGTCGGCAAGGTCGTCCGCCTGCGCGGTGGCCGCGTTCATGATGACGGTCAGCGGCGTCTTGAGGGCATGGGCCAGATTGCCAGCGTGGCGGCGCGCCTCCTCCGCCTGCCGCTCATTGTGTTCGATCAGCGCGTTCAGTTCCTCGACCATCGGCGCGACCTCGATCGGCATCGCTGTGTCGACGCGGTTCGACAGACCGGCGCGCATCCGGGCAATCTCTTCGCGAACGCGGCGGAGCGGCCACAGGCCGTAGAAGGTCTGGAGCCAGGCGAGGACGATCAGCCCGAGCCCGAGCAGCGCGAAACTGCGCACGAGCGTGCGGCGCAGGACGGTGATCTGCGCATCCAGGCCGCTGCGGCTCTGCGCGACCTGGAACCGCCAGTGGACCTTGGATTTCGGCAGCCGGGCGTCACGCTCGACGATCCGCAGTTTCTCGTCGGAGAACTGCTTGCTGTCGTAGAAATGAACATCGCGATCATCGTGAATGGTGCCGAACGCAAGCCGCCGATCCCACAAAGATCGTGAGGGAAACGCATCGGTGACCGGCATGCCGGGTGCGGACACCTGCCAGTACAACCCCGAATAGGGTTCCAGGAACCGCGGATCGGCGGCGGCGTCGCGAGCGAATACCACTTCACCGTCGGGACCGATCTCTGCCGAGGCAATCAGCGATCGCAGCACATATTGCAGTTGATCGTCGAAGTTGCGCGTCACTGCATTCTTCAGGACGCTGTCGAGCGCGAAGCCGCCGCCGAACAGCAACAGGCCGATCCATGCCGCGGCGATCAGGATCATCCGCCGCGAGAGCGACCCGGTCGTCACCGACCGCAGGCGCTGCGGGGCGTCTGCCAACGCAGATACGGGCGGCGGCGTGGTCATGCGGTGCGGATCAGGCGTCCGGATCTTCGAGGCTGTAGCCGAGCCCGCGGATAGTGGTGATCACGTCCTGTCCGAGCTTCTTGCGAATACGCGTCACGAACACCTCGATCGTATTGGAGTCGCGATCGAAATCCTGATCGTAAATATGTTCGATCAGTTCGGTGCGGCTGACCACCTTGCCTTTGTGGTGAAGCAGGTAGCTGAGCAGTTTATATTCCTGTGCGGTCAGCTTCACAGGTTCGCCGGCGCGCGTCACCTTGCCCGACCGGGTGTCGAGCCGAACGTCGCCCGCCGTCAGTTCGGAACTGGCGTTCCCCGATGCGCGGCGGATCAGCGCGCGGAGGCGAGCGATCAACTCTTCGGTCTGGAACGGCTTGGCGACATAGTCGTCGGCGCCGGCATCGAGCCCCGCGACCTTGTCCGACCAGCTGTCGCGTGCGGTCAGCACCAGCACGGGCATCGTCTTGCCTTCCTTGCGCCAGCGATCGAGCACGGTCAGCCCGTCAACCTCCGGCAAGCCGAGATCGAGCACGATCGCATCGTAATTTTCGGTAGAGCCGAGGAAATGCCCCTCTTCGCCGTCGGTGGCGAGGTCGATGGCGTAGCCCGCACCCTCAAGAGTGTTCTTCAGCTGCTGGCCGAGATTCGGCTCGTCCTCGACGATCAGAACGCGCATACTATCCCCTCTGTTATTTACCGGTGCGACCGATGATCTGACCCGATCGACCGTCGACGTCGACCCATACCACGACGCCATCGCGCATGAATTTCAGCGTGTAAACCGACGTACCGAAATCGAGGTCGAAACCAAGATATTCATAGCCCTTCATGGTCGGGATCACCCGTCCCTCGATCAGACGCGGCGACAGGACCTCACCCTTGCGGCGGGCGTCGTACGCACGCTCCTGGTCACTGCGCCGCTGGATGGGGTCGCCATGCGCAGGCGCAATCGACAGCAGCGCGATCGAGGCGAGAAGCAGGGAAGGCAGGACCATCGTCATAAGGACTGGCATAGGCGAAAGGCATTGAACACCCTGTGAATGGAGCGGTTGCATGCCATTCAGGTACGCGTCGCGTTTTTGCGGGGGCTGCCAGCACGCTTGCCGCATGTGCCCCGGCTCTTTACCTGCGCCATCCATGGCTGCCCCTATTCTCGCTTACGAAGACCTTGGTGTGATCCAGGGCCATGGCTGGCTGTTCCGCCACCTCGACATCCATATCGGCGCGCGCGACCGACTGGCGCTGATCGGGCGCAACGGCGCCGGCAAGACGACGCTGCTTAAACTGATCGCCGGCAGCATTGACAGCGACGAGGGGCGCCGCGTCGTCGTTCCCGGCACGCGTGTCGTGCTGCTGGAACAAGAACCCAGCCTGGCGGGCTGCGCGACGCTGGCTGATTACGTGCTGGGTGGCCACGACGCTCCCGCCGCGCATGAAGCGGATGCCATCGCCGATCAGCTGGGCATCGACCTGTCGCGCGACGCAACGTCGGCGAGCGGCGGCGAGCGGCGGCGGGCGGCGATCGTCCGCGCGTTGGCGCAGGACCCCGACGTCCTGCTGCTCGACGAGCCGACCAATCATCTCGACATCGCCGCGATCGACTGGCTGGAGGAATGGCTGGGCCGGTTCAAGGGCGCGTTCATCGTCATCAGCCACGACCGCACGTTCCTGACGAGGCTGACCCGGCAGACCCTGTGGATGGACCGGGGTTCGATCCGCCGCGCCGAGGTCGGCTTCGGCGGTTTCGAGGCATGGACCGAGCAGGTGTATGCAGAGGGGGAGCGCAATGCGCAACGGCTCGACGCCAAGCTGAAGATCGAGGAACACTGGCTGCAGCGCGGCGTCACCGGCCGGCGGCGGCGCAATCAGGGCCGGCTTGCCAAGCTGAAGGACATGCGGGCCGAACGTGCCGCGATGATGGGGCCGCAGGGTGCGGCGAACCTCGTCACATCGTCCGACGACAGCAAGACCAAGGTCGTGATCGACGTGACGCGCGCCAGCAAGTCCTACGGCGAGCGGACGATCATCAAGGACCTGAACCTGCGCGTCACCCGCGGCGACCGGATCGGCATCGTCGGGCGCAACGGCGCCGGCAAGACGACGCTGCTCAAGCTACTTACCGGCGAACTGTCACCGGACGAGGGTGAGGTGAAGCTGGCCAAGACGCTGGACGGCATCGTCATCGACCAGCAACGCAGCCTGATGGCGCCGACCAAAACGGTGCGTGAGGTGCTGGCCGATGGCGGCGACTGGATCGACGTGCTCGGCGTGCGCAAGCACATCCACGGCTACCTGAAGGAATTCCTGTTCGATCCTAGCCTAGCCGAAGCGAAGGTCGGTACGCTGTCAGGCGGCGAGCGGTCGCGGCTGCTGCTGGCGCGCGAGTTCGCCCGGGAATCGAACCTGCTGGTGCTCGACGAGCCCACCAACGACCTGGATCTTGAAACGCTCGATCTGCTGCAGGAGGTGATCGCAGACTATGGCGGGACCGTGCTGATCGTCAGCCACGATCGCGACTTCCTCGACCGGACGGTCACTGTAACGTTGGGCCTCGATGGTTCGGGAACGATCGACGTGGTCGCCGGCGGGTATGAGGATTGGGAACGACAGCGCAAGCGGACGGGCGAAACGAAGAAAGCGGCGACGCCCAAGGCCGCTTCCCCGCCGCCGGCGCAGGCACGTACCAAACTCAGCTACAAGGATCAGCGCGATTACGACCAATTGCCGGCGCGGATCGAGGCGATCGATGCCGGGATCGCACGGGACGAGGCACTGCTCGCCGATCCGGCGCTGTACGTGCGCGATCCGAAGCGCTTTGCGGCGCTGACGGCCGCGATCGACGCTGCGCGGGCGGAAAAGGACGTGGCTGAGATGCGGTGGCTGGAGCTGGCAGAGCAGGTCGAAGGGCTGGGCTGAGCGCCGTTCAGCCGGGCAGGTCCATGGTGACGATGGTGCCGTCCGGGCCGCTTTCCGTCGTCAGACTGCCGTTCGCCTGACGCGCGAAGGCGGGGATCAGGCGCGAACCCAGGCCGTGATCCGGCCCGGCCGGTTGGACCTCTCCCATGCCCACGCCGTCGTCGCTGACGATCAACGTCCAGCCGCCGGGACGCCGACGAAAGCAGACGCTGATGGTTCCACCGGCCTGACCCGTAAAGGCGTGTTTGGCGGCGTTGGTCACGAGTTCATTCACGATCAACCCGATCGATACCGCACGATCGCGCGGAACCTCCGCCTCGTCGACCAAACACGTGAGCGTCACACCGCCGCGCAACAGCAACGCATCCGCCAGCGCGGCGCACAGGTCGCCCAGATAGGCGCGCATCAGCACCGCATCGCTTTGGCCCGTCCCGCGATACAGATGCCGGTGCGCCCGCGCGATGCTTTCGACGCGGTACAAGGCAGTACCAAGCGCCTCGGCTGCCTCGCCGCCAACACGGCGCCGCTGGATGTCGAGGATGGATGCTACGATCGCGAAGTTGTTCTTCATTCGGTGGTCGATCTCCTGCAACAGGAGGTCGCGATCGGCGATCTGGCGATCGCGCTCCGCCGTGGCGCACTGTACCGAAAGGCGGAAGACCTCTGCGATCGCAACGGTAATGATCGCGGCGACGACGATGAAGGCGAGCGTCAGCGGGCTTGCCGGAGAGGTCGCGTGGAAGGTGCCGCTGGGCGGAACGCTGTAATAATAGGCGTAGGTGATGCCGAGTGCCGCGGTGACCGCGCCCGCCTGCCACCGTGCGAACAGGGTGGCGAGCATCATCGCCGGGAAGCACAAGGCAAACGGCGCACCACCGCCCGCCGCGACACCGTCCAGCACTGATCGCATCAAGATAGCACTTGTCGAACACAGCACGCCGAAGCCGAATTGGGTCACACCGCGCGGCACCGCGGGGGCCAGCCGGTTCGGCAGGTCGAGTTCTCCAAGGCGCGGCATGATCGGAGTGAGCCGCGGGACGGCGGTTATGTCAAGATCAATGCCATGATCGGCTTGCGCTGACCGGCTTACCTGCGTGCCAGGCCTCAGCCGAGGCTGCGCCCTGCCCTGCCCGCCACCTCGGTTGTATATTGCCACGCCACGCGGCCCGATCGGCTGCCGCGCCGGGTCGCCCAGTTGATCGCCTCGGCGGCGTCGAACGGCAGATCGTAGCGCGCTGCATAGGCCGCGACGATCGCGCAATAGCCGTCCTGGTCGAGCGCATGGAAGCCGAGGCTGAGCCCGAAGCGATCCGCGAGCGCCAGCTGGTCGTCGATGCTGTCGCGTGGATTGATCGCCCTCTGCTCGTTCCATGAGCCGCCGCTATAGCCTGCCCCAGGCACGCTGCTGGCAGACGCTCCGCTTTGTTCGGCGATGTCACGCGGCACCAGATGGCGACGGTTGGCGGTGACGAGCAACCGCACATTGGCGGGCCGCGCCTCCGCTCCGCCCTCGAGCAGCGAGCGCAGGATGCGCGCCTCTGCCGGCGCGTCGAAGCCGAGATCGTCGAGGAACAGTGCGAATGCACGAGGGACGGGCGCGAGCGTCGCGAACAGTCGTGGCAGGGTGTCCAGCGCGGTCACCTCGACCAGCGCGATGTCGCCGCCTTCCGCCTGTACCGCGCCGATCGCCGCCTTCACCAACGCCGACTTGCCGGTGCCGCGTGCGCCCCAGAGCAGCACGTCCTGCGCCGCCGCGCCCGCTGCCAAGCGTCGCAGATTATCGAGCAGGGACGCCTTCTGGCGATCGACCTGGATCAACAGGTCGAGCGGCAGCGGCGCGAAGGCGCGGGCCGCGACCAGTGCATCGCCACGCCAGACATAGGCGGGATGCCGCAACGCATTGTCGCTGGGCGGCGGTGGTGGGGCCAGGCGGTCCAGCGCCGCGGCGATACGCTCCAGAGGATCGGCCATGCACGGCTCATGACTGGCCCGACCGGACGACGCAAGCCGTCAGCGGCCGATCCTCCGCGCGTGAGCGGCGATGATAGGATCGCGCGGCGCCAGCGCCGCAGCCTTCGCGATCAACTGCCTCGCGCCGGCCAAGTCGCCGTCGGCAGCCAGCGCAACCGCATATGCATCGCAGATGTCGGCGTTCATCGGTGTCAGACGATAGGCGGCGCGGCCGTAGCGGCGCGCGATCGCGCTGTCGCCGCCCGCGGCATAGGCCGATGCAAGGTCGGCGAGGAGCATGGCATCGCGATTGCCGGCGATGCGACGGACGCTTTCCAGCGTCTCGATCGCGGCGTCGGCGTCACCGCTCAACAGCTGCCAGTGACCGCGGATCCGCTGCCCCGACAGGCTTTGCGGATTTTGCTGGAGGTACAGCGACAGAGCGGCGGCCGCCTCGCTCGGCCGGTTCGCACGGCTCCACGCATCGACCAACCGCAGCATCGTCGGCTCGTCGAAGGTCAGGTCGGCGGCCTTTGTATAAGCAGGGGCCGCATCCGCAAAGCGACCTGCGATCGCCAGCACATCGCCAAGCGCCAGTTGTGCAGCGGGCGCACCGGGGGCGGCAGCCACCAATGCGCGGGCACGGGCGGTCGCCCCGATCAGATCGCCGCCGGTCGCCTGGGCTCGAATCACCCCCAGCAAATAATTGGGGTCGTCCGGCGTATCCTGCGCCTCGGCGACAGCCGCGCCGATACTGTCGTCGCTGGCAAAGGCAGCGGCAGCGCCATGCGCGCCGGCCGCCGCCCTGTCGAGAAACGTCGCCGCGGCGATACGATCGCCCAGAGCCTCGAACGCGCGGGCAACCAAAATGAGCGTATAGGCGTCCGCGTCGTCGCGGGCGGCGATCGGTCGCAGTTGATCGAGCGCGCCCTGCGCATCGCCCGACCGCAGCATCGCCGCGCCCAAAAGGCGACGGAGCCCGACGTTCATCGGCTGGTCGTCGGCCAGTTGCCGCCAGGTGTCGATTGCCCGCTCGTATTGCCCACCCGCATAATCAAGGCCGCCACCGAGGAGCGCGACGCCGGGCAGCGTGGCGATCCCGGGCCCCGCCCGCTGGAGCAGGTCTCGAGCGAGTTCGCCGCGTCCCGCACGGGCTGCCAGCACCGCCTGCAGGTAAAACGCTTGCGGACTGCCGGGCCGTGCCGCTTGCGCCCGGCGCGTCGCCGCAAGCATTTCGGTATAACGGCCGGCATCGCCCAGCGTGGCGGCATATTCGATAAGCGCCGGATGATAATAGGCGTCGCGCTGCAACGCCGCCTCGAACCAGGGCAGCGCCGCGGTCAGGCCGTAGCGGGAGCGCACGATCTCGGCCTGCAACGTCAGCGGGATCGGATCGCCGGGCGCCAGCCGCGCGGCCTGCGCGGCGGCCGCGGTCGCAGCAGCAATGTCTCCCGCGTTCAGCCGGATGCGGCCGAGGTCGGTCCAGCCGGCAGCATCGCGCGGATGCATCGCGAGCCAGCCTTCCAACGCCTGCGTTGCGGCGGCACCATCGCCCTGCGCCGCCGTCGCGCGCGCCGAGGCACGGATCGCATCGCCATCATCGGTCGGGGCCGCCGACGCGGCGTCGAGCGTGCCTTGCAAATCGCCTTGCAGCAAGCGGGCCTGTGCCCCGAGACCGGCCAGCGTCTCGGCAGGGATGCGCAAGGTTCGCGCGCGGCTGAGCGCACCCTCTGCCGCCATCCCATCGCCGAGCTGGACATAGCTACGCGCGAGCAGCAGCATCGCCGGTTGCGAAGTCGGCGCCCCAGCCAGAGCGGTCAGCGCGTGATTGCGGGCGGCGCTGTAATTGCCAAGGCCATAAGCGGTGCGCGCATTCGCCAGTGCCTTTTCTGGCGCGACCGGCGTCGCCGGTCGCAACAGGATGAACGTCGCCACGACGACGAGTGCGAACAGCGCGCTGGTCGCCATCACAAATCGACGCCTTGGCCGCGGCAGCGACAGGAACGGCCGGCGCCGGCGCCTGCCGCGGATCATCGGATAGCGTGCGTCAGCCATGCAGATTGTAGCTTTTCAGCAGGTCGTACAACGTGGGCCGACTGACGCCCAGCAGCCGCGATGCACCGGAGATGTTGCCCTCCGCCCGAACCAGCGCCTGGCGGATCGCCTTGCGGTCTGCGATCTCGCGTGCGGTCCGCAGATTGAGTGGCAGCGGGTCGGCACCATCCCCGCCCCCCGCCCCACCTGGAAGATCGAGGTCGGCGGCAGTGACGAGTTTGCCGTCGGCCATGATGACCGCCCGCTTGATGCGGTTTTCCAATTCGCGAACGTTGCCGGGCCAGCCCCAGGAATCGATCGCGGCCAGCGCATCGGGCGTAAGGCCGGTGACGGGCAACTTCATCGCCGCGGCATGACGACGGACGAAGGCGCGGGCGAGCAGGCCGGCGTCGCCGGGCCGCTCGGCAAGGCCGGGAATGCGGACGACGATCTCGGCGAGCCGGTAGTACAGATCCTCGCGGAAGCGTCCGTCGCCGACCATCGCCTCCAGATTCTGGTGGGTGGCGCAGACGATGCGGGTGTCGACCGGGATCGCCTTTCGTCCGCCGATCCGCTCGATCACACGTTCCTGCAGGAACCGCAGCAGCTTGACCTGCAACGGCAGCGGCACGTCGCCGATCTCGTCGAGGAACAACGTGCCACCCGTCGCCTGCTCGATCTTGCCGTGCGTCGTCTTGACCGCGCCGGTGAAGGCGCCCCTTTCATGCCCGAACAATTCGCTTTCCAGCAGCGTGTCGGGAATCGCGGCACAGTTGATCGCGACGAACGCGCCACGACGTCGCGGCGAGGTATCGTGCACGCCGCGGGCGAGCAATTCCTTGCCTGTTCCGCTTGCGCCCAGCAGCATGACCGATACGTCGGCTGGCGCGACCCGTTCGATCGTGCGGATCACCTTGGCCATTTCGTCCGAACCATACAAAAGGCCGCCGAAGCCTTCGCCGACGGCGGTGCGGGCAGCGAGCCGGCGATTTTCCGCCTCCAGCCGATGGACGTGGAACGCGCGCGCGACGATCAGGCCCAACGCGTCGATGTCGATCGGCTTGGCATAGAAGTCCCATGCGCCGAGCCCGATCGCGGTCAGCGCGCTGTCGCGGGCACCATGACCAGATGCAACGATCACCTTGGTATCCGGCTTCAACGCAAGGATTTCGGCCAGCGTCGCGAATCCTTCGCTGGTGCCGTCGGGATCGGGTGGTAGTCCCAAATCAAGCGTCACCACGGCGGGTTCGTGGAGGCGCAGTGCCTCGATCGCCTCGGCACGGGTGGCGGCACCGACGATCTCATAGCCTTCATAGGCCCAGCGCAACTGACGCTGAAGCGCGAGATCGTCCTCGACGATCAACAGGACGGGCCGGTCGTCGGCGGGTTTGTCGCTCATGCCGCCTGCTCCATCGCATGCGCTGCGGGCAGGATCAGGCGAAAGCGCGTTCCCTCCCCTTCGCGGCTCGTCACCTCAAGCACGCCGCCCATGCCAGCGGCGAGTTCGCGTGCCTCATACGCACCGATGCCGAAGCCCGCCGGCTTGGACGAGGCGAAAGGGCGAAATAGTTGGTCGCGGATGAACACGGCACTCATCCCGCACCCGTGGTCGATCACGTCAACATGGATGCGACCCGCATTCGGCCCCACGACGATGCCGATCGCCACGCCGGGCGCGCTCGCCTCGATCGCGTTCTGCAGCAGATGGCCGAGCAATTGCTCCAGCCGGCCGGGCTGTGCGAACGCAAGGCCTGCCCCAGCGATCGTTACCGGATGCTGTGCCCGCCGCTCCGTCGCCAAGCGCAGCGCAAGTGCGGCGACGTCGACCGGCTGCGATGGCTCCGGAGTGGCACGGTGATGCTGCGACAGGCGGGCAAGCAGCGCGTTCATGCGGGCGGCGGAATCCTTGAGCGTGGCGATCATGTCGGCGCGGAAGTCGGGATTGTCGGCGTGCCGTTCAGCATTGCGTGCGACGAGGCTGACGCCGCTCACCAGATTTTTGATATCGTGCATGATGAAGGCGAACCGGCGGTTGAATTCGTCGAAGCGGGCGGCGTCGGCGAGCGCGGCATGAGCACGATCCTCTGCCAGATGGCTTGCCGCCTGACGCCCGGCGACACGCAGCAAGTCGAGGTCCTCCCAGTCTAGCGCGCGATCGAGCGGCGGCCGCCCGAGCAGAATCACGCCGATGAGGCTGGTGCCGTGGATCAGCGGCACCAACGCCCAGGCATCGGGATGGTCGAGCATCCAGCCGGGGATCGCCGCGGCCTCCCCTTCAGGCGCGTCACCGCGGCGAACCTGATCCAGTTCGACGATGCGGGCGCTTTCGCCGAGATGATCGCGCAATGCAGCGTCGGCCGATCCGGCGTCCGCCCAATGCCATGCCGCCGCGGGGCCCAGCCCGTTGCCGTCGGGAACCAGCAGCAGACCGGCGGGCGCGTCGATCAGGTCGGCAATGGCGCGTACGATGCGACGTTCGAGCGGGTCCGCCGCTTCGCCAACGGGCGCGACGGGGGTGCCGAGCGTGGCGGTAAAACGCTGCCATTCGGTACGGTAATCGTAGCGATGGCGAAAGAAATGCTTGGCCAGCTTCACCTTCGCCCAGGCGCGCAGCCATGGCGTCGAGAGCAGCGTCGCCAGCGCGGTCGTGGCGCCGAGCACGATGGCCGTCTGGACCACGCGAACGGTATCGCCGGCGTAGCGCTCGGCTATCTCCGTCAGCAGGATCGTAACGCCAGCATACAGCATGATCCCGGCGATCGAGACCAGGCGCAGCGCGATACCATGCGACATGGCCAGACCGCGATCGCCCCGCCGCATACCGACCGCCAGGACGCACGCCACCCCCGTCATCACAAAACCACGGAGTGCCAATGCACTCGGCGGCAGGGTGCCGAGCCCGTAGCCGAGCGTGGTGACGAGCAGGTCGATACCCCAAATGCCTGCTATCGCCGCGAGCAGCGGACCTGACGAACGGCTCCGGCCGAAGCCTGCGCCGGAGCCGATCTGGTGTACCAGCACCAGACCGACGACCGCGACCAGCATCCGCGCGATCAACCGCGTGCCGGCAAGCGCCATCTGCACATCTGTATCCAGCGGCATCGTCTCGATGACCGCAAGCATGCCAGCCATGACGGTGATCGCCGCTGCTGCCGCATACACCGCAAACACCGCAACGGTGCCGGTCCGCGCGGTTCGCACCATGACCGCCAGCACGGCGAGCCAAGCGAGGTTGCGCAGCGATTCTGCCAGCCTGACCACGACGTCGCTGGCGCCGATCCCGGCCACGGCGAGCGCCCAGAGTGCGGTAACGGTGTAGGCGACGACGAGCGTCACGCGCGGCCAGGGCTGCGCAGACGCTGCATAGGGCTGGCGCAGCCAGGCGATCGCCAGGCCACCGAACGCCAGCGCGGCGAGCGCATGCCCCCACAGGATGAGCGCTGCCGTCACCTCAACGCGCGCCCGACGGCCAGAGCACCACGCGCAACGTCTGGAGCAGGATCAGCAAGTCCAGAAACGGCGAGTAATTCTTGGCGTAATAAAGGTCGTATTCCAGCTTGTGACGCGCATCCTCGATCGAGGCGCCATAGGGGTAGTTGATCTGCGCCCAGCCGGTGATGCCCGGCTTCACCATGTGTCGTTCGGCATAATATGGCAGCTGCCGTTCCAGCTGTTCGACAAACTGCGGGCGTTCCGGACGCGGGCCGACGAAGCTCATCTCCCCCTTCAGCACCGCCCATGTCTGCGGCAGTTCATCGATACGGACCTTGCGGATGACGCGACCGATACGCGTGACGCGCGGATCGTCCTTGTCCGCCCATACCGCCTTGCCGGCCACCTCGGCATCCTGGCGCATCGAGCGCAGCTTCACGATCTCGAACCCCTGATTGTAGAGGCCGACGCGGCGCTGACGATAGAAGGCCGGCCCGGTTGATTCGAGCTTGATGGCGAGCGCGGTGATCAGAATGATCGGAAGTGTCAGCAGCAACAGCAACAGGCTGGCACCAATGTCGAATGCCCGCTTGAAAACGCTCGACAGCATCCGCCCAGAGGCAAAGCCGTCCGAAAAGATCAGCCACGACGGATTGACCGAATTGAGATCGATCCGCCCCGTCTCGCGTTCGAGGAAGCTCGAAATCTCACTCACCATGACGCCGGTCGTCTTGACCCGCAACAGGTCCTTCAACGGCAAGGCGTTGCGCCGTTCCTCCAACGCAAGCACCACTTCGCTGGCGCCGTGATCGACAACATGACCGGCAAGGTTGGCGATCGTGCCGCGCGGCACCGCACCATCGACGACGCGGTTCGGCTCGCCCATGTCGACAAAGCCGGCGATGACGACGTTGGCACCGGGTAGCGCAGCCAACGCGCCGATGCGGGCAGCGCGCTGTCCCGCACCGAGTACGATGATCCGCCGCTTGAACGTATCGCCGCCGAGGGTGCGACCAAGCAATGCACGGACCACGACCAGCATGACTGCCGCGATCAGGGTCGCATAGGCAAGGTTGGATCGCCACAACGCCAATGGCGGTACGAGGAAGAAGAGGATCGACAGGAACGACACGCCGAGCAGAATTGCCACGGCAAGGCGCGCCGCTGCGAAACGCAACGAAAGGAACGAGGCGACGCTGTATGCGCCGACGGCGATCAGCGCGATCTGCAACGCGACGGCGAAAGCCAGCAATTGCGGTATGCGCGTGGCGGTCGGTTCGATCGTCATGCCGATCTGCCGCGCGCGAATGACCCAGCCGAACTCTGCGGCGGTCATCAACAGCATCGCGTCGACTATGCCGAGCAGCAGCACGGCATAAGGAACGTAATGCTTGAACAGGCGGATCATGCCCGCGTTCTCCAGCGACGGCCTGTAAGCTTTTCCGACAGGCTGCACCGCCAGTGGCAGAAAAAAGCAAAGAAAGCTTGAATGCTATGACATCGTGATCGCTTCGCTTTCGTCACCCGTCGCGCTAGGAGCGTGTGTCCAAGGAGTTGAGCTACACTTATGACGATCGTCCCTGTGATCCTTTCCGGAGGATCCGGCACCCGGCTGTGGCCGATGTCCCGGCCGGAGATGCCAAAGCAGCTGCTGGCGCTGACCGCCGAGGAGACCATGCTGCAGCTGACCGCCAGCCGCACGCATGGCGAGGCATTCGCCGCGCCGATCGTCGTCGCCAATGCGCGGCACGCCGATCACATCGACGAACAGCTTGCCGCGATCGGTGCCGCTCCCCAGGCGGTGATCCTGGAGCCGGTCGCGCGCAACACCGCGCCGGCGATCGCGCTGGCCGCATTGGCGGCCGGTACCGAAGACGCGTTGCTGGTCATGCCGTCGGATCACGTCATCGCCAATGTCGCGGCCTTCCATGCCGCGATCGACGCGGCGATGCCGCTGGTTGCCGATGGCTGGCTGGTGACCTTCGGCATCGCGCCGGACGCGCCCGAGACCGGCTATGGCTGGATCAAGATCGGCGAGCCGCTGGTGGACGGCGTCCACCGCGTCGCGCGGTTCGTCGAGAAGCCGATCCGCGCGCGCGCCGAAGAGATGTTGGCGGCGGGCGACCACGCCTGGAACGGCGGCATCTTCCTGTTCCGCGCCGACATCTTTCTTGGCGAACTGGCGGCGCATGCGCCGGCGATGCTGACCGCGACGCAGGACGCGATGCGACTGGCCCGGCGCGAGGGAACGCGCATCCATCCCGATGCGGACGCCTTTGCCGCATCGCCGTCCGATTCGATCGACTATGCAGTGATGGAGCGCGCCGAGCGGGTCGCAGTGGTGCCCGTCGACATGGGCTGGAACGACGTCGGCAGCTGGGACGCGTTGCACGCGATCAGCGACCTAGACAGTGACGGCAATGCCCACCGCGGCGAGGTGCTGGCGATCGACACGCGCGGTTGCCTGATCCGGTCCGATGGTATCCGCATCGCAGCGGTCGGCATCAGCGACCTGATCGTGGTGGCGAGCGGCAATGACGTATTGATCCTGCCGCGCGGGCGCAGTCAGGAGATCAAGCAGTTGATCGAGGCGATGAAGAGCGGAGGAAAAGGGAGCGATCAGTAACTGATCGTCCAAGCCCACAGGCCCGCCAGCCCGGCCGCGCCGATCAGCAGCTGGCGGGGTCGCAGCGTCGCGAAATAGGCCGGCGCATTGCCGGCCAGCGCCGCCCGGCGATCGAGCAGGGCGGCCAGTACATAGCCGATCACCAGCGGCAATAACGCCATCGAAGGGCGTCCGATCACCAGCGCCAGCCCGGCGAGGGTGAAATAGGTGATGCATGTGGCGATCTCGACCGGCTTGGACGCGCGCGGATAACCGAATCCGAAACCGCGCCGCACGCCCGCCAGAAAGGCAAGGATCAGCGCGCCCCAAATGATGCCGAGCTGTACCGCCCAGAACGGCCAAGGCTGCGGCAGCAGCCACGCGCCCGCACCGGCCGCGACCAGCGGCAGCATCGGGCCGTAGCCAAGGATCATCCCGTCGGCGGGAACGTCGGGGCGGGTCGCATCGTGGTTCATCGCAGGGAAACGGGCAGAGCGGCGGCCGGTTGCAGGCGGCGACCGATCGTCGCGTCAGTCCATAGCGCGCAAGACCTGCCTGACCTGTGCGGCCGGCGCTTCCGGCGGGATCGAGACGACGACGCCGTCCGGCAGCGTGACGACGATACAATCCGCAGGATGTACCGCCTTGCGGTCGTGCGGTGCAGCGCCCGCCTTGACCGGAGCGGCGGCAGTCTGCGGAGCGGCTGCGCTCGCCAATGCCGCCACCGGTGCGGCGGCGGTGGCCGCACCCGCGATCGGCCTTGGATACATCCGCTCGATGAAATCATAGTCGCTGCGATCGATGTCCAAGCCGCCGAGGATGGGCTTGCCGTTCGTCGTCAGGCTGCCGGGAATCTGGTAGCACATGATCGACAGCGCATCGGGCCTGGGCGTCCCCATCAGCGATCGCTCCTCGAGCGGTGTCAGCAGCTGGGCGCGGGTCTGCGCTTCGGACCAGCCCTCCGTTTCCAGATAATAGCGAAACACCTCTTTCTCATCGAGCAACGCGATCAGCTCGCCGCGCATATGTTCGTGCGGACAACCCAGCGTATGACCGGTTTCGTGGCGGACGACCCGGCACAATTCCTCCTCGCTCGTCGCAGCTGAAAAACCGTCGAGGTTCATGGTCGGCTGGCCTGCCGGGATCAGCAGCACGTCGGTGCCGATATACGACCAATGGCCACCGCCCGGCGCGGTGGCGATCCGCACCTGCGCGTTCGCCGCTGCCTTGTCCGTCGGGTAGAAGACGATGTTGGCCGGCGTCGCGCCGGAACGCGGGTCGTTCGCCCAGGCGTTCATGTGTCGCAGCACCTTGGCGTGGAAGTCGGGATCGTCATTGTCGAGGAAGCCCACCGACAGCGAGACCCCGCGCGCACCCCAGTATTTCGAGGTGAGGATGGCGATCTGACTGCTGGTGAGGGGGGTGCCGTCCGGCGTGGTGACCAGCGGTGACACCAAGGGGTGGTTGGTAGGGTTGATCGCCGAGGCATTCTCCCCCGCCCTGATCGAGAGGTGGCGGTCCAGCCGTTTCGGCGTGCAGGCGATCGGCGGCACGTCAATCTTATCGGTCATGATAGATGTCCTGCGTCTTCGAGGGATCGGTAGCCGCGGCGAACCGGGCGATGCGGCGACCATCGACGCAGGCGACGATGCCGGCGCTGGTCCAGTACAGCTCGATCGTCGTCGCCGCCCAGCCCGCACGGCGACGAATTCGCCGCCGCCGCCGAGCGAACCAGCCCGACAGGAGCGACCGCGATTCGACCGCCGCGCCCCGCGGCGGCCGCAGTATGGTAGCCCATAGCGCGTCGCCCTCCGGCACCTGTCGCGCCAGCATGGGAATGGCCAGGCGCAACCGGATGAGGCGACCGGACGCGGCAGGCGGCGCGGTCGCTGCGGCGATCATCCCGCCGGCGATTTCGCCCAGGCTGATCATTCGTCGTCGTCCAGCCATGCCGGCTTGCGGGCGAAACCGACATGATAGGAGACGAGCTGGAAGACGTGGCTGCCATTCGCATCCATGTGGATGCAGGGCGTCTGTTCGACTGCGATCACCTTGCCACGCGGCAGTTCGTGCAGGCAGCGATTGAGCATCGCCATCGTTTCCTGCACGTCCTGCGTCGTCACCCGTCCGTCGGCGCCACCGACGGCGATCCGCTTGACGAAGGTGATGTCGGACAGCTTCACGGCCTGGCGCTGCCCGTCAGGCCTTGCTGAGGACGTAGTGGCTGCCGTCGTGGAGATCGACCGTGCCGGCCGCCTGCAGCGGGGCGGATGCCGCGGTCGGCGCAGCGCTGCGCGCCGGATCGCCGGAAATCGTCGCGGCAGCGCGCGGCGCGGCCTGGGCGGCCGGCGCGGTCTTGGCGTCGGTGATCGTCTTGGGCGCGATGGCGGTGTTCATCATGTCCAGCACGCGCGCCAGCCCCTCGGGCATGCCGGTATCCACCGCCCGGACCTGGACGTGATATTTCGCCGACTGATCGGTTTGACGCGTGTTTTCTTTATGCGTAGCGACCGATCCCTCGACATGAACCTTGAGGCTGAACGGCCCCCAGCCGACGCTGGCGTCCGCCGCGAACGACCCCTTCTTGTCTTCGGTTTCGCTCGATCGTTCGCTGTTCTTCACCTCCATGTCGAAGGTGATGTCGACCGTCTCGATGCCCAGCGACGGGATCTTGACGATGGCGAGCAGCGGCACGTCGAGTTCCACCGTCTCATGCGGCAGGTTGCCGTTGGTATCGGCAATCCCGCCCGCCTTTGGCCGGTTGAACTTGAACGCGACATTGCGGGTGTCGAACGTATCGGGACTGAAGACGATCGTATCATTCGTGTCCGACGGTTTGTCCCGCGGCACGAAGCCGACGTGCTGGATGAACTGCGCGGTCGCATTGGCGAGACGGACCTGCGCGTCGCACGCCGCCATCAATGGGCCGCCGATCAGGTCGCCCATCGGCAGGCCGCGGAACTGGTCACCCATGTTGATAGGCATCGTTCAATCTCCTTGTCTGGGGCTGGATCGGTCGGACGGGATTGCGTCCGGCGAGATACCGGGCGTGGTCAGCTTGTTCAGTTGGGTCAGCAGCCGCAGCAACGCCTCGCTCGGCGGCGCCGACCGGACGCGGATCGACAGGCGGGCGGTCGGGCCGGCGGGGTCGGTACGATTGCCGACGCCGACGCTGAGCGAGCGCTTCGGATCGCCGCTGCCGACCGGCGCCGATGCCGCGGCCGGCGCATTCGCCGCCTGCGGCAGCGGGCGATCCAGCGAGGGAATGGCGGGAACGTCGATCGGCGCGCCGCCGTCGCGGACGGTCAGCGGATCGGCGGGTGCGTGCAGATCCTCCAGACCGCCCAGTTCGACATCGAGGTCGATGCGCATCGATTCGATCGCCAGCAGCCGGCTTTCGACCAGCGACAGCAGCGGCACGCTCATGTCTTCGTGGTCGGGAACGGCGCCCGGGGCGCGGGGCATGCGGATGTGGAGGCCATAGGGGCGGCCGTCCTTGTCGAAGCGGCGACGCACCAGGGCGAGGAAGGCGTTTTCGACCATCCCCTGCGCCTCGACGATCGCCGAGGCGACGGAGCCGACGAGGTCGTGAAGGCCGATCTTTCCCGTCATTCCGCCCGCTCCCGTGATTGACGGGACCATGACCGAACGCGGCGGACAGGGTTAATCGAGATACAACCAAAACGGTCGGTTACAGCGGTCGATATGTCCGCTCCGGCGTCAGCACGGGCTTGCGAGATGGGGGATGCCGCCGATGGGTGTGGCGCGCGCGCCCTCGGATACGACGAAGGCCGGAGGATCGCTCCCCCGGCCTTGCGTTTTTCGGTGACGGACAGCGGCGGAGCCGCTGTCTGGACGTCAGACGTGTCTGGCGGCGCGGCCGCCAGCACGCTGGCCGCTTCCGATCTTGTGTCCGGGGCTGGTTCCCCTGCCCCGGTCCAACATCAGAAGTCCATGCCGCCCATGCCGCCCATGCCGCCGCCGCCGGGCATGGCCGGAGCCTTGTCCTCGGGCAGTTCGGACACGGTCGCTTCCGTGGTGATCAGCAGGCCGGCCACCGAAGCGGCGTTCTGCAGCGCGGTGCGGACGACCTTGGTCGGGTCGATCACGCCGGCGGTCACCAGGTTCTCGTACGTGTCGGTCGACGCGTTGAAGCCGAACGAGGTGTCCGACTGGTCGAGCAGCTTGCCCGACACGACGGCGCCGTCATGACCGGCGTTCTGCGCGATCTGGCGGACCAGTGCGGTCAGCGACTTGCGGACGATGTCCACGCCGCGGGTCTGGTCGTCGTTGACGCCGGTGACGCCCTCGAGAGCCTTGGTCGCGTACAGCAGCGCGGTACCGCCACCGGGGACGATGCCCTCTTCAACGGCTGCGCGGGTCGCGTGCAGCGCGTCGTCGACGCGATCCTTGCGCTCCTTCACCTCGACCTCGGTCGAACCACCGACCTTGATCACGGCAACGCCGCCGGCGAGCTTGGCGAGACGCTCCTGGAGCTTCTCGCGGTCGTAGTCGCTGGTGGTGTTCTCGATCTGCGCACGGATCGCCTCGGTGCGGCCCTTGATCGAATCGGCTTCACCCGCACCGTCGATGATGGTGGTGTTGTCCTTGTCGATCGTGACGCGCTTGGCAGTGCCGAGCATGCCGACGGTGACGTTCTCGAGCTTGATGCCGAGGTCTTCCGAGATCATCTCGCCCTTGGTCAGGATCGCGATGTCTTCCAGCATCGCCTTGCGACGATCGCCGAAGCCCGGTGCCTTGACCGCTGCGACCTTCAGGCCGCCGCGCAGCTTGTTGACGACGAGCGTGGCCAGAGCCTCGCCCTCGATGTCCTCGGCGATAATCAGGAGCGGACGGCCCGACTGGACGACGGCTTCCAGGATCGGGAGCATCGCCTGCAGGTTCGACAGCTTCTTCTCGTGGATCAGGATGTACGGATCGGCGAGCTCGACCGTCATCTTCTCCGGGTTGGTGATGAAGTACGGCGACAGATAGCCACGGTCGAACTGCATGCCCTCGACGACGTCGAGCTCGAAATCGAGACCCTTCGCTTCCTCGACGGTGATCACGCCTTCCTTGCCGACCTTCTCCATCGCTTCCGCAATCTTCTCGCCGACTTCACGGTCGCCGTTGGCCGAGATGATGCCGACCTGAGCGACTTCCGCCGAACCCGAGACGGGCTTCGAGCGCGCCTTGATGTCCTCGACGACCTTGGTGACGGCGATGTCGATGCCGCGCTTCAGGTCCATCGGGTTCATGCCGGCCGCGACCGACTTCATGCCCTCGCGGACGATCGCCTGGGCGAGGACGGTCGCGGTGGTCGTGCCGTCGCCGGCGATGTCGTTGGTCTTCGAGGCCACTTCGCGCACCATCTGCGCGCCCATGTTCTCGAACTTGTCCTTCAGCTCGATCTCCTTGGCAACGGTGACGCCGTCCTTGGTGATGCGAGGTGCGCCGAAGCTCTTGTCGATCACGACGTTGCGGCCCTTCGGCCCCAGCGTGACCTTGACCGCATCGGCGAGGATGTCGACGCCGCGGAGGATGCGCTCACGCGCGTCGCGGCCGAATTTTACGTCCTTGGCTGCCATGGTGGCTACCCTTTCGAAAAGTGGAAGTTGTGGAAGTTGACACTACGTCCGGGTCGAAATCGCCCCCGGACGGCAGGATCAGCCGACGATCCCGAGGATGTCGGATTCCTTCATGATGAGCAGGTCGTCGCCATCGACCTTGACCTCGGTGCCCGACCACTTGCCGAACAGGATCTTGTCGCCGGCCTTGACGTCGAGCGGGGTGATCGTGCCGTTCTCGGCGCGAGTGCCGGTGCCGACGGCGACGACTTCGCCCTCCTGCGGCTTTTCCTTGGCGGTGTCCGGGATGATGATCCCGCCAGCCGTCTTTTCCTCGGCCTCGACGCGCTTCACGAGGACGCGGTCATGCAACGGACGAAAAGTCATTGCGAAGTCCCTCTTTCAACCAGTGTTACAGATTTCTGGCACTCACAATATGCGAGTGCCAACGCCGGGGATATGTGGCGGAGACCACAGGACGTCAAGAACGATCCGGTAAAAATGCGGTCGTCCGACGGTGGCGCACTGTCGATTGTCATTCCGGTCAATCTCGCGGAATTATCCAGATCGTTCGATCGAACAGGTAACGCAGGGTGATCTCGGAGGGGTCATAACGTACGCGCGCCATCAGCACCGCACACGTAGCCCTATCGAGAGAGGGAACCTGCGAACTGACGACGATGCGACATTCCGTCGCCTTGCCACCGGCGTCGATGACAACCAACGCTTTGACCACACCTTGTTGGTCGTGGCGGAGCGCGTCGTTCGGATAATCGCTTGCCTTGAACCACCGCGTAAGCGGCAGGGGATCGTCAATCATCGCATCAGCGTTCGCGCCCCAGGACGCGAGCAATGCGCCACCGCACTGCTTGGCTGCCGCCACCGCCTTATCGATGCCCTTTACCGGAACCACGATCGGATCACCGCTCGTAATACCATCGATCGACACCGCCTGTGCAGACAGCAGATGGTCCCATGCTTCACGATTAAACGAAATTCGGACGGCCGCATGGCCCGACGCACTCGCGAGGTCCGACGCAACCACTTGGAATGCCTCCTGCCCTGGTGACATGTGAACGACGACTGGTTTATTGCCAGGCCGCGTCATGCCCTCGGGAAGAAGCAAGACAAAATCTCCCATTCCGGTGACGGGATTGGTATCGATGGCGAGCGTGGCAGACTTCGCCTGGACGTCGAACGAGCGCGTGATGACACATTGGTTGGCGTCATAATTAACGCCCCACCTGGATTCGGTACGAATGGCAGTCGTCGGCGATGCGACCTGAAGCGATAACGCGATCAAACCCAGGACCACATTCCCCCCCTCCGGACATCGTCAAAAACGAACCTAGTTCATTGCTGATGTCAAGCAAGCCCTTCCGTCTTACAAACCTAACACGGCCCGTTGCATGGCACCCCCGCCTCCTCTACCGCACACCGTAACTAAGAGGAGCAAGGCGTGAAGCTGGTTCGGGGCGCATGGAAGCTGCTGGTGGCGATCAAGGACGGGCTGGTCCTGGTCGCGATGCTGCTGTTCTTCGGTCTGCTGTTCGCAGCGCTCAATGCGCGGCCGGGGTCGAAGGCGATCCCGACGGGTGCGCTGGTGCTCGACCTCAAGGGCACGATCGTCGAGCAGCCCGAGGAGCAGGCGCCGTTCGCAGCCCTGTCGGGCCGGTCGATGCCGCGCCAGTATCGCGCCCGCGACGTGCTGCGCGCGATCGACGAGGCCCGTACCGACGACCGGGTGAAGGCGCTGGTGCTCGACCTCGACAGCTTCGCTGGCGGCTATCCGGCGACGCTGAACGAGATCGCGGAGGCGATCCGCCGCTTCCGCGATACGAAGAAGCCGGTGCTGGCCTATGCCACCGCCTATACCGATGCCGGCTATCGGCTGGCGGCGAATGCCAGCGAGATCTGGGTCAATCCGCTGGGTGGTACGCTGTTCACCGGGCCGGGTGGCAACCAGCTGTATTACAAGGGCCTCATCGACAAGCTGGGCGTCACCACCCACGTCTATCGCGTCGGCAAGTTCAAGAGCTTCGTCGAGCCCTACACCCGCGCCGACCAGAGCCCCGAGGCGCGCGAGGCGAGCCGGCAGCTGCTGGGATCGCTGTTCGGCCAGTGGCAGGAGGCGATCGCCAAGGCGCGGCCGAAGGCGCAGGTCGGGCCGTTCCTCACCCAGCCCGACCGGCTGATCCTGGCCGCGAACGGCGACATCGCCAAGGCCAACCTGGCGGCGGGCATCGTCGACAAGCTGGGCGACCGCACCGCCTTCGGCACGCGCGTCGCCGCGCTGGTCGGCAGCGACGCGCGCAAGCCGGCGGGCAATTTCACCCGGATCAGCTATGACAGCTGGGTCGGCGCGCATCCGCTGTCGAAAGCGGGCGATGCGATCGGCGTGGTGACGATCGCGGGCAACATCGTCGACGGCGAGGGCGGGCCGGGCAGCGCGCATGGCGACACGATCGCCAAGCTGGTGCTGAACGGGCTCGCCACCAAGAACCTGAAGGCGCTGGTGGTGCGTGTCGATTCGCCGGGCGGATCGGTGCTGGCGTCCGAGCGCATCCGGCTGGCGATCCTGGAGGCGAAGAAGAAGGGGCTGCCGATCGTCGTGTCGATGGGCGGCCTTGCGGCGTCGGGCGGCTATTGGGTGTCGACGCCGGGCGACGTGATCTTCGCCGAACCGGCGACGATCACCGGGTCGATCGGCATCTTCGGCATCATCCCGACCTTTGAAAAGACGCTCGCCAAGATCGGCGTCACCGCCGACGGCGTGAAGGCGACGCCGCTGTCGGGGCAACCCGACGTGTTCGCCGGCACCACGCCGCAGCTCGACACGATCCTGCAGGCGGGCATCGAGAACGGCTATCGCCAGTTCCTGGCCCGCGTCGCGCAGTCGCGCGGGATGACGCCGGAGCGGGTCGACCAGATCGCGCAGGGCCGCGTGTGGGACGGCGGCACCGCGCGGCAGCTGAAGCTGGTCGACCGGTTCGGCAGCATGCAGGACGCCATCGTCGAGGCGGCGAAGCGCGCGAAGCTCGACCCAGCCAAGGTGCATGCCGAATATCTGGAGAAGGAACCGGGGTTCGCGGCACAGCTGGCGGCGGGCTTCGCGGGCAAGGACGACGATGACGACGCGGCGGGCAGCGACGTGTTCGCGCGCATCGCCGCGGAACGCCGCGGACTGCTGGCGCAGGCGCTGGGCGACGTGCAGCGCCTGGCGATGGCGGGATCGGTGCAGGCGCGCTGCCTGGAATGCGGCGGCCTGGGGCCGAGCGACACGGCGGGATCGGATGCGCGGCTGCTGGACCTGATCCTGGCGCGCGTCGGCCTGTAGCATGATCGCGCTGCGCCCCGCGACGTCCGAGGACGCGGCGGCGATCGCGGCGATCTATGCGCCGCACGTCCTGGCCGGTACCGTATCGTTCGAGACCGAGGCGCCGGATACGCGGGCGATCGCCAAGCGGATGGCGGCATCGGGCGGGCTGTACCCGTGGATCGTGGCGACGTACCGCGAGGGCACGGGCGGCGATGCGGCCGGCGGCGTGCTCGGCTATGCCTATGCGACGCGCTTTTCGGAGCGGGAGGCGTATCGCTGGGTGGTCGAGACGAGCATCTACGTCGCCGACGTCGCGCAACGACAGGGGGTCGGGCGGCTGCTGTACGAGGCGCTGGTGGATACGCTGCGCGCGCAGGGCTTCGCGCAGGCGATCGGCCGGATCGCGCTGCCCAACAGCAGTTCGATCACGTTGCACGAATCGGTCGGATTCCGCCGCGCGGGCGTGTTCCGCGGCGTCGGGTACAAGCACGGCCAGTGGATCGACGTCGGGTACTGGCAGTGCGAGCTGGCCGAACCGGCGGTGCCGCCGGCCGAGCCGCAGCGGTTTGCCGATGTGGGGGTGGTGCGGGGGTGAGGTCGGCGGTGAACGCTATGCGATCGCGGATCGAAGGGGGGCGATCATGTCTTTGCTGCTGACGCTCATCGCGGCAACGACGCCGCTTTCACCGGAAACGCCGCTCGATTGCGCGCAGGTCGATCGCGCCGTCACGCTGTCGCAACAGGAACGCGTTCCTGCACCGCGAACCGCCACCGACGTACAACTCGTCGCGCACCATTCGCTATGCGGCGGTTGGGACATCATCGACGTGTGGCGGTCATGGAACGCCACGCCGCGGCTCTGGTACGCGCGACGCAAGACCATGAACTCGCGTGGCCATCTGACCGTCACCCTTCTCGATGAGGAAAGCTGCCCGGCGATCGTCCCGGTCCTGACGGCATTGAACGAAATCACGTTGCGCGTGTCGGTAATCACTCCGCCATGGCGCCCAGGCGTCACACCGCCGCCACCGCCCCCGATGGCCGACGGCACCCAGTATACCCTTCGGGTCCTGATCGCGGGTCAGTCCGACTATTCCCGAGCAAGCATTACCGTATCGGTTGACGATGGGGCGATAGCGAACTGGGCGGACACCGGGCTGCGTCAGCTGGCATCCTGCTGGCGCCCCTGATCCCGCGCGCGATAGGCCGGTAGCGCGAGGTGGAAACGGATCGCGATGGCGCGGAGCGTGAAGCCCGCCGCGGCGGCGATGATCGCGGCGACCAGGCGTTTGGTGCCGCCCTCGACCAGCACGACATAGGAGGCGGAGGACAGCGCCGCCGCGGTCACGTACAATTCCGGTCGCATCAGGATCGACGGTTCGCCCGCCAGCACGTCGCGGATAATGCCGCCGACGCAGGCGGTGACGACGCCCATCAGCGCCGCGGGCAGCGGCGGCACACCATAGCCGATCGCCTTCGCCGCGCCATAGACCGCATAGGCGGCGAGGCCGACCGCATCGAACCAGGCAAGCGCACCGTCGCGCCACCAGCGTTCCGGGGTGACCCAGATCACCGCCGCCATCGCCAGGCAGACCGTCGCGGCGCGGGGATCGTGAACCCAGAACACCGGCGCGCCGATCAGCAGATCGCGCACCGTGCCGCCGCCGACGCCGGTAATGAGTGCGAAGAAGGCCAGCGTCACCGCGGTCTGGCCGCGCTTCGCCGCCGCCAGCGCGCCCGATGCGGCGAACACGCCAAGGCCCGCGACGTCGAACCACGGCGCGAAGGCGGGCAGCAGGGATGCAGTGGCGGGCAACGGCGGCAACATCAGCCGCGCCTAGAACATCCGCCCCGCAAAATGAACCGCGCGATCAGAAGCGGCGCCCGACCACCAGATTGACCATGGGGTTCACCGGATTGCCGCCGGCCCGTTCGGCGCGGTTGCGACGCGCCATGTCGTTGGCATCGGTATAGGCGCTACCCTTCATCGCGCCGATTTCCAGGCCGATGGTGGTGCCGTCCTCCGCCATGCCGGTATAGCCCATCGTCAACGCCGGCGTCCGCTTCAGCCCGATCTTGCCGCCCGGCACGTTCAGCTGGCGGGGGACGACCATCAGCCCGCGGTTGGTCGCCTGTTCGCCGGCGCGGGTGTCGTACAGGCGGGTGCCGGCGGACAGGTGGAAGCCGCTGTCGCCGACGGGATAGAATTCGACCATCGAACTGGCGACGCGCTGGTGCAGCCGGTCGCGCGGCCCCTCACCCGCGTTGCCCACCGCGACCCGCAGGCGAAGGTTGCCGCCGAGCCGGGCGGTGTTCTGGACGATGGTTCCGGGAATCAGGCGCTGCATCAGGGGATTGCGGGCAAGCGGCTGTGGATCGGCGGTCGACGGCATGTTCGGCACCGACTGGGCTGCGGCGGGAACGGCGACCGACAGCACCGCGCAACCGGCGACCATGGTCGATACCATCCCCAATCCCGTTCGACGCATGCGCTCTCTCCAAAGCCCATAGCGGCACGATGTGCCACGGCCCTCCCCTGAGCCGGACACGACCCTAGCATCCATTCATCCCACGTACAGGTAGTAAATGTCCGGCCCGGCCGTATCACGCCGGGACGACGCATTCGGCCGGCGAACCGAAGCCGTGCCGGCCGCGGCTGGTCAAGCGGCGGCGCAGGCGGTAAGGCGCGCGCTTTCCCCATTCAGACGCGAGTATCCCATGGGTTTCCGCTGCGGCATCGTGGGCCTGCCCAACGTCGGCAAGTCCACCCTCTTCAACGCCCTGACCGAGACGGCGGCGGCGCAGGCGGCCAATTACCCGTTCTGCACGATCGAGCCGAACGTCGGCAACGTCGCGGTCCCCGATCCGCGCCTGTACGCGCTGGCCGCGATCGCCGGATCGGCCAAGATCATCGAGACGCAGCTCGCCTTCGTCGACATCGCCGGACTGGTCCGTGGCGCATCGAAGGGCGAGGGCCTGGGCAACCAGTTCCTCGGCAACATCCGCGAGGTCGATGCGATCGTCCACGTGCTGCGCTGCTTCACCGATGGCGACGTCACCCACGTCGAGGGCAAGGTCGACCCGATCGCCGATGCCGAGACGGTGGAAACCGAGCTGATGCTGTCCGACCTGGAAAGCCTCGAAAAGCGCGTGCCGAACCTCGTCAAGAAGGGCCAGCAGGGCGACAAGGAGGCCAAGATCGGCGCGGCCGTGCTCGGCCAGGCGCTGGAATTACTGCGCGAGGGCAAGCCGGCGCGGCTGACGGTCCCCAAGGATGCCGAGGAGGCGCGCGTTTTCGCCGCGGCGCAGCTCATCACCGCCAAGCCGGTGCTGTACGTCTGCAACGTCGACGAGGGCGATGCCGCGAACGGCAATGCGCTGTCCGCCAGGGTGTTCGAAAAGGCGAAGGCGGAGGGTGCCGAGGCGGTCGTCGTCTCCGCCGCGATCGAGGCGGAGATCGCGACGATGGCGCCCGAGGATCGCGGCGAGTTCCTGGCCGAACTGGGGCTTGAGGAAACCGGCCTCGCCCGGGTCATCACCGCCGGATACAAGCTGCTCCACCTGCTGACGTTCTTTACCGTAGGCCCGAAGGAGGCGCGCGCCTGGACCGTCCACGCCGGCGCCAGGGCCCCGAATGCGGCGGGCGAGATCCACACCGATTTCGAACGCGGCTTCATCCGTGCCGAGACGATCGCCTATGACGATTACATCGCGTGCAAGGGCGAGGCCGGCGCACGCGAAACGGGCAAGCTGCGCGCCGAGGGCAAGGACTATGTCGTCCACGACGGCGACGTGATGCTGTTCCGCTTCAACGTGTGACACGCGGCCGGACGGCGCGAACGCCACCTGGCTACTATAGGTCCGTCACCCCGGATTCGTTCCGGGGTCCACCCTGCCGCGAGGAAATCGCCGGAGGCATCAACCCCTCGCCTCGCCGCGGAGTAGACCCCGGAACGGGTCCGGGGTGACGGGGTTTGCGGTAACGTCTGGTTGCATCCCGCCGCCGGCCTGTGTGAGCCCGGTTCCGGATAAGGCGCCGGATGGCGTGAACGCCACCCCAGTCACCATGGCCCCGTCACCCCGGACCCGTTCCGGGGTCCACCCTGCCGCGAGGAAATGCTGGAGGCACCGCCCCCTCGCCTCGCCGCGGAGTAGACCCCGGAACGGGTCCGGGGTGACGAGGTTTGCGGTAACGTCTGGTCACATCCCGCCGCCGGCCTGTGAGAGCCCGGTTCCGGATAAGGCGGCCGGATGGCGTGAACGCCACCCCAGTCACCATGGCCCCGTCGCCCCGGACTCGTTCCGGGGTCCATCGTGCCGCAAGGGAACCGCCGGAGCCACCACCCCCCTCGCCTCGCCGCGGAGTAGACCCCGGAACGGGTCCGGGGTGACGAGGTTTGCGGTAACGTCTGGTCGCATCCCGCCGCCGGCTTGTGGCAGCACCCCTGTCCCGCGTAAGGCGATATCGCCTTCCACGTCCGGGACGATCGCCTCGTGAGACTGATTCCCCTCGCCGTTCTTGCCGCATCGCTCGGTGCCTGCGCGCTGCCCTACACGCCGCCGGCGCTGTCACCGGTAACGCAGCCGGCCCCGCAGAATGCGGGTGCAACGCTGCCCCCCGCCCCGATGCCGCGCACCAACGGCGCCCCGGTCACGATCCTCGTCTCGATCGACGGCTTCCGGCCCGCTTATTTGCAACGGGGCGTGACGCCGAACCTCAACGCGCTGGCGGCGGGCGGGGTTTCCGCATCGATGCGGCCGTCCTTCCCCTCCGTCACCTTCCCCAATCACTGGACGCTGGTGACCGGCAAGGTCCCGGATCACCACGGCGTCGTCGGCAACAAGATGGAAGACCCGGCCCGCCCCGGCGAAACCTTTACCATGGCGAGCGACGACCCCTTCTGGTGGAACGCCGCCGAGCCGATCTGGGTGACCGCGGAAAAGGCGGGGGTGCGGACCGCGACGATGTTCTGGCCGGGCGCCAACGTCGGCTGGGGCGGGACGATCATCCCCAACAGCCATGGCGCGATCGCCAACGCGACCCGGCCCGAGGACTGGCAGCAGTTCAACCAGGCGGTGACCGGTGCACAACGCGTCGATGCGGTGATCGACTGGATGCGCCGCCCGGCGGCGATGCGCCCGCGATTCGTGACGCTGTATTTCGATACGGTCGACAGCGCCGGCCACGCCAACGGGCCGCAGGCACCCGCGACGACGCAGGCGGTGGCGGACGTCGACGTACAGATCGGCCGGCTGGTGCAGGGGCTGCGCGACCTCGACCAGCCCGCCAATCTGGTGATCGTCGCCGATCACGGCATGGCGGCGACCGACAGCGCCCGGACCATCGCACTCGACCAGGTGGCGAATGCGGCGGACTATCGGCCGTTCGAATTCGGCCCCTATGCGACGCTGTTCCCGGTCACCGGCCACGAAGCGGCGCTGGAAGCCGCGCTGTTCAAACCACACGCACACATGACCTGCTGGCGCAAGGGCGCGGTGCCGGCGCGCTTCCGCTACGGCACCAACCCGCGCATTCCGCCGTACGTCTGCCTGGCCGAACCCGGCTGGCTGATCCTGAAGAGCGCGGCGACCGATGCCTTTCACGGCGGCGCGCACGGTTACGACAATCGCGCACCCGACATGGCAGCGCTGTTCATCGCCAACGGCCCGGCGTTCGTCGGCGGCAAGCGGATCGTCAGCTTCGACAATACCGACATCAACCCGCTGCTGCGCGACCTGATCGGCCTGCCCGCCGCGCCGGGGCTGGACGGCGACGATGCACCGTTTAGGCAGGTGCTGAAACGATAGGAGAGCGGGCGTGCAGTATTTCGAGGATATCGAGGTCGGCTCGAAGGCCAGCTTTGGCGACTATGCGGTGACCCGGGACGAAGTGGTCGCCTTTGCCGAGAAATACGATCCGCAGCCGTTCCACCTGTCCGACGAGGCCGCCGCGCAGACGCATTTCGGCCGGCTGTCGGCGAGCGGCTGGCATACCTGCGCGATGACGATGGCGATGCTGGTGGCGCATCTCAAGGCGAATGCGCAGGCCGGGCTCGGATCGCCGGGAATCGACGAGCTGCGCTGGCTGACGCCGGTCTATCCCGGCGACCGGCTACGCTGCGAGAGCGAGGTGCTGGAAAAGCGGCGGTCCGCCAGCCGGCCCGAGATGGGGATCTTCAAGAGCCGGATGGCGGTGTTCAACCAGCACGACGTGATGGTGATGACGTTCGTGTCGAACGGGCTCGTCGCGACGCGCGAGCAATAGGCTCGAATCGACTGCACCTGTAAATTATCGGCCGCGCCGGTTCATTCGAAGGTGCAGGGAGCAGGTAGAAGCGGGTTCACGCGGAGGCGCGGAGGCGCGGAGGACCGTTTGCGGCGCAGCCATTCGAACCCCATGAGGGATGTGAAATTGACGGTGCTCGCCGGAACCGTAACTCCGAACGAAAGCCTCCGCGCCTCCGTGCCACCGCGTGAACCCCCTTACTTCCCAGCGCCTCCGTGCCACCGCATGAAGCCGGCACCTGTCACGCCGGCCTTCGCCACGCAGCTTGCGGATGAGCGCGACCCATCCGGGAATCAGCGGCGACCGCCCTCGCCACCGCGCTGGGCGCCACCGCGATTGCCGCCCCAGCCACGATTGCCACCCCAGCTCCGGTTACCGCCCCAGCTGCGCTGACCGCCGCCGGGGTTTGCCTGTGGTGTCACCGTCGGCGGCGAACCGCCGGGCTGGCCGGAGAAGCCCTGTCGATTGCCGCGCCAATTACCGCGATCACCCCTGTTGCCATCGCCGCGATAGCCGGGCGTCCGATCGCCGCGGTTGCCGTCGCCATTATATCCCGGGGTCCGGTCGCCGCGGTTGCGGTCGCCGCGATAGCCGGGCCGGCCATCGCCGCGCCACTGGCCGTCGCCGCGGTTGCCCTGCCATTGGCCGCGATCGCGGTTGAAGCCGTTCCAGTCGTTGCGGAAGTTGCGATCACCGCGCCAGCCGTTGCGGCGTCCTTCCCAATAGCGACGCTGGCCGTCGTTCCAGCGATAGGGCCGGCGATACTGATCGTAGACGTAGATGCCGGTGCCGGGATAATAATAATCGCCGTACCAGCCGAAGTAGCTCGATCCGGCGCCATAGCCGTAGCCGCCGCCGTAATAGGGATCGGCATAGCCGTATCCATCGCCATAATAGCCGCCGTTGCCGTAACCGACCGCGACGCCGCTGTAACCGTAGCCGTCGGTACAGGCGGCGGTGCCTAGCCCGGCACCGAGAATGACACCCAACAGGGCGATACGCTTGAGGAACATGGATGCTCTCCCGTCATCGAGGGGCGCGAGCATGAGGCAAATACGCGCCGATCGTCGTATAACGAGGGCGGATCATCGCAGGTTCCGGCTGAACGGTTAATGACCAGCGAAGCGGATCAGCGAATCGACGCGCACGCCGCCCGCACGCAGCGCATCCGCGCCGCCGAGATCGGGCAGGTCGACGACGAACTGCACCTGGTCGACCGTCGCGCCGGCCTTGCGAAGCAGGCGGATGGCGGCGCGGGCGGTGCCGCCGGTGGCGATCAGGTCGTCGACCAGCAGGACGCGCTGGCCGGGGACCAGCGCATCCTCGTGCATGGCGATGCGATCCTGCCCGTATTCGAGCGCGTAATCCTCGGCGATGGTCGCACCGGGCAACTTGCCGTCCTTGCGGATCAGCAGCACCCCGGCGTTCAGCGGCACCGCCAGCGCGGCGGCGAACAGGAATCCGCGCGCCTCGATCCCGGCGACCAGATCGACCTTGCCGATGGTGGCGCGCACCATCCGGTCGATCGTCGTCGCATAACCGGCGGGATCGAGCAGCAGCGTGGTGATGTCGCGAAACTGGATGCCGGGCTTTGGAAAGTCCGGGATCGTGCGGATCAGCGCCTTGAGGTCGTCGTTCATGGCCGGTGCTGTGCGGTGGTGGCGGCAGGAGGTCAACCATCGTGGTCGAGGTGTCGGCGCCCGGCGATCAGCCCGCCACCTTTCGCCCGCAACCCCGCCACGCCGATTGCCCGCCGATCCTGTGGACGCCGGAAACCGCAGACGTGCACGGCGAGCGGATCGCGCAATCATGCCTCCACCCGATCATAAGTCCGGACGTCCGTCAGGATGACGGGACGGGTGTAGAGAGGACAAAAAAACGACGGCCGGAGCTTCCCCCAGCCGCCGCTTCCGACGATCGATCCGTCGCCGTCAGTCGATCAATGCTTCACGTCGCGCCAGACGTTCTGATAGGCGCCCCATGCCAGGAAGCAGAAGACCAGCAGGAAGATCGCCACCGCAAGACCGGCCGCATGGCGGGTGTTGAGGTTGGGTTCCGCGGTCCAGGTCAGGAACGCCGACACGTCGCGCGCCATCTGGTCGACGGTCGCCTTGGTCCCATCCGAATAGGTCACCTGCCCCGTCGAGGTCAGCGGCGGCGGCATCGCGATGTTGAGGTTCGCGAAATAGGGGTTGTAGTGCAGGCCCGTGGGCGTCTTGGCGCCGGGGAATTCCTTCAGCAACGCCGCAGGCTGCGCGCGATAGCCGGTCAGCAGCGCGTGGATGTAGTTGGAACCGTCGTGGCGCGCCTTGGCCATCAGCGACAGGTCGGGCGGCAGCGCGTTGTTGTTGGCGGCGCGGGCGGCGACCTCGTTGGCGAACGGCGACGGGAAGTGGTCGGACGCGACGTTCTTGCGCGTCGCGGCCTCACCCGTCTCCGGGTTGATGCTCGGCTGTTCGATCACCCACTGGTTGGCGATCGCCTTCACCTCGGGTTCGGTATAGCCGATCTTGGCGAGATCGCGGAACGCCACGTACTTCAGGCTGTGGCAGGCCGAGCAGACCTCCTTGTACACCTGAAAGCCGCGCTGCAGCTGCTGGTTGTCATACTTTCCGAAGAAGCCGTTCGACGCCAGCCCGATATCCTCGGGATGCAGGTGGAAGACGTGCTCGGCGCTTTCCGCCGCCGGCTCCTCGATCGCGGTCTTGGCAGTGCCGAAGAGCGCGATCGCGAGCACGAAGACGAACGCCGCGCCGATGAGGGATGCGATGATGCGAGGCATGATGGTCTGTTGTCCCCCAGTCGGTTCAGGCGTGCGCCGCGGGCGTCGTCAGCAGCTGCGCCGCCGACTGCGTCGGGCTGGTGCCGCCCTGCTTCGCGAGCACCGCTTCCGTGATCGAATTCGGCAGCGGGCGCGGCCGCTCCGAGCGGGCGACCCACGGCAGGATGATCAGGAAGTGCGCGAAATAATAGGCCGAGGCGATCTGCCCCAGGATGACGTTGCGCGCGTTGGCTTCCGCCCCGCCGACATAGGCGAGCACGACGACGTCGAGCAACAGCACGCCCAGGAAGATGCGATACTTCGGACGGTAGTTCGCCGAACGCACCGGCGACGTGTCCAGCCACGGCAGGAAGAACAGCAGCAGGATCGAGCCGAACATCGCCAGCACGCCCCACAGCTTGGCCGGCAGGATGAAGTTGGCGGTGAAGCTCTTGAGGATCGCGTAGAACGGCAGGAAATACCATTCCGGCACGATGTGCGCGGGCGTCGAGAGCGGGTTCGCCTCGATATAATTGTCCGGGTGGCCGAGCAGGTTCGGGCTGAAGAAGATCAGCAGCGCGAAGATCAGCATGAACACGCCGACGCCGACGCCGTCCTTGGCGGTGTAATAGGGATGGAACGGCACCGTGTCCTGTTCGCCCTTCACCTCGACCCCGGTCGGGTTGTTCGAACCCGGAATGTGCAGCGCCCAGATGTGCAGGATGATGACGCCGGCGATCACGAACGGCAGCAGATAGTGCAGCGAGAAGAAGCGATTGAGCGTCGCATTGTCCGGCGCGAAACCGCCGAGCAACCAGACGCGGACGGTGTCGCCGACCAGCGGGATCGCCGAGAAGAAGCCGGTGATGACCTGCGCGCCCCAGAAGCTCATTTGCCCCCATGGCAGCACATAGCCCATGAACGCGGTCGCCATCATCAGCAGGAAGATGACGACGCCGAGCAGCCACACCATCTCGCGCGGGGCCTTGTACGACCCGTAATAGAGGCCGCGGCCGATATGGATGTAGACGACGGCGAGGAACATCGAGGCGCCGTTGGCGTGCGCGTAGCGCAGGAACCAGCCCGCATTGACGTCGCGCATGATGCTTTCGACCGAGCCGAAGGCGACGCCCGAATTCGCGGCGAAATGCATCGCCAGCACGATGCCGGTGACGATCTGGATCGCCAGTGCGGCGCCGGCGAGGACGCCGAAGTTCCAGAAATAGTTGAGGTTGCGCGGCACGGGATAGCCCGCGCCGACGGCGTTGTAGACGAGGCGCGGCAGCGGCAGCTTCTCGTCCAGCCACCGCATCAGCGGCTGCTTCGGCTCATAATGCTTGGCCCAGGGAAAGCTCATGGTCTTCTACTCTCCCTTAGCCGACCGTGACGACGGTGTCGGAATTGAACGCATAATCGGGAACGACGAGGTTCTTGGGCGCCGGTCCCTGGCGGATGCGCGCCGCGGTATCGTAGGCCGACCCGTGGCACGGGCAGAAATACCCGCCGAACGGCCCCTTGTTCTCGCCCTCGCCCGCGCCGAGCGGCACGCAGCCGAGATGGGTGCAGACGCCGAGCGTGATGAGCCAGTTTTCCTTGCCGGGCTTGGTCCGCTCGGCGAGGGTCTGGGGATCGCGCAGGCTGCCGACGTCAACCTTGTTCGCCTCGGCGATTTCCGCGGGCGTCAGGTTGCGCACGAACAGCGGCTGCTTGCGGAACTGCGACTTGATCGCCTGTCCCGGCTGGATCTTGGAAAGGTCGATCTCGGTCGTCGACTGCGCGAGCACGTCGGCCGAGGGGTTCATCTGGTTGATGAGCGGCAGCACGATCGCCAGCACGCCGACACCGGCAAAGGACACGGCGGCGATATTGATGAAATCGCGGCGGCGGGGGTCGTGGACTTCCTCGTGGAACGGCTCCGGCGATTCACCGGGAGGAACCATGCTGTCAGTCGCCATTCGTCTCTGCCCTAACCTTTATTATCGCGGAGGAACGCCTCACCGCCGTGAGGAGTCGGGATTTCAGCGCCCACCGAGCCCTACCATCCCCACGGCGGGCTGCTGGCCTGATAGACGGCACGCCCGCGCTTTGCCAACAGCATTTTACCGCGACCGCGGCGAGCGTTAGGAACGACGGCATGACGACCGCCCTGCGCATCGCGCTGTACCAACCCGATATCGCCGGCAATGTCGGCGCCGTGATGCGCACCTGCGCCTGCCTGGGGATCGCCCTCGACCTGATCGAGCCGATGGGCTTCCAGTGGGACGACAAGCGCGTCGCGCGGGCGGCGATGGACTATATCGACCACGTCGCACTGACCCGCCACGTCGACTGGGACGCCTTTGCGAAGCAGGCGCAGGGCCGGCTGGTGCTGCTGACCACGCGAGGGGCGACGCCGTTGCACGAGTTCGCCTTTCGCCCGGACGACGTGCTGCTGTTCGGACGCGAGAGCGCGGGTGTGCCCGACTCGGTGCATGCGCGCGCCGACGCGCGCGTGGTGATCCCGATGGCGGCGGGGCTGCGATCGATGAACCTGTCGGTGTCGGCGGGGATCGTCGCGGCGGAGGCGTTGCGTCAGACGGGCGGCTGGCCCTGATTTTGACTTGGAGGCGCGGAGGCGCGGAGAAGGCGTGGGCGGCGAAGTCTTTCGAACCTTGTGCACGAGCAGATCGGCGGTGTCCGCGGATGTCGTTGCCCGGAACGAAACCCCTCCGCGCCTCCGTGCCTCCGAGTGAACCCCTTGTTTCTTCGCGTCTGCGCGCCTTCGCGCGACCACCAATCTCAAACCGCCCGGATCGCGGCGAGCACATGGTTCAGAAGCCCGGTTTCGTCGTGGCGGATGTTATGCCCGCCCGGCATGCCGATGATGTGCGCACCCGGCACGTGCAGCAGCGGACACAGGCTGTCGTCCTCCTCGACGCCATAGATGCAGGTAAGCGGTGCCCAGGTCAGCGTATTGGCGGTGGTGGCCGCAACGTTGTCCGGCGTGCCGTGATACGACCAGCCGGTCGGGTCGGCGCGGAAGAACACCGAATCGCCCGGCAGGACCAGCACGATCGCCGCCACGTGGCGGCGCAGATCGGCGGGCAGGTTCGCCAGCCCCGTCTGCACGATGTCCGCGCCATAGGATTGCCCCATCACCACGATCCGCGATCGGCCTGTGCGGGCCAGGGCGGTGCGGACGACATCGGCCATGAAGGCGTCCACCTCCGCCCGGGTCCGCCGCCGCCGGAAGACGACGGGCGAGGCGATGCCGACCACCGGCAGGTGATGCGCGGTCAACCCGCGCGAGGTCGACGCGCCGAGCAGGAAGCGCAGCCCCATGTCGCCGGAAACGTTGACGACCGCGATATCCGCCGCCGGTGGCACCGCCGGATAGACGTGGACGGGGTCCCTGTCGAAATAGCCGGCGGCGGCGACGAAGGTGCACACGAAGGCGGAACTGACCGCCGCGACGCGCAGGCCACGGAAAAGCGATCGGCGAAACGGGGATCGACGAAATGGGGATCGGCGCGAAAGACGGCTCATCCACCGCGACTTGCCAGCGATGCGGGTGCGAGGCCAGCGTCATGCTCGACTTCGGGCGGCGCAATTGGCTAAAGCGCGGCGATGCTGACCCTCGACGCCGAACAGACCGCCGCCCGTAGCTGGTTCGAACATCTGCGCGATCGGATCTGTGCCGAATTCGAGGCGATCGAGCGCGAGGCGGGATCGGACGCGGCGTTCGACTATATCGCTTGGGATCGCACCGACCCGTCGGGCGAGCCGGGCGGCGCCAATGATGGCGGAGGGGGCGTCCGCGGCGTGATGAAGGGCAAGGTGTTCGAGAAGGTCGGCGTCAACGTCTCGACCGTCGGCGGGCATCTTGACGGCGATTTCGGCAAGACCATCCACGGCGCGGGCGAGGACCCGCGGTTCTTCGCCACCGGCATCAGCCTGGTCGCGCACATGGTTAATCCGCACGTTCCCGCCGTGCACATGAACACCCGCTTCCTGGTGACGACCAAACGGTGGTTCGGCGGCGGCGCCGACCTCAACCCGCCCCTGCCGGTGGCCGGCGACACCGCCGATTTCCACGCCACGCTGCAGGCGGCCTGCGACGCCCACGATCCGGCGCATTACCCCCGCTTCAAGGCGTGGGCGGACGAGTATTTCTATATCCCCCACCGCAAGGTCCATCGCGGTGTCGGCGGCATCTTCTACGACCATCTGGAGGGCGATTTCGCCGCCAACCTCGCCTTCACCCGGGCGGTCGGCGAAGCGTTCCTGGACGTCTATCCGCGAATCGTGCGGCGGCGGATGAACGATGCCTTCGATGCGGCGGACGTGGCGGCGCAGCGCAACTGGCGCGGCCGCTATGCCGAATTCAACCTCGTCTACGATCGCGGCACGCTGTTCGGGCTGAAGACGGGCGGCAACATCGATGCGATCCTGATGAGCCTGCCGCCGCTCGCCACGTGGGAGTGACGACGCCATGGCGCTGACCCCGGTCGATCCGGGCGACCTTGCCACGGTGGTCACCACGCTGGAGATGACGCGGCGTCCGCCGCTGCGCCCCCTGCCCCCTCGCCGTTGCGGCTGGTGCGGTGGGATCGGCCCCGGCCGGAGACATATCGCACCCTGTTCCGGCGCGTCGGCGGGCCGTGGCTGTGGTATTCGCGGCTGGCGATGGACGATGCCGCGCTGACCGCGATCATCCATGATCCGCAGGTCCAGGTGTTCGCCGCGATCGACCCAACTGGCATCGAGATCGGGCTGCTGGAGCTCGACTTCCGCCACGCCGGTATGTGCGAGCTCGCCTATTTCGGGCTGGTGCCGGAACTGGCCGGCAAGGGCCATGGCCGCTGGCTGATGGCGGAGGCGATGGCACGGGCGTGGCTGCCCGGCATCGCGCGACTGGGGGTGCACACCTGCACGCTGGATCATCCGTCCGCGCTGAACTTCTACCGGGCGCAGGGATTCATCGCGGTGCGGCGGACGATCGAGACCTTTCCCGACCCCCGCGCGCTCGGGTTGCTGGCGCCCGATATGGGCGCGCACATCCCCTACCTCGGGCCCGATACCGGCGCCTAGCCCGCGGCGCGGGACAGCCGGCGATAGGCGGCCACGGCGATCAGCGCACCGGCGAGCTGGGTGAGCATCGCGACCCCCGCCGCCAGCGCTTCGACGATGGCGACGCCGACCGGGTTGCCGCCGCCCTCGCCGCCCAGCCAGCGCGACAGGAGCATGAACGGCTGGCCGGTCAGGATCGCGGCGAGATAGACGGTGACGATCGCGCCGAGCAGCGACAGTTGCGCCGGCCGCGTCATCCGCCACGACCGACGGACCGCCTGCATCGCCCCCATCCGCGGCTGCGCGAACAGCAGCGGCCCGGCCAGCATGAACCGGCTCATCAGCCACAGGCCGGGCAGCAGCAGGATGTACATGCCCGCCCCCGCGGGGATCGATACGACGACCATCGCCAGGATGAAGCGGGGAAAGCGCCGCCCGGCGCGTTGCACCGCCGCCGCCACGGTCGGCCGCTCCGCATCCAGGAACAGGCAGAACAGGACCGCCAGCCCGAAATAGGTGATGGCATAGGCCGCAACCGAGCCGAGGCCGTAATCGCCGACCCAGCCGTCCAGCGCGGTCATCCATTTCTGCGCCCGCGCCTGCGTATCCGCGATGTCGGCATCGGGCATCGGCAGCGGCCCGACGAGCAGCAGCAGCGCATAGGTAGGCACGAAGAAGAACAGGCCGGCGACGCGCAGCAGCAGGTCCGCATCGCGGCGGAACAACGCCCAGGCATCGGCCAGCAGCGCGGCGAGCGTGACCCTCACGCTGCAATCCGGTCGGCACCTGCGCGCTCGGCGAGCCGCGCCTCGCGCCCGACGAGCGCGACGTACAATTGCGCGGAGAAGACGATGGCGACCAGCGTCAACGCGGTCGACATCGCCTGGCCGATCAGTGCCGCGACAAAGCCGACGGTCGCGCGCGCATCCGCGCCCAGGATGATGCGGACGATCAGGCCGCCGACCGACTGCGCCGCACTGGTGGCGATTCCCAGCACGATGAAGAACAGCAAGGTCACGCCGACCAGTCGCCAGGTGTGGCGGCGGGTCAGCCGCCAGCTGCGGGCGATCGCGCCCAGCCCGCGCCGTTCGTGCAGCACCACGGCGTAAAGCGGCAGCATGCGCGCGCCGGCGAACAGCAGGACGACGCACGCGGCAAGAGTATAGGCGGAAACGAGCAGCGTCATGCCCGGCGCCACCGCCGTCTGTCTGACGCCCTGCATCATCGCGACGACATCGACACCGGCCAGCGTCAGCAGCACGACGACGGGCAGCATGGCGACGACCATGATCGCGGCCAGCCCGAGCGCGAGCAGGATCGCGGGCACCAGGCGGCGGTTCGCCAGCCGCCGCGCCTCGACCGTCCCCACGGCCGAATCGCTGGACGCGGCGATGATGCACAGCTGCCCCCACAAGGCGGCGACGAGCACCGCAATCGTCACCAGCGCGCCGAGGGCGGCGATGCCGGGCGCCGGGGCCGCCGGCGGAACGGGGATGGCATAGGCCGTGATCGCGGCGGAGATCGCCGCCGGTACGAACAGCGCCAGCACGGCGATGCCGGCCAGCATCCCGCCACGCCCGTTCAGCACCTCCATGGTGCGGTCCCACACATCGCCCATCCTGACCATCTGGCCCCCCGTTTGCCGCAAGCGCGTCCGGTTAGCCCAAGCGCCGCGGCTTGGCCATCCATGCGCGGCGGATCGCGCACCGCGCCTGTTCTGCCGCCCTGCCCCCCGGCCTTGCCCCCTCCCCGCCTTGCAACGCCGCCCCCGCTCGCTCACATGGCAGCGATGACGGCAGGGAATGCGACGGACGTGGCGGGCCACGTGCACGAGGACGTGGACGGCATCGAATGGCGCGTGTCGCCGGGCCTGACACCCTATGACGAAGCGCTGGCGACGATGGAGGCGCGCGCAGCGGCGGTGCTGGCGGGCGAGGCACGCGAGCTCATCTGGCTGCTGGAGCATCCGCCGATCTACACCGCGGGCACGAGCGCGTCGGACGCCGACCTGATCGATCCGCGCTTTCCGGTCGTAGCGACGGGGCGTGGCGGCAAGCACACCTATCATGGGCCGGGCCAGCGCATCGTCTACATGGTGCTCGACCTCAACGCCCGTGGCCGCGACGTGCGCTGCTTCGTCCATGCCGTCGAAGGCTGGGTGATCGCGGCGCTCGGCGAATATGGCGTGTCGGCCTTTCGCGCCGAAGGACGCGTCGGCATCTGGACCCGCGATGGTGGGCCGGAGGCGAAGATCGGAGCGATCGGCGTGCGCGTCCGGCGCTGGATCACGCTGCATGGCCTGGCGGTCAACATCGACCCAGACCTTAGCCATTTCAACGGCATCGTGCCGTGCGGCCTGCCCGAATATCCGGTCACCAGCCTTGCCGCCCTGGGCCATGATCCCGCCCTTGCAACCTTTGACGCGGCCCTGGCGTTCACCGCTCCGGCGTTCTTGTCGTCGCTCTCCTGCACTGCCGAAAAGCGTGGATTGGAAAACGAGGCTTGAGGGCAGGACGTTATGCGATTAATGTCCACTGCGATTTGGGTATTAAAAGGGCCAGCAAGCCGTCCAAATCCTATATCTAGGGAGCTTCCAATGCGTGCACTCATCTCCAAGGTCCTGACCGGCTCGCTGATCGCCGGCGCTGCCCTCGCCGTGTCGGCTTGTGGTCCGAAGACCGAGACGACGACCGACAACACCATGGTCACCGACATGAACACCACCGACGACATGGGCACCATGAGCGACAACATGACTGCCGTCGACGGCAGCATGAACGGTGGCATGATGGCGAACGACACGATGATGTCGAATGACACCATGATGTCGAACGACACGATGACCACCAACGCGATGTAATAGCCCTTCGGGTTATTACGGTGGTGAAACGGCCGTCCGGGCAACCGGGCGGCCTTTTCTTTTGGTTCCAACGATTTGGCACGTTTCGTCGCTTTTTATTCGAACATGCTTAATCGGGGATTGGGTCCAACCCCAAAACCATCTAGAATCCCCCGATAAATGCCCGTTAGGGAGGAAGTTGGAACATGAACCTGTTGCGTACCGCGCTGGCGCTTGGCGGCGCGGCGATCGGCCTGACGGCGGTGGCGACGCCCGCCTCGGCACAATTCTTCCTGCGATCGCACGATTTCCGTGGCGAGGCGGTGAAGGGGCATGAGGATGGCCTGGGCCAGCCCCTGCCCGGCGCGACCGACGCGGAATTGCGCGCGGCGATGGCGTGGAGCATGCGCGCCGCGCTCAACGTCGCGGCGCTGCAATGCCAGTTCGAACCGACGCTGCTGACCGTCAACAACTACAATGCGGTGCTGAAGGATCACGAGGCCGAACTGAAGGGGTCGTTCGACACGCTGACCAAATATTTCCTCCGCACCGGCAAGACGGCGAAGGCCGGCCAGGCGGCGCTCGACCAGTTCGGCACGCGCACCTATTCGGGCTATGCCACCGTCGCCGCGCAGTTCGGCTTCTGCCAGACCGCGAGCGAGATCGGCCGCGACGCCACGTTCGTGCCGCGCGGCACCTTCGGCGATCTGGCGATGGCGCGCATCCGCGAGCTGCGCAACAGCCTGACCCCATATGGCGAACAGCATTTCCAACGCTATCTGGGCCGCGATTATGCGTCCAAGCCGCGCTTCGACCCGATCTGCTGGGACAAGAAGGGCGAATGGGTCGTCAAGAAGTGCGGCGTATTCGCATGGCCGCCCGCCGCGACCGTGACGTCGCCCGTGACGTCGGTGGCGACGACCGCGAAGACGCCGGGCACGGAAACGGCCCTGCGCTGATCGAACTGCGCCTTCCCACGATCGCCGTGGGGAGGCGCATCGCCGGGCGCTAGCGCAGCCCCAGGTATTTGTGCGTCTGCAGCGACAGGCGCCAGTGCGGACGCTCCATCACCACGGCGATCGCCGCTTCGACGTTGGCGGCCCCGCGGGCGTCGTCCATCGGCTGCAACAGCCGATGCGCGAAGTCCCAGCGTTCCACCTCGTCGATATCCGTTCCCGGCTGGGGCCAGACCAGCTTCAGCTCGTCACCGCTCCGTTGCACCACGACGCTGTTCGCCTTGGGACTGACGCAGATCCAGTCGATGCCCGGATGCGCGGCTAGGGTGCCGTTGGTCTCCACCGCGATGCGGAACCCGGCGGCGTGCAACGCATCGACCAGAGCATCGTCGATCTGGAGCATCGGTTCGCCCCCGGTGAGCACGACGAAGCGCTCGGCTACGCCATCGCCCCAGAAATTCTCGACCGCCGCGACCAGCGCCGCGGCCTCGCCGAACTTGCCACCGCCCAGGCCATCGGTGCCGACGAAATCGGTGTCGCAGAATTGGCAGATCGCCGTTCTGCGATCCTGCTCGCGCCCGCTCCACAGGTTGCAGCCGGCGAAGCGGACGAATACCGCCCGCCGTCCGGCGTTGACCCCCTCGCCCTGCAGGGTGAGGAACATCTCCTTGACCGCATAGCTCATCGCGGCGTCACGGCTGGACGGCGTAGACCGTGGGATCGGGAATGCCGGCTTCCTGGAACCCCTTGGATCGCAGGCGGCAGCTGTCGCAGCTGCCGCAATGGACGCTGCCCGGCGCCGGATCGTAGCACGACCAGCTGATCCCCATGTCCAGGCCCAGCCGCGTCCCCTCGCGCACGATATCCGCCTTTGTCATATGCTGGAGCGGCGCGTGGATCTTGAACGGAGCACCCTCGACGCCGGCCTTGGTGGCGATCTCCGCGAGGCTTTCGAAGGCGCTGATGAATTCCGGCCTGCAATCGGGATAACCCGAATAATCGAGCGCGTTGACGCCGATGAACAGGTCGCGCGCGCCCGCCGCCTCTGCCCAGCCGAGCGCCAGGCTGAGGAAGATGGTGTTGCGCGCGGGAACGTAGGTGACCGGAATACCGCCACCGTCTTCCGTCCCGACGCCATCCTTCGGCACGTCGATATCATCGGTCAGCGCCGAACCACCGAATGCCGACAGGTCGAGCGGCAGGACGATATGGCGCTCGGCGCCGAGCGCCACGGCGACGCGGCGCGCCGCCGCCAGCTCGACACGGTGCCGCTGGTTATAGTCGACCGACAGGGCGAGCAGGCGATAGCCAGCCTCTCGCGCGCTGGCGGCGGAGATCATCGAATCGAGCCCGCCCGAGACGAGCACGACGGCCAAAGGTGCGTTAGTCATGATCCGCGCGGCGCTAGACCCATGATGCCCAAAAGAAAAGGGCCGCGGATGAGGCGGCCCTTTGAAGGGGAAGAGCGTACCCGCTCTTTAAGGGAGAAAAGCGTGAGGCATTCGAAAATGATCACGCACCCTGTCTAGTGCGCATGGGTTAACATCCCCCTAAGACCGGTTGGTGGCCAGCCCGGCGGCGGCGCGACGAACCGGGCGGATCACCCCCGTCGCGGCGCCGTCAGGCGACCGGATCGGCCTCCGCCGGCACCGGGAACTTGGTCGCGCAGAACGCGCAATCGACCTGGATGAGGCCATCGTCGTCCGCCATTTCGCGCCGTTCCTCGATCGAGAATTTGGACAGCACGCTGGCGATGTAATCGCCGGTACAGCGACACCCGCGCGACAGCGAGGTCGAGGCGAGCACGCGTACGTCCTGCTCCTCGTTGAACAGCCGCCACACCAGTGTTTCCAGCGGCAATGCGGCATCGGCCAGTTCGTCCACGCCCGTCGTCCGCCCCAGCGCCTCGACATGCTCCCATTCGGGGTGGTCGAGCCGGGTGTGCAGGCGTTCGCGCCCCACCTCGCCCTCGGGCAGATGCTGGAGGAACAGGCCGCCGGCGATCGTCCGCCCGTCGTCGCCGCGCGCGATCCCGACACGGACGAGACTGGGGATCTGCTCTGACTGGATGAAATAGCTCTGCGCCGCTTCCGACAGCGTCTCTCCGTCGAGCGGCACGATGCCCTGATAGCGTTCGCCGGTGGTCGCCAGGTCGAACGTGATCGCGAGATAGCCCTGGCCGAACAACGCGAACAGCGTCGGCTGTTCCGGCGCCGCGGCAAGCTTGTCGGCATCGTAGTCGATATAGCCGCGCACCTCGCCCCCGCGATAATCGCAGACGAGCAGCTGGATCACGCCATTGTCGGTCCGCGTCTGCATCGTCAGCTGGCCCGTCGGGTCCTTCAGCGTCGACCCGATCAGCGCCGCGAGCGTCAGCGCCTCCGCCAGCAGCGCCTCGATCGCCGGTGGATAGGCATGGGCGGCGAGCACCGCGTCGAGGGCGGGGCCGAGGCGTACCACCCGGCCACGCGCCGAGCGGGAAGGGATCGCGAACCCGAGCGCGCGATCAAGGTCAATTGGCTGTTGCATGGGGTGGGAGATGGGATGCGGGCGGGTGGGGGTCAAGTTTGGCGGGGCGTGGCCCAGAACCTCGCCATGTCCGTCATCCCGGCGAACCCCGGGACGACGGAATGGAGGCAGGGGTTATCCGATCTGCCCGAATACCCAGCGCAGCACCGCCTTTTGCGCATGCAACCGGTTCTCCGCCTCGGCCCAGATCAGCGATTGCGGACCATCGATCACCGCATCCACCACCTCTTCGCCACGATGCGCGGGCAGGCAGTGGAGGAAGCGTGCGTCGGGCTTGGCGCGCGCCATCAGCGCCGCATCGACCTGATAGGGCATCATCGCCGCCAGCTTGGTGTCGGCATGCGCCTGTCCCATCGAAATCCATGTGTCGGTGACGATCACATCGGCCCCCTCGACCGCTTCCTGCGGGGATGCGACGACGCGCGCCCGGCCCTGCCCCAGCGCGATGTCCGTCTCCGGCGGCGCGAACCCCTGCGGACAGGCGGCGATGACGTCGAACTGCATCAGCCCGGCCGCCTCCATCAGCGATGCGAGCACGTTGTTGCCATCGCCCAGCCAGGCGACCTTCAGGCCGGGCAGCGCCTTGCCGTCCTCGAGGATGGTCTGGAGGTCGGCCATGATCTGGCAGGGATGCGAGAAGTCGGTTAGACCGTTGATGACCGGCACGCCGGCGTATCGCGCCATATCCTCGACCTTGGCATGGTCGTCGGTGCGGATCATGATCGCATCGACGTAGCCGGACAACACGCGCGCGGTGTCGGCGATGCTCTCGCCGCGGCCCAGCTGCATCGATCCCGCATCCATGACGATCGACGTGCCGCCGAGCTGGCGGATCGCCATGTCGAAGCTGACGCGGGTGCGGGTTGAATTCTTTTCGAAGATCATCGCCAGCACATGGCCGGCAAGCGGCGCATCCGCATCGGCGCGCCCCCTGGGGAAACCGGCACGCGCCGCCTTGCGGTCGATCGCATCGGCCAGCATCGCGGCGACGCCATCGGCGCCGGCATCGGACAGGTTCAGGAAATGGCGCATGGTCTCTTCCTTCAATCTCTCTCCCTCCGGGAGAGGGAGGGACCCCGAAGGGCGGAAGGGTGAGGGCGATGTCGCCTTGGCGTCACCCTCACCCTTCCCACGCCTTCGGCGCGGGCCCCTTCCCTCTCCCGACGGGAGAGGGAGCCTTGGTCAGTCGTCGCTCGCCGGCACGAACACCCGCGCCGCCGCGCTCAGCCTGTCGACGCATTCGGCGACATGCGTGTCCTCGATCACCAGCGGCGGCAGCATGCGGACGACGTTCTCGCCCGCAGCGACCAGCAGCAGCTGGTGATTGTCGCGGGCGTGCGCGACGAATTCGCGCGGCTCGACCCCGGCCTTCAGCTTCAGGCCCAGCATCAGCCCCTTGCCGCGGACCCCCTCGAAGACGTGGTCGTGGTTGGGGATCATCTGCTCGAGCGCACCGCGCAGTCGCTCGCCCATCGCCTCGACATTGGCGAGGAACCCATCCGCGAGCATCACGTCGAGCACCGCCTGCCCCGCCGCCATCGCCAGCGGATTGCCGCCATAGGTCGATCCGTGCGTCCCGATCACCATGCCCTTGGCCGCATGTTCGGTGGCAAGGCACGCGCCGAGCGGGAAGCCGCCGCCGATGCCCTTGGCGACCGACATGATGTCGGGTTCGATGCCATAATGCTCATACGCCCACATCTTGCCGGTGCGCCCATAGCCGCACTGCACCTCATCGAGGATCAGAAGCAGGCCGTGCGCGTCGCACGCCTTGCGCAGGCCGGTGATGAACTCCGGCGTGCCGACCGAGACACCGCCCTCGCCCTGGATCGTCTCGACCATGAAGCCCGCGGTCTCGTCGTCGATCAGCGCCAGCGCGGCGTCGAGATCGTTGAACGGCGCATAGGCGAAGCCGGGCAGCAGCGGTTCGAAACCATCGCGCATCTTGGGCTGGTTGGTCGCCGAGATCGCCCCCATCGTCCGCCCGTGAAAGGCGTTGTTGAAGGTGATGATCTTGTGCCGCTGCGGATTGCCGTCCGCGAAGTGGAACCGGCGGGCGGTCTTGATCGCGCATTCCACCGCCTCGGCGCCCGAATTGGTGAAGAACACGGTGTCGGCAAAGCTGTTGGCGACGATGCGCTCCGCCAGCGCCTCGCCCTGCGGGCTGCCGTACAGGTTGCTGACGTGCATCAGCGTCGCAGCCTGTTCGGCGATCGCCCTGGTCAGATGCGGATGGCCGTGGCCCAGCGCGTTGACCGCGATTCCAGCGGCCATGTCGAGGTAGCGCGTGCCGTCTTCAGAAATGAGGTAACACCCCTCACCTCGGACCGGACGCACCCCGCACCGTGGATAGACGGGCATGAGCGGCGTAATGGTCACGAGAGGTCTCCTCTTCTCCAAACGAGAAAGGGCGGCCCGTCGGACCGCCCGCGATCGCATGTACCGGCAATGCCCGGGATGGGTCAACCACGGCAGCGAACACCCCGTCTCAACTGGCGGGCGGCTGCCGATAGGCCAATGTGATGTCGGTCGTTTCCAAATGCCCCCTGCCCGATCGAACCGGTATGCGAGACTCTGTGATCGGCAAAAGCGGATAGACCATCGAGTAGCGTTCGACCCTGTACATTCCCCGGCGGTCGACAGGATTTTTGAGGGGCGCATATCGCCTGCCGGCCACAGCGGTCAGTTTCCGCGCGAGCCAAGCGCCCGGGAGGCTTTTGGACCGGCCCAACACCATTACATCCGCGACCGACCCATCCGCCCGTACCCAAAACGCAACGTCTGCCCATTCGGGTTTGGTGTTGGCGTCGGTGCCCACCAAGCCAAAGTCGCGCACTTCCGGTTCCCTGAGCAACATCGCCTCGGTCGTCGCGATGGGTTTGGAGTTCGCGAGAACGCGATCCCGATCGCGGCGCCTGACGGCAAGGGTAGCAATCTGCGCGTCCAACAGTTTCAAGGCGTCGCGGTATTCGCCAAACTCGTTTTCGGTTCTGTCGGCAATGCGATTGCGCCATAGCTTGGCCGCGTTCCGATAGGCGGGATCGGCAGTGGCAAGCGCCGCAAACAGTGCCGCCCCCTGGAACAGCGCCTGCGCCTCTACGCTATAATAACCCTGCTTGTGCGCTTTCGAGACGACGTTGTTTAGAATCTGCGTGCACGATTCGAGGTGCCCTTCCCTTGCGAACTGTCTGGCGGTGTCGAGACGTTGCAGCAGGATCAGCGGATGGTCCGGCGCCAGTCCTGCCCGCAGGGCATCGGTTGCATCGAATGCCGACAGCCTTGCCGCATCCGGATGACCATCCAGATTGGCAAGGCTGTTGAGCGCGCGGTGCAGATCCGACACCGCAACCGGATATTGGGCATCGAACTTCGCAGTTCGATGCCGTGTTTTCATCAGGGTTTGCCGTGCGGCCGTATAATCGCCCGCCAGGAATTGCCGCGTGGAATAGACGAGCGCAGCCCTGATCTCCTCATTCGGTAGACATTGCCGGGCGATGCAGGCCTCCAGCGCACGCTTGGCGCCTGCGACTTGACGCGCCACCACGACGATATCGCTATCAGGGGATGGCGCACCGGAGGGCACGGCGGCAGCTTGAAATATCAACACCACCCCTATCATCGCCAAACCTCCCAACCGCCAATGTTCAAAGGATGCTGGACGATCGAATATTAGTCCAGATCCTATGCGTCGATCGCCTCTTCATCCATGCGAGCGGCATTTTCCTGGATGAAAGCAAAGCGGTGCGCCGGGTTGTTGCCCATCAGGCGATCGACCAGATCCTTTACTCCGGCACGCTCCTCATATTCCTGCGGCAGGGTGATGCGGATCATGCCCCGCGTCTTGGGATCCATCGTCGTTTCACGCAGCTGGCCGGGGTTCATCTCGCCGAGGCCCTTGAAGCGCGCCACCTCGACCTTCTTGCCCTTGAACGCGGTGCGCTCGAGTTCGGCGCGGTGGGCGTCGTCGCGCGCGTACAGGGACTTGGCGCCGACGGTCAGGCGATAGAGCGGCGGCTGCGCCAGATACAGATGCCCGCGGCGGACCAGATCCGGCATCTCCTGGAAGAAGAAGGTCATCAGCAGCGTCGCGATATGTGCGCCGTCGACATCGGCGTCGGTCATGATGACGACGCGTTCGTAGCGCAGTTGGGCAGCGTCGCAATCCTTGCGGGTGCCGCAGCCCAGCGCCTGGATCAGGTCCGCGATCTCCTGGTTGGCGACGATCTTGGCGCTGGTCGCCGATGCGACGTTCAGGATCTTGCCGCGGATCGGCAGGATCGCCTGCGTCTTCCGGTCCCGCGCCTGTTTCGCCGATCCGCCCGCCGAATCGCCCTCGACGATGAACAGCTCGGTGCCCTCGTTGCCGTCGTTGGCGCAATCCGTCAGCTTGCCGGGCAGGCGCAGCTTGCGGGCCGACGTGGCGGTCTTGCGCTTGACCTCGCGCTCCTGCTTGCGGCGCAGGCGTTCGTCCATCCGGTCGAGCACATAGCCGAGCAGCGCCTTGCCGCGGTCCATGTTGTGGCCGAGCCAATGGTCGAAATGGTCGCGCACCGCCTTTTCGACCAGCCCCGCCGCCTCCGGGCTGGTCAGGCGATCCTTGGTCTGGCTCTGGAATTGCGGTTCGCGGATGAAGACGCTGAGCATCAGCTCGCTGCCGATCATCACGTCGTCCGCGGTGATGTCCTTCGCCTTCTTCTGGTGCACCAGTTCGCCGAAACCGCGCAGGCCGCGGACCAGCGCCTGACGCAATCCCTGTTCGTGGGTGCCGCCGTCGGGCGTCGGGATGGTGTTGCAATACCAGCTGTAGCTGCCATCGCTCCACAGCGGCCAGGCGACCGCCCATTCCACCCGCCCCTGCTCGCCCGGAAAATCCTGGCTGCCCGCAAAGAAATCGGCGGTCGCGCATTCGCGCGTGCCGATCTGTTCCTTGAGGTGGTCGGCGAGGCCGCCGGGGAACTGGAACACTGCCTCTGCCGGGGTATCGCTGCCCTCGACCAGTTCGGCCGCACAATGCCAGCGGATCTCGACGCCGGCGAACAGATAGGCCTTGGACCGGGCAAGCTGGTACAATCGCTTGGGCTTGAAGGCGAGTTCGGGGCCGAAGATCTCGGCATCCGGCGTGAACGCCACCGACGTGCCGCGACGATTGGGGGCGGCACCGACATGCTCCAGCGGCCCTTGCGTCACCCCGCGACTGAACCGCTGGCGATACAATTGCCGATCGCGCGCGACCTCGACCAGCGTGTCGGACGACAGCGCATTGACCACCGATACGCCGACGCCATGCAGGCCGCCGCTGGTCGCATAGGCCTTGCCGGCGAACTTGCCGCCGGAATGGAGCGTCGACAGGATCACCTCGAGCGCGCTCTTGTCGGGAAACTTGGGATGCGGGTCGACCGGGATGCCGCGACCGTTGTCGACGATGGTCAGCCGGTTGCCCGGTTCCAGCGTCACCTCGATCCGCGTCGCATGCCCTGCCACCGCCTCGTCCATCGCATTGTCGAGCACCTCGGCCGCGAGGTGGTGGAGCGCGCGCTCGTCGGTACCGCCGACATACATGCCGGGACGGCGACGGACGGGCTCCAGCCCCTCCAGCACCTCGATCGACGAGGCATCATAAGCATTGGCGGGCGCCGCGGCGGACGCGAACAGGTCTTGGGCCATCGCATGGAACCATAAGGGAACATCGCCGTCGATACCAGCGCCCGCCGGTCCGCAATGTTGCTCGCTTATGTCCCGGCTGGTGCAATTATATCACAGCTCCGGCATTTTGGCCGCGGCGATGCATATTATGGCTGTCGCGAACGTTCCTCGACCGATTGCAACAGCTTCTCGGGAGACACCATGCGTACCACTTTGTTCCTCGGCGCCATCGCCGCCGCCTCCTTCGCGACCGCCGCACAGGCGCAGGACATGTCGGGCGATCCCGCCCCGTTCAGCGGCGTCTACGTCGGCGCTTCGGGCGGTTACGACGTGCAGCCGAATGACGTCGGCTCGTCGATCCTGTTCGATCGCGGTTCGAACGGCAGCTTCGGCGACACGGTGTCGACGGCCGCAGGCGCCAACGCCTTCTCGCCCGGTTTCTGCAACGGTCGTGCCGTCGGCGCGACGCCGCTGCCGGGCAGCTGCCGCAACGACAAGGACGGCTGGTCCTATTACGCGCGCGTTGGCGCCGATACGCAGCGCGGTAACATCGTCGTCGGCGCGCTCGGCGAGTTCGGCAAGACCGAGATCAACGACAGCGTCAGCGGCTTCTCGACCACGCCCGCCAATTACGTGATGACCCGCGACGTGAAGTGGGAAGCCAGCATCCGCGGCCGTGTCGGCTACGCACCCGGCACGACGCTGTTCTACGGCACGTTCGGCCCCGGTTACGCCAACATCAACCGCAGCTTCACCTCGACCAACACCGCCAACAGCTTTGCCCAGTTCGGCAAGCAGAAGCAGTTCGGCTTCATCGGCGGCGGCGGCATCGAGCAGAAGCTCGGCCGCAACTTCTCGGTCGGCATGGAATACACCTACCACCAGTATAACGACGACGACGCCCGCGTGCGCGTGTCGCAGGGTACCGCTCCGGCGACCAACCCGTTCGTCCTGGCGGCAGGCGGCGCCACCACCGACTTCCGTCGTTCGGACGAGAAGTTCCGCTGGCACTCGCTGCGCGCGACGGCGGCATTCCGCTTCTGAGTCACAGGACGGCCTGCGCTACGCAAGGCGTAGCGCAGGACTCGTTCGGCCCCGGCCAGCGTAGCGCCAGCTCCGTTTGACGACGCGGCTTTGCCGCGGCGTGGCACGAAATGAAAAGGGTCGGCTTCCAACGGAGGCCGGCCCTTTTCCATGTCCGCAATCCTCCCCGGTATGGGGGAAACGACGACGGGGACCGCCACGGGCGGTATCGTGGGGGCCACCCTCCACCACTTGGCTGCGCCGGACGCCCAAACCGGGGGGGTTTAAACCAGAAGGGCCGCCTCCCTCGTGGGAAGCGGCCCTTTTCTAACCCGGTCATGGGCAAAGCCCATGACGTCGGACGCGGCTGGTGGCCGCGCCGGCCGGGCGGCCCTTCGGGTGCGTGCGCCGGCTTGCCGGCTCAGCGCACCCGCGGGCCGCCGAACGGCAGTGGCGGCGGCGGGCGACGGTCGCGGCGGGGCAGCTGCGCCTGATAGGCATGGCCGCAATGCGCGACGCAATAGGGGAAGCCCGGGTTCACCTTGTCGCCGCAAAAATGAAAATCGGGCTCGCCCGGATGGCCCAGCGGCCATTTGCAGATGCGATCGTTGAGGTCGAGCAGCGTCGTCTTGCCCGCGATCTCCGGCGAAGGCTTGGCCGGAACCAGCCGGCGCGGGGGCGCCGGTGTCGCCGGGGGCTGCTGTTCGCCGGGCGACTGACGGACGAAGCCGCCGGGGCCGACCGAGCGCAGGATCGGCTGCGGCTCGCGCACCGGAGCCGGCGCCGCGGTTGCTTCCTCGACGTCATCCTCGTCGTCCTCGTCCTCGACCGCCATGGCGGCGACCGGTTCGGGTGCCGGCTCGGGCTGCGGCGGCGCTGGCGGTGCAGCGACCACCGGCGCCGGCTCCGGCGCGACCGGTGCGGGTTCCGGGGCGACGGGCGCCGCCACCGCGACGGGTTCGTTGGCCTTCACCGGCGACGGGCGCGATTGAAGGCCCAGGCGATGGGCCTTGCCGATCACCGCGTTGCGGCTGACGCCACCCAGCGCCTCGGCGATCTGGCTGGCGGTCTGCCCCGCCTCCCACATCGTCTTGAGCGTGTCGATCCGCTCGTCGGTCCAGGACATTCTTGTCTTCCTCGTTCTCGCGCCGGGTTGCGGGCGACTGCGGCTGCGGTTACCCGCTGTGCCCATGAGCAGCCAGCCCCCAATCGGCGAAATCCAATCGGCGATCCGGTCCGCACCCGGCGTACCGGTCATCCGGAACGTGAATTGGGGCGGCCTGAAGACCCTCTATGTGAAGGAGGTGCGCCGGTTCTTCAAGGTCCACCTCCAGACCGTATGGGCGCCGGCGATCACGACCCTGCTGTTTCTGATCGTCTTCACCATCGCCACCGGTGCCAAAAGCCCCGTCCACGTCGGCGGCATCGTCGTGCCGTTTGCCGACTTCATCGCCCCCGGCCTCATCATCGCGCAGGGAATGATGGGCCCGGCCTTCGCCAACGCCAGCTTTTCGCTGCTCGTCGGCAAGATCCAGGGGACGATCGTCGATTACCTGCAACCGCCGCTCTCGTCGGCGGAACTGCTCGCCGCGCTGGTCGGCGGGGCGATGACGCGGGCGTTCATCGTCGGCTTCATCTGCTGGTGCGCGATGGCGCTGTATCCGGGCGTGCACGTGACGCCGGTCCATCCGCTGGCGATCCTGTGGTTCGGCTTCCTCGGCGCGGCGTTCCTGTCGTTCCTGGGCGTGCTGACCTCGATCTGGGCGGAGAAGTTCGATCATGCCGCCGCGGTCACGAACTTCGTGATCGCGCCGCTGTCGCTGTTGTCCGGCACCTTCTATTCGGTCGACCGCCTCGCGCCGACGTTCCGGGCATTCAGCCACGCCAATCCGTTCTTCTACATCATCTCCGGCTTTCGCTACGGTTTCCTCGGTACGTCCGATTCGCCCATCGCCGTGGGCAGCATCGCGATCCTCGCGGTGGACATCGTGCTGGGGGTGTCATGCTATCTGCTGCTGCGAAAAGGCTGGAAGCTCAAGAACTGATCGCCGCGTTCACACTGGCGTTGCTGCCCGCGGCGCCGGCCACCGCACAAAGCGCCCCGGCAGCGGCCGTCGCGCCCGATCCGGCGGTGCGCACCCGCGCCGATGCGCTGGTCGCGATACTGGGGGGAAAGCCCGGCTATGACGCGGCGTTCGCGCCGGTGTTCAAGGCGGCGGTGCCGGCCGAACGCTTCGCCGCGCTGACCAGGCAGCTGCGCGCCACGCTCGGCGAACCGCGCCGGGTCGAACGGATCGATCCGATCGGCCGTTGGGCGGCGCTGGCGACCATCGCCTACGACCGCGGCAGCGCGACGATGCGATTGGCGCTGGCCCCAGCCGCCCCGCACGCGATCACCGGCCTGCTCGTCACCGGTACGGCGCTGCACGGCGACACCGCCGCGAAGATCCGGGCCGACCTCGCCGCCCTGCCGGGCACCGTGCAACTGGGCATATACCCGCTCGACGGCGGCGCGCCGGTGCTGGAGGTCGACGGCGATGCCCCCGCACCGCTCGGCTCCGCCTTCAAGCTGTGGGTGCTGGCAGAGGCCGCGCGGCAGGTCGCCGCCGGCGATATCCGCTGGGACACGGTCGTGCCGGTGGGCACGCCATCGCTGCCATCGGGAATCCTGCAAGGCTGGCCGGCGGCGACGCCGGTGACGATCCAGACGCTGGCGACGCTGATGATCTCGATCAGCGACAACACCGCGACCGACACCTTGCTGACGGCGCTGGGCCGCGAGCGGGTCGATGCGATGGCGGCGCGATACGGCGGCCGCGGTCCGGTGCTCACCACGCGCGAGGCGTTCGTCATCAAGGGCGACCCCGCGCTCACCGCCGCCTGGGCGAGCGGCGATGCGGCCCGGCGCAGCGCGCTGCTGGCGGCGCAGGCACCGCGGATCGCCGCCGCTGCGCTCGACCCGCTGATGTTCTCGTCCGGTCCGCTGGCGAACACATCGGTCGAATGGTTCGCCTCGGCACGCGACATGGCACGGCTGCTCGGCGCGCTGCGCGACGCGGGGCCGGTGGTGCGCGGCGTGCTGGCGATCAATCCCGGCGTCGATCCGGCAACGGCGGCACGCTTCGCCTATGTCGGCTTCAAGGGCGGGTCGGAACCCGGCGTGATCGCGCTGGACGTGCTGGCGCAGGCGAAGGACGGTCGCTGGTATGCGGTCTGCGCCAGCTGGCACCGCCGCGACGGCACCGTCGACGAAGCGACGTTCCTGCCGCTGGTGACGCGCGCGCTATCCCTCGTCGCCGGCTGATCGCACGCGGCCGGGTCAGCCGCGCCACTCGTCCCGCAAAAGGCCGAAGATCAGCGCATCGCGCACGCCGATATGCGTCTCCCACTCCGCGCGCAGCCGTCCCTCCAGCGTAAAGCCCATCGCACGCAGCAACCGGATCGAGCCGGCATTGTCCGGATCGGAATCGGCGAACACCCGCCGTGTGCCGCTGGCGAACAGGTGCGCCACCACCGCCGAGACCGCCTCGCGCGCCACGCCCGCGCCCCATGCGTCGCGCGCGATCAGATAGCCGATCTCGACCACACCCGCCTGCCGATGCGCGTTGGCCACGACGAAGCCGATCGCGGTATCGTCGTCGCTACGGGTCACCGCCCACGCCCGCCCGCCGAACGTGCCATCGCCGAAGTGTTGCCGCACGGCGTCGACCGAATCGAACGGCGCGCACGACCACCAGCGCATCGCACCGGCATCGGCCATCGTCGCGAACAACGCCCCGGCATCGTCCGGCACCCGGCGCCGCAGCCTCAGCCGCGCCGTCGCCAGCGTCGGCAGACCGGTCACGCCGTCAGCGCATCGACCAGCGCACGCACCTTCGCCTGCCGCCATTGCGGCAGCGGCGCGACCAGCCAATACCCCAGCCGCGACGGTTGCGCATCGCCGACCACCGCGACCTTGCCCGCCGCGATCGCGCGCGCCGCCAACAGTTCCGGTACCGTCGCCCGGCCCAGTCCTGCGACCGCGGCGTCGATCGCCAGCCCCGCATCCGCGACCCGCACCAGCGTCGGGCCGTCGCCACCCGGCGCGCCGGGCCAGCCGATCACCGCATCACCGGCCAGTGGCGCCGCGATCGTCACCATGCCCTCCGATTCGAGTGCCTCGCCCTCATGCTCGCCCGGCCCCTCGCCCCAGCGGACCGCGAGGTCGAGGTTCGCTTCGGTGAAATCGATCGCATCGTCCGCCGACAGCAATATGAAGCGCAATTCGCCGTCGCGCTGCGCGATTTCGGCCAGTCGCGGCATCAGCCATTTCTCGGTCAGGTCGCGCGGCGCGGCGATGGTCAGCGACTTGGACGATTGCCCCGCCTGCATCGCCCGCACCGCTTCCTCGAACTGGAGGAAGCCGTCGCGCAGCGCGCCCAGCCCCGCCTCCGCCTCCGGCGTCAGTTCCAGCCCCCGCGTGGTCCGGCGGAACAGCACCACGCCCAGCGTATCCTCCAGCGCGCGGACCTGCTGCCCGACCGCCGCCGGCGTCACCGCCAGCTCGTCCGCGGCGCGGGTGAAGCTCAGGTGCCGCGCCGCCGCGTCGAGCACGCGCAGCCCGTTCAGCGGCAGGTGCGTCCGCTTCACGAATCGACCGCCGGCGCGTGCAGCCCGAACTTCGGGATCGCCGCGTCGAAATGCGCGCCATCCTCGCCGATCAGGCGATAGCTGCCCTCCATCGCGCCGGTCGGCGTCTGGAGCGGGCAGCCCGAGACATAGTCGAAGCTGCTGCCCGGTGCGATCAGTGGCTGTTCGCCGACGACGCCCTCGCCCTCCACCGAATGGCGCGCGCCGCGGCCGTCGGTGATGACCCAGTGGCGGGTCAGCAACTGGACGGCACGCTCCGATTCGTTCTCGATGCGGATATGATAGGCCCAGAACCAGCGGCCGCGCCGCGGTTCGGACTGTTCGGGCAGATAGCTGACCGCGACGCGCACAGTCACCCCGTCGGTCGTGGTCGCGTGCGGAAAGAATTCCTTCACAGGCCGACCTGCCGCAGCGCCTGGTCGAGGTCGTCGATGACGTCCTGCGCATCCTCCAGCCCGACGTTCAGGCGCAGCATGCCTTCGGTGACGCCCATCTCGATCCGTTTGTCCTCGGCGACGCCGGCGTGGGTGGTCGATGCGGGATGGGTCATCAGCGACCGCGAATCGCCGATGTTGTTGCTGATGTCGACCAGCGCCAGTGCATCGAGCAGGCCGTGCGCCTGCGCGCGATCGGCGACCTCGAACGCGAAGATCGGACCGGTCGCGACCATCTGGCTCATCGCCAGATCATGCTGCGGGTGGCTGGCGAGGCCGGGATGGAGGATCCGCGGCACGCGCGCTTCCAGAAAACGGCCGACCTTCAGCGCGTTTTCGGACTGGCGGGTGATGCGCAGGTCCAGCGTCTCCAGCCCCTTCAGCACCACCCAGGCGTTGAACGGCGACAGCGTCGGCCCGGTATTGCGGGTGAAGGGCAGCAGCGTGTTGTCGATGAAATCCTGCGTACCGCACACCGCGCCGGCCAGCACGCGGCCCTGCCCGTCCATCATCTTGGTCGCGCTATAGGCGGTGACGTCCGCCCCGAAGTCCATCGGCCGCTGCAACGCCGCGGTGGCGAAGGCATTGTCCACGACGCTGGTGATGCCGCGTTCGCGTGCGATCGCACAGACCGCGCGCAGGTCGACGACGTCCATCGTCGGATTGGCCGGCGTCTCGAAGAAGAACACCTTGGTTTCCGGCCGCACCGCATCGAGGAACTGCTGCGGATCGCGGGCATCGACGATCGTCGTCGCGATGCCGAACTTGGGCAGCAGCGTATCGGTCAGCCAGCGGCACGATCCGAACGCCGCGCGCCCGCCGACCAGGTGATCGCCCGCCTGCAACTGGCACAGCAGCACCGCGGTCATCGCCGCCATGCCGCTCGCCATCGTCCGGCACGCCTCCGCCCCCTCCAGCAGCGCGATGCGCTTTTCCAGCATCTCGACCGTCGGGTTCTGCAGGCGGGAATAGGTCATCCCCTCCTGCTCGCCCGCGAACCGCGCCGCCGCGTCGGCCGCCTTGTCGTAGGTATAGCCGGAGGTGAGGAACAGCGCTTCGCTGGTCTCGCCATATTCGCTGCGCGCGGTGCCGCCACGCACGGCGAGCGTCGCGGGCCGCCAATGCTGGGTGATCGAGGGGTCCTGGCCTGCCTTGCGCTTCATGCCCGCCGCTTTGCCGGACGCGGGCGGGGGGTGCAAGGGCAAGGCGGTCCACGCCCGCCCCGGCACGGGGGTGGGGACCGTTCGCCGCAGCCGGATGGCACGGCGGCAGCGTCATGGCGTCGGCCGCCGGGCCGCCCCTTCGTCACGTCCCGTGCCCGCGCGTGCCGGGGTGGGCTCGCCAGGTCGGATCGACATTCAATAGCGAGGGCGGCATTTGAACCAGCTTGCTTCCCCGGCGGAGGCCGGGGCCCACTTGGGAAAGCCGCTGTGACGCTGGCATGCGCTTCATCACCAGCCGGCCCCAACTGGACCCCGGCTTCCGCCGGGGAGGCAGGAGGCTGAATATCGATACACCCAAGCGCTTGCCAACCGGCCGCCGTCGAACGACAACGCCCGCCGTGCGCGCGTTCCTGTCCCGTCCCCTGCCCGCCGCCTGCGGCATCGGCCTGCTCGCCCAGCTGCTGTTCTGCTGGCGGCTGACCACGCCGCACGTGCTGGTGTTCGACGAGGTGCATTACGTCCCCGCCGCGCGGATGCTGCGCGACCTCGTCGGGCCGGTGAACATCGAACACCCGCTGCTCGGCAAGACGCTGATCGCGCTCGGCATGATGCTGTTCGGCGATGGTCCGCTCGGCTGGCGCGCCGTGTCGACGCTGGCGGCGAGCGCGGTGGTCATGGGCGTCTTTGCGATCCTGTGGCTGCTGTTCGGCCGCGTCCGCACCGCCAGCGTCGGCGCGGTCGTTGTCGCGCTGAACTTCACCGTGTTCGTGCAGGCCCGCATCGCCATGCTCGACGGGTTCATGGCGGCGTTCGTCGTCGCCGCCCTTGCCGCGCTGCTGTGGGCGATGCAGGCGAAGGGCGCTGCCGTCTGGTGGCGCTGGCTGCTCGGCGCCGCATTGTTCGGACTGGCGATCGGCACCAAATGGACCGCGCTGCCCTATCTGGGGTTTGCCGGCCTCTGCTATCTGGTCGCGCGCTGGCGGCGGCCGGCGCTCTGGCAGGGCATGCCCCCGCTGGTCGCGCTCGCGCTGCTCGGCATCACGGCTGCGGTCGTCTACCTCGCCACCTTCTGGCCCGCATTCCTCTATGCGCGCGAACCGCTGACGTTCGCGCGGCTGCTGACGTTCCAGATCGACATGTACCACCAGCAGACGCAGGTGCTGCCGCCGCACACCTATCAATCGGCGTGGTGGACCTGGCCGTTCGACTGGCGGCCGATCTGGTATTTCTACGAGCCCGCCGACGGCGCGCAGCGCGGCGTGCTGATGCTCGGCAATCCGGCGGTGATGTGGGGTGGCCTGCTCGCCGTCCTCGCCTGCCTTGCGGCGTGGATGCGCGACGGCAACGTACGCGCGGGTGGCGTCGCGCTGTTGTGGGTGGCCAGCATCGCGATGTGGGCGATCATCCCCAAATCGCTCGGCTTCTTCTATTATTACTATCTGTCGAGCATCTGGCTGGGCATCGCGATCGCAGCGATGTTCGATCACTGGCGAGTGCGCCTGCGCTATTGGGACGAGGGGTTCCTGGCGCTGACCGCGGTGATGTTTATCCACTTCTACCCGATCCTCAGCGCCGCCGCGCTGCGCGGTCCGTCGTCGTTCCGCCACTGGACATGGTTCGGTTCCTGGGTCTGAACCCGTCCGATTTTTGCGTCACGACGTCCTAGTATCTCTTGCCGCAGCGGTGATAGGCCGGCGGCACGACACCTCAGCCGGGCGGGTTCCTTTGGGCGGACATCATCATCACGGCCATGCGCATGGCCACGGTCACACACACGGCCACGGACATGGCCACGCCCATGCGCCGGCGTCCTTCGACCGCGCCTTTGCGATCGGGATCGCGCTCAACATCGTCTATGTCCTGGCAGAGGCGGGCGCCGGCCTGTGGACGGGATCGGTCGCGCTGATCGCCGATGCCGGCCATAACCTGTCCGACGTGCTCGGCCTTGCCGTTGCGTGGGGCGGCGCGGCACTGGCGCGCAGCGCGCCGACGAAGCGCTTCACCTATGGGCTGAAGGGGTCGACGATCCTCGCCGCGCTCGCCAACGCCCTGTTCCTGCTGGTCGCGCTGGGCGCCATCGTGCTGGAGGCGGTGCAAAGGTTCGACGATCCGCCCGTCGTCGCCGGCCTTACCGTATCGGTCGTCGCCGCGATCGGCATCGCGATCAACGCGCTGACCGCGTGGCTGTTCGCGCGCGGGCGCAAGGGCGACATCAATATCCGCGGCGCCTATCTGCACATGGTCAGCGATGCGGCGGTGTCCGCGGGCGTGGTGCTGGCGGGCGTGGCGATCTGGGCGACGGGGATCGGCTGGATCGATCCGCTGGTCAGCCTCGTCATCGCGGCGCTGATCCTGTGGCAGACCTGGGGCCTGCTGCGCGAGACGGTGGAGATGTCGCTCGCCGCGGTGCCGCGCGCGATCGACTATGACGCGGTCACCACCGCGCTGCTGGCGTTGCCTGGCGTCGCGCGGGTCCACGACCTGCATATCTGGCCGATGTCGACCACCGAGCCGGTGCTGACCGCGCATCTGGTGATCCCCGGCGGCAATCCGGGTGATGCGTTCCTGTCCACCGCACGGGGGATGCTGCACGACCGATTCGCCATCGGTCACGCGACCTTGCAGGTGGAAACCGGCGGCGATTGCGACAGCTGCTGAGGTTCGGCGGTACAACCGTTGGACGCCGTCGGCGGCAAGTGATTGTAACGCTACGATAATATCGATCGATCTGTCCTACAGGCCGATCGTTCCGCTAGGGGCCGTCGCGCACGCACCGGCTCTTTGACAGACAAGGATCATCATCGGAACGGAAACGATCGACCGCGATCGTTTCCCCACGAGTGCCCCACTTGTTCATGTTGTTCAACTTCGCCCGCTCATTGGCAGGCAGCGGCCCGTTCAATAGGCGCGGGCGACCGCGAACTCGACCGCCTCGATCATCGCATCCTTGGCCTTGCCGTTGGCGAAACCACCGATCGCGTCGATCGCGCGCTGGCCGTAATGCCGCGCCCGCGCCAGCGTATCGTCGACCGAACGCGTCTTGCGCACCAGATCGATGGCATGCGCGAAATCCTCGTCCGACGCCCGACGCCCCTCGACCGCATCCTTCCAGAACCGCCGATCCTCGGCATCGCCGCGCGCATAGGCGAGGATGACCGGCAGGGTCATCTTGCCCTCGCGGAAGTCGTCGCCGGCGTCCTTGCCCATCGTGCCCGCATCCGACACGTAATCGATGGCGTCGTCGACCAGCTGGAACGCGATCCCCAGGTTGCGGCCATAAGCGTCCAGCGCCGCTTCCTCGCCCTCGCTGCGCTCCGCCACCACGGCCGAGATGCGGCAGGCGGCGGCGAACAGCGCCGCGGTCTTGGCATTGATGATGTCGAGGTAGCGATCCTCGCCCAGGTCGATGCGGCGGGCCGCGGTCAGCTGGTTGACCTCGCCCTCCGCGATCACCGCACTGGCGTTGGACAGGATCTTCAGCACCTTGAGGCTGCCGTCCTCGACCATCAGTTCGAAGCTGCGGCTGAACAGGAAATCCCCGACCAGCACGCTGGCGGGATTGCCCCAGATCAGGTTGGCGGCGCGCTTGCCGCGGCGCATGTCCGATCCGTCGACGACATCGTCGTGCAGCAACGTCGCGGTGTGGATGAACTCGACCGACGCCGCCAGCCGGTGATGACGCGTGCCGGTATATCCGATCAGCCGTGCGCTCGCGAGCGTCAGCATCGGCCGCATCCGCTTGCCGCCGCCGGCGATCAGATGGCCGGCAAGCTCCGGGATCAGCGGGATCTGCGACTGCATGCGGTCGAGGATCACCTGATTGACGGCGTTCATGTCACCCGCGACCAATTGGAGCATCGGCTCCAGCGAGGGCTCGCGGTTGTCGAGGCGGTGGATGGTAGCGGACATCTCGCCCCGCGCTCTGGCCCCTCGCCCGCGCGAACGCAAGCCTTGCTCGCAGCCGCAACACACCCCATGGGGGCATTATGACAGAACGCTCACGCGTTCTGCGTCACCGAAGGTTACGAAGATGAGCGACGACGTGCTGCAAGGCTATCGCAAGAGCATCGACAATATCGATGCCGCGCTCGTCCACCTGCTCGCCGAACGCTTCAAGGTGACGCAGGCGGTCGGGCGTCACAAGGCGACATCGGGCCTGCCGGCCGCCGATCCCGGCCGCGAGGAACGCCAGATCGCCCGCCTGCGCCAGATGGCCGAAGAGGCCGAGCTCGATCCCGAATTCAGCGAGAAATTCCTGCGCTTCATCATCGATGAGGTGATCCGTCACCACGAACGCTTGCGCGGATGACCCGGCGCACCATTTTGCGACCGTGATCGCCGCCCTGCTCCCCGCTCCCCTGCTCGTCCCCCTGCTCTCCGGCGTGCTTCTGGCCGCGGCGGCGCCGGCCGTCGCCGATCCGCATGCGGCGATCCTCGGCACGTGGCACAATCCGAAGAACAGCGTCGCGGTGAAGACCGGCCGCTGCGGCGACAAATTGTGCGGCTGGGTGATCCGCGCGACGGAAAAGGCGAAGGCCGACGTGACGTCGAAGGGCTATCCGCCGCTGCTCGGCACCGCGCTGTTGCGCGACTATCGCGCGACCGGCACGTCGCGCTGGTCGGGGCAGATCTACGTTCCCGACATGGGTCGCGCCTTCGGTTCGACGGTGACGATGGTCGACGCCGACACGCTGAACGTGAAAGGCTGCCTGATCGGCGGGTTCATCTGCAAGTCGCAGATCTGGCGGCGCGACTGATGGGGCTGCACCGATGACGGGGGCATTCATCGCGATCGAGGGTGTCGACGGATCGGGCAAGAGCGGCGTCGTCCGCCACCTGATCGCCGCGCTCGCCGACCGGGGACACGACGTTCTCGGCACTCGCGAACCGGGCGGAACGCCGCAGGGCGAGGCGCTGCGCGGGTTGCTGCTGTCGGGCGCCGACGACGCCTGGGATCCACGCGCGGAACTGTTGCTGATGACCGCCGCCCGCGTCCAGCACGTCGCCCGCGTCGTCCTGCCCGCGGTGGCGGCGGGGCGCGTGGTGGTGTCGGACCGCTATGCCGGATCGACGCTCGCCTATCAGGGCGCTGGGCGCGGCATGGCCGAACGCATGATCCGCGACCTGCATGCGGCGATGGTTGACGATCTGTGGCCGGACCTGACGCTGGTGCTCGATCTCGACCCCGCCATCGGCCTCGTCCGCAGCCGCCGGCGGCTTGCGGTCGACGCGATCGACGAAGGCCGCTTCGAAAGCCTCGACCTGCCCTTCCACCAGCGCATCCGCACTGCGTTCCTCGCGCAGGCGGCGGCGGCTCCGGACCGGCACGTCGTGGTGGACGCCAGCGGCACGCCGGACGCAGTGCAAGCAGCGGCGCTGGCAGCGGTAGAACGGTTTCTCAAACGCTAGGACGCCGCCCGCAACCGCCTCCGCTTCTGGCCCGCAGAGGGGATACGGGCAGGTTGTGCCCTACCGCCCCGTCCAGGCCCCCGGCCGCTTCTCGACGAACGCCGCCATGCCTTCGCTCTGGTCCGCCGTCCCGAACAGCCCGTGGAACAGCCGCCGCTCGAACTGCACGCCCTGCGCCAGCGTCGTCTCGAAGGCTGCGTTGACCATCTCCTTGTTCGCCAGCACCGCCAGCGGCGCCATCGCGGCGATCGTCGCGGCGGTCTTCACCGCCTCCTCGACGAGGTCGGCAGCGGGAATCACGCGGCTGACGAGGCCGGCACGCTCCGCCTCGGCGGCATCCATCATCCGGCCGGTCAGGCACATCTCCATCGCCTTCGCCTTGCCGACGGCGCGGGCTAGCCGCTGCGATCCGCCCATGCCGGGGCTCACCGCCAACTTCACCTCGGGCTGGCCGAACTTCGCGGTGTCGGCGGCGAGGATGAAGTCGCACATCATCGCCAGCTCGCACCCTCCGCCCAGCGCATAGCCGGCGACCGCGGCGATGATCGGCTTGCGCGTCTGCGTCAGCCGCTCATAGCCGCTGAAATGGTTGCGCCCGTACATCGCGGCGAAGTCCATCGCCTGCATTTCCTTGATGTCCGCTCCCGCCGCGAACGCCTTGGCACTGCCGGTCAGCACGGCACAGCCCTGCCCGTCATCGGCATCGAAGTCTGCCAGCGCCGCCAGCAGATCGTCGAGTACCTGCGCGTTCAATGCATTCAGCGCCTCGGGCCGGTTCAGCGTGACGAGCGTGACGCGCTCGCGCCGTTCGACGAGGATGGTCTGATAATCGGACACAGCTACTCTCCTTATGCGGGCGTCCACGCTTCCGCCTCGGGCAGCGGCGCGAAGATCTGGTCGATGACGTGATCGGTGACGCCATCCGGCGTCGCCGGCTGCCAGCGCGGCGCATTGTCCTTGTCGACAATAACCGCGCGCACGCCCTCCAGGAAATCGTGGCGCTGCACGACCCGGCTGGCAACGGCATATTCCTGGCGCATCTCGTCGGCGAAGCTCTGCATCAGCCCGCCGTCGTACAGCAGCCGCAGCGATACCTTCATCGCCTGCGGGCTCTTGGTCCGCAGGATAGCCAGTTGCGCCTGCGCGAAGTCGCCATCATCCGCGGCCAGTGCCGCGAAGACGTCCTCCAGCGTGTCCGATGCGAACAGCCGGTCGATGGCGGCGCGCTGCGCCAGCAACTTAGGCTCCGGCGGAACGATGCCCAGCCGGTCGAGCGTCGACGCGATGCCCTGCGGATCGGCGAGGATCGCCGCCTTCGCCTCGTCCAGTGCCGCGGCCGGCAGATAATGCGTGGCGAGCCCCAGCGCATACGCCTCCGCGCCGTCCAGCCGATGCCCGGTCAGCGCGAGGAACTGCCCGATCCGCCCCGGCAACCGTGCGAGGAACCAGCCGCCGCCGACATCGGGGAACAGGCCGATCCCGGTTTCCGGCATGGCGAAGCGCGTGTTCTCGGTCGCGACGCGCCAACGGCACGGCAGCGCGATGCCGACGCCGCCGCCCATCGTCACCCCGTCCATGAACGCGACCGTCGGCTTGGCATAGGTGAACAGTCGATGGTTCAGCCGGTATTCGGTGTGGAAGAACGCGCGCGCCGCCGCGCCATCGCCGGCGCCGCTTTCGCTCAGCATGCGGATGTCGCCGCCGGCACAGAATCCGCGCGACAATCTGGGGTCGCCATCGGGCGCCGGCGCATGATCCAGCATCACCGCCGCGATGCCCGCATCCGTCCGCCACGCCTCCAATGCCGTCAGCATCCCCTCGCACATCGCAAGGTTCAGCGCGTGCAGCGCCTTGGGGCGGTTCAGCCGCAGCCGGCCGACGGCGCCTTCGGTCGTGGTCAGCAGGTCATCGCTCATGCCATCCGCCTTTGACCCGCAGCAGGCCCCGCGTCCATACCGAACCGGCGAATTAGCGGCTCCGGGCGTTTGACAGGCATCGGGGGAACGCTCATCCCACGCGCATGTCCTCGACCTTTTCCGCGCCTACGCCCAACCCCGCCGCCTGGCCGGTCGACGGCGGCGCCTGCGGCACGCTCATCCGCGCATTCGACTGGAGCCGGACCTCGCTCGGCGCGATCGCCGACTGGTCGCCGGCGCTGCGTACGACGGTCAGCAACATCGTCAATTCGCCGGTGCCCAAGGTGCTGATGTGGGGCGCGGACCACGTCATGATCTATAACGACGGCTATGCGGCGATCGCCGGCGACCGGCATCCGCAGGCGATGGGCATGGATGTCGCGTCGGTCTGGCCGGACCTGTGGGACTGGAACCGCACCATCCTCGACCGCGGTTTCGATGGAGAGGTCGTCGCCTTCCACGACCAGCCGATGATGCTGGCCCGCGGCAACGACGGTGCGGAGCAGCGCTTCTTCCTCGACCTGTTCTACACGCCCGTCCACCTCGACGACGGCAGCGTCGGCGGCGTGATGTGCACGGTGATCGACAACACCGCCCGTGTCGGCGCCGAGATCGCGGTCGCGGCGGGCGCGGCCGAACTGCGTGCGATCACCGACGCTTTGCCCGTGCTGATCTCCTACGTCGGGGTCGATCACGTCTATCGCTTCGCCAACAGCTATTATCTCGACTGGTTCGGGCTCACCCCGAACAGGTCACCGGCCGCCATCTCCGCGACGTGTTGGGGGCGGAGGTCTATGCCGAACGCTTGCCGCTGATCGAACGCGCGCTCGCGGGCGAATCGATCCAGTCGGAAGGGCGGATGTCGCATCGGGACGGTGGCTTTCGCCGTGCCGACATCCGCTACCTGCCGCGCTTCGATGCCGATGGTATTGTGCTGGGCTTCCACGTCCTCGTCACCGATATCGAGGAGCGGGCGGAGCGCGAGGCCGCCGTCCGGACGAGCAACGACCGCTTCCGCGCGGCGATGGAGGCGGTGCACGGCGTCCTGTGGACCAACACCGCCGATGGCCGGATGCGAGGCGACCAGCCGGGGTGGAGCGCACTGACCGGACAGGATGTCGACGCCTACACCGAATACGGCTGGGCCGATGCGGTCCATCCGGACGATGCCGCCGCCACCGTCGCGGCGTGGAATGCCGCCGTCGCCGCCAAATCGGTCTTCGTGTTCGAACATCGCGTGCGTCGTCACGACGGGGCGTGGCGCAACTGCCTGATCCGCGCGCTGCCGATCAAGGATGCGGCGGGCGAAATTTTGGAATGGGTCGGCGTCCACACCGACATCACCGAACAGCGCGCCGCCGAACAGACGCTGCGCGATCAGGCCGACCATCTGCAGCGCCAGGTCCGTCACCGCGAGCGTGCCGAGGAACAGCTGCGCCAGCTCAACGAGAACCTCGAGGCTCGCGTCATCGCCGAAATCGGCGAGCGGCGTCAGGCGGAGGCGGCGCTGGCGCAATCGCAGAAGATGGAGACGATCGGCAAGCTGACCGGCGGCGTCGCGCATGATTTCAACAACCTCCTCCAGGTCGTCTCCGGCAACCTGCAATTGCTGTCGAAGGACATCGCCGGCAACGACCGCGCCGAACGCCGGGTCGCCAACGCGATGGCCGGCGTGTCGCGCGGGTCGAAACTTGCGGCGCAACTGCTGGCCTTCGGCCGGCGCCAGGCGTTGGAGCCGAAGGTCGTCAACGTCACCCGCTTCGTCCAGGGCATGGACGACATGCTCCGCCGCGCCATCGGCGGGGGGATCGAGGTCGAGACGATCTTCGGCGGTGGATTGTGGAACTGCTTCATCGATCCGGTGCAGATCGAAAACGCGCTCCTGAACCTCGCGATCAACGCGCGTGATGCGATGGACGGCACCGGCAAGCTGACGATCGAACTGGCCAACGCCCATCTCGACGATGCCTATGCGCGCCGCCACGAAGAGGTGCAGGCCGGGCAATATGTCATGCTCGCAGTCACCGATACGGGCAGCGGCATGAGCGCGGACGTCGTCGCCAAGGTGTTCGAGCCGTTCTTCTCGACCAAATCCGAAGGCAAGGGATCAGGCCTCGGCCTGTCGATGGTCTACGGCTTCGTCAAACAGTCGGGCGGCCATGTGAAGATCTATTCCGAGGTCGGCGAGGGCACCACGATCAAGCTGTACCTGCCGCGCAGCCGCGAGGCAGAGGACGTCGAGGTGACGGTCGACCTCGGCACGATCGAGGGCGGCACCGAGACGGTGCTGGTGGTCGAGGACGACGATGAGGTCCGCGCGACCGTGGTCGAGATGCTGGGCGACCTCGGCTATCGCGTGCTGAAGGCGGTGGATGCCCAGAGTGCGCTGAACGTCATCGAAAGCGGCATTGCGATCGACATGCTGTTCACCGACGTGGTGATGCCCGGCACCTTGAAGAGCCCGGAACTGGCGCGCAAGGCGAAGGAGCGGCTGCCCGACCTGGCGGTGCTGTTCACCAGCGGCTATACCGAGAATTCGATCGTGCACGGCGGCCGGCTCGACGTCGGCGTCGAGCTGCTGTCAAAGCCCTACACGCGCGAAGCCTTGGCCCGGAAATTCCGGCACGTGCTCGCCAACCAGCGCCAGCGCAACGCTGGCCTCGCCGCGCGGCAGCTGACCAGCGCACCCGTCGCGCTCCGCCCGTCGGCGGGCGGGCAGGGTCAGATCACGGTGTTGCTGGTCGAGGACGATGCGGTGATCCGCGCCACCACCGCCGAACTGTTGCAGGCCAGCGGCTATGTCGTGGTCGATGCCGCCAGCGCCGAAGATGCGATGACCGCTCTCCAGACCGTGCCGATTCATGCATTGGTGACGGACGTCAACCTGCCAGGTGCCTCCGGTCCCGACTTCGCCGTCAAGGCGCGGGCGTTGCGGCCGGGCATCGGCATCGTCTTTGCCACCGGCGACACCGCGGCGGTACCGCCGGGTACGGGCGCGGTACTGCTCGCCAAGCCCTATGGCACCGAGGCGTTGCAGGCGGCGATCGCCGCGGCATTGCCCGGGCGCGAAATCGCAGTGGCGAACGAACACCGGCTGGAACGCGAGAACTGATCCCTTCCCGCCACGGATGGGCTGGCACCGTGTATCGGTGACGAAGGGGGCGACCGGGGACGATAGCGTTGACTGGCCGCCCCGCCGCCCCCTCCCGATACTGGACCGGGATCATGGGGCCGGGTCGGATCGTACACGCCTAATTGTACGCTGCATCCCACATCAGTGCGGCGATCCTTGCCTCGGTCAGCTCTTCGTCGCCGGCGCTGGCGACCCCGTCTGCCAGCGCCGCGGCAGCCACGACGACGGCGACCCGCAACGCCACGCTGCGCAGATTCTCGATCGCTGGCAGCAACGTCTCCCCCGCCCCGCCCATCGCGCCCAATGCGCGCGCCGCGGCCATGAACATGCCGTCGGTGACCCGCGTCGCGCCCGCAGCCAACGCCCCCAGGCCGACGCCGGGAAAGATGTAGACGTTGTTGACCTGGGTGACGCCGGGAACGCCGAACGGACTGCCGGTGCCCACGATCGCGCGGCCGTCGCTCCAGGCAAGCACGTCGGCCGGATGCGCCTCGGCACGCGACACCGGGTTGGATAGCGGAAAGATCACCGGTCGGGCGCAGCCCTCCGCCATCGTCCGCACGACCGCCTCGGTAAAGCTGCCCGCCTGTCCGGACGCGCCGATCAGCACCGTCGGCCGGACCGCGCGGACGGTTTCCAGCAGGCCAAGTCCGCCCTCGGCATCGCGCATCCATCCCGCCACTTCGGCGGGATGGCGCGCCAGCCGCATTTGCGGCGGCGTCAGCTTCGCCATATCCGACAGGATCAGTCCATCGCGATCCACCGCCCAGATCCGGGCGCGGGCTGCGGCTTCGTCCAATCCTTCCGCCCGCAGCGCCTGCACCAACAGTTCCGCGACGCCGCTTCCTGCCGCCCCGGCACCGAACAGCACGATCCGCTGATCGATGAGCGAGGCGCCGGTCCGGTGGATCGCCGACAGCAGTGTACCGACCGCGGTCGCTGCCGTTCCCTGGATGTCGTCGTTGAAACTCAGCAACCGGTCCCGATACCGGGCAAGCAGGTCATGGGCATTGTGACCTGCAAAATCCTCCCATTGCAGCAGCACGCCCGGCCAGCGATCCGTCACCGCCGATACGAAGCTGTCGACGAAACCTCCATAATCCTCGCCCCGCACCCTTGGGTTGCGCCAGCCGACGTAGAGCGGATCGTCGCGCAGCCCCGCATTGTCGGTGCCGACGTCGAGCAGGATCGGCAGCACTTCGGCCGGGTGGATACCGGCGCACGCGGTATAGAGCGCGAGCTTGCCGATCGGAATGCCCATGCCGCCCGCCCCCTGGTCGCCCAGCCCCAGAATGCGTTCGCCGTCGCTCACCACGATCACCTTGACCCGGTCGAGCGCCGGGTCGGCGAGAATGTCGGGGATACGGTCGCGATTGGGATGGCTGAGGAACAGTCCGCGCGGCTTGCGCCAAATCTCGCTGAACCGTTCGCACCCCGCCCCGACGGTGGGCGTGTAGACCAGTGGCAGCATCCGCGGCAGGTCGGCCTGCACCAGCGCATGGAACAGCACTTCGTTCGAATCCTGCAATTCGCGCAGGAAGGCATAGCGGTGGAAGTCGTCCGCCATCCCGTCGAGTACCCGCCGACGCCGCGCGATCTGGCTGTCCAGCGTCCCGACATGAGGGGGCAGCAACCCGTGCAGGCCCAGGCGGTCGCGCTCGGCTTCCGTGAAGGCGGTGCCCTTGTTGGTCAACGGATCGGACAGCAGGGCGCGGGCGGCGGCGTGGAATGCGGGGGGCATATGGGGGACCTTCAGAAACGGAAGCTGAGCCAGCCGGCAAGGAAGTCGGAGCTCTTGTAGCCGGCCCTGGTCAGCGATGGGCCGGCGGCGAAATGTTCGTAGCGGCCGGTGACGGACAGCCGCGGCGCGATCGACCAGACCGCCTGCAGCCGTGCGACGTCACCGATCTTGGCGTCGCGGATCAGCTGCGTTCCCGCGAACGGCTGGCCGTTGGCGCGATAGACGGCGTCGGTGGTGCTGTCGCGCCACGCCAGCTGGTATTCCGCCGTCAGCCGTACCTTGGCCAGCGGCGAAAAGGTGACGTTCGGCGCCACCGTGACGAGGTTGGAGGGGGTGAGGAAGAGGCCGTAGCTGTAGTAGATGTTGTTGCCGAAGGGGGCGTAGGCGTCGCGGAGCTTTCCATTGCCATATCCGCCGCCGCCGGAGGCGTAATCGAGGTGGATGCCGACCCGCGGCGCGCTCTTCGATGCGCCAAGGCGATAGGTCTGGGCCAGGAACACCTGCCAGGCATCGATGTCCTGATCGATGTAATGGCCGAACTGGTGATTGACCGTCCAGTCGATCGTCAGCGGTCCGGCATCGCCCCAGATATGCGTGCCCACATAATAGCGCGTCGCCGGGCCGATCCGGCCACCCCATGCACCGACGATGTTGCGCCGCCGCCAGAGGAAGGGATCGATGTACAGCTTCGACCCGCCGAGCCACGTCGCCGGTGCGGCAAAGCCCAATGTCACGCCCGAGAAACGGCGCGCGGGATCGACGATGTCGTCGTCGGGGCCAAGATCGCCATATTGCGTCGGCTTCAGGTGGAACACGTCGGCACGCACCCGGCTGCCCCGTGCCCAGGCGCGAATGCCGTTCAGCGTGTAGCGGATGGTGTTGTTGTCCCGCTGCGACACCAGCAGGTTCGGACCGTCGGTGAATTCCTGCCGGCCGTAGCGTGCGCCGATCGCGACGCCGCCGACATCGGCATTCCCTTCGACGAAGGCCTGCTGGAGGACGAGGTCGTTGCGCAGCGTCGCCGCCGGCGCGCCGAGTTCGACGCCGGATATGCCGCCGTGCGCGACCTCGGCAAAGGCGCGAAGATGGGGGCCGACGTGCAGATCGGCGCCCGCGAAGATCCGGTTGATGTCCTGCCGCTGGGCGCGAGCATCGCGCAGGTTGGGATTGGTGGTGTGGTTGACGCGCAGGCGCAATTCGCCCGACAGCGTGAGATAGACGTCGCCGTCGCCGTCGATCGGCAGGAACTTCAGGCGGTCGAAGACATCGTCGCGCTTGCTGGGGTCGCGATAGCTGCTCCAGTCCTCCGCCCAGCGTGACAGATTGAAGCCATTGGTGGTGGCGCCGTCACCGATCGCCGCGGCCGGATAGGCGGTGACCGTCGGTGTCGCGGGGTTGCGGGTCTGGCCGGCTTCGGTGGGCGCGACGCTGGTCTGCGCGTGCGCAGCAGCGGTGGCGAGGGTGAGGAGGGCGGTGGCGCCGAGCGCGCGGAATGGTCGATGCATGGGCGATCCTTCGGGGGCACCGCACTCGCCCTCACCCTTCAAACGCTTCGCTGTCCCCTCCCTCATCCGTCGGAAGAGGGAGGAGCGGCCGCGGGAGAGTGGAGACGAGGCGCGCGATTATTCGGCGGGAACCGCGTCGGCCGGCAGCTGGTCGATGCGCGGCGCCCGGCCATGCAGGGCCGCATCCAGCTGTTCGCTGTCCAGCGCGCCTTCCCAGCGCGACACGACGACCGTGGCGACCGCGTTGCCGATGAAGTTGGTCAGGCTGCGGCATTCGCTCATGAACCGGTCGACGCCAAGGATCAGAGCCATGCCCGCGACCGGCACGCTCGGCACGATCGACAGCGTTGCCGCCAGCGTGATGAAGCCCGCGCCGGTGACGCCCGCCGCCCCCTTCGACGACAGCATCGCTACCGACAGCAGCAGCAATTGCTGGCCTAGTGTCAGGTCGACGTTGCAGGCCTGGGCGATGAACAGCGCCGCCAGCGTCATGTAGATGTTGGTCCCGTCCAGGTTGAATGAATAACCGGTGGGAACGACCAGCCCGACGATCGACTTGGGACAGCCGGCACGCTCCATCTTCTCGATCAGCGCCGGCAGCGCGCTTTCCGACGACGAGGTACCGAGCACAAGCAGCAGTTCGGCCTTGAGGTACGCGATGAGGCGCAGGATCGAGAAACCGCACAGCCAGCTGACGGTGCCGAGCACGACCAGCACGAACAGCAGCGAGGTGAAGTAGAAGGTGCCCACCAGCATCGCGAGATTGGCGAGCGTGCCGACGCCGTATTTGCCGATGGTGAACGCCATCGCGCCGAACGCGCCGATCGGGGCTGCCTTCATGACGATGCTGACCACCTTGAAGAAGGCGAGCGACACGTCCTCGAGGACGCTCAGCACCTTGGTGCCGCGATCGCCGATCAGCGCCAGCGCGATGCCGAACAGGATCGACACGAACAGCACCTGCAGGATGTTGCCCTGGGTCAGCGACGACAGGAACGTGTCGGGGATGATCCCCGTCAGGAAGCCGGTGATCGTGCTGTCATGCGCCTTTTCGGCGAATTCGGCGACCTTGCTGGAATCGAGGCTGGCAGGATCGATGTTGAGCCCCGATCCCGGCCGCACCACGTTGGCGACGATCAGCCCGACGATCAGCGCCAGCGTGGAAAAGAACAGAAAGTATACGAACGCCTTGCCCGCGACGCGGCCGACCGCGCCGAGGTCGCGCATGCCGGCGATACCGGTGACGATGGTGAGGAAGATGACGGGTGCGATGACCATCTTCACCAGCTTGATGAACGCATCGCCGACCGGCTTCATCGCCTCGCCCGTCTGCGGCGCGAAATGGCCCAGCAGGACGCCCGCGATGATCGCGACCAGCACCTGCAAATACAATTGCGCGTACCACGGCTTCGCCGCCGGCGACGTAACGGGCGCTTGCGCGATGCTGATGGTCATGGGCAGCCTTTCATCCTCTGGGGCAACGCGAACGGGCTCTTGATGGCCCTTTGGCGTCGACCGACCATGCCTTGCCGGCCAAGGCCGCGACAACGGCGTAACGCACAATAAATTGTGATTATAAAACAGCAATTTAGGGAATTTCGCCGCACATGGCTTCCCAGTAGCGAGTCGAAAGCGGCCCAAAGTGTGCCGATTCCTGCACACTTTCCGGCGGTCGCCTCAGAATGGCAGTTCACCCGCCCGGCGTTCCAACGCCAGCAACGTCGCCTTCGCATCCAGCCCGCCCGCGAAGCCGGTCAACCGCCCGCCGGCGCCGACCACGCGGTGGCAGGGCGCGATGATCGAGATCGGGTTACGGCCATTTGCCGCCCCGACCGCGCGCGATGCGGTGGGGGCGCCGATCGCCTGCGCTACGGCGCCGTAGCTGCGCGTCTCGCCGTAGGGGATCGTCAGCAGCGCCGCCCACACCCGCTTCTGGAAATCGGTGCCGCGCCAATCGAGCGGCAGGTCGAACCTCGTGCGCTCCCCCGCGAAATAGCCGTGCAACTGGTCCGCGGCGGCGATCAGCACCGGATGGGTATCGTCACGCGCCGCCACCCCCAGCCGCACCCGCGACGGATCGTCGCCGGGCCACAGGACGGCGACCAGACCGGCATCGCTCGCCACCAGTGTCAGACGGCCGACGGGCGAATCGATGCAGGTGGTCGCGAGCGTCACGCCCCGACATATCCCGATCGACCGCGAAAGCGAACGGAACGCGCCCCTTCCCGCCCCCACGTCCGTCGCGGCGAACGCGCGGACTGCACCCTATGGAGCGGGGAACACACCCTTGCGCTTCGCATATGCGGTGAACAGCGTCGGCCAGGCGGATGCCGGCACCCCCTTGGCCAATCGCACGCCAAAGCCGTGGCCGCCCTCGTCGAACACATGCAATTCCGCCGGCCGCTTCGCCGCCAGCAAGGCCGCGTACATCGTCAGGCTGTTGGCGACCGGCACCGTCGCATCGTCGCCGGCATGGGTCAGGAACACCGGTGGCGTGTCCGCCGTCACCCGCCGCTCCACCGATGCCGCAGCCATCAACGCCGGATCGGGCGACGGCCCGAGCAGGTTGTCGTGCGATCCCTTGTGGGTGGTCGCCGGGTCCATCGCGATCACCGGGTAGATCAGGCCGGCCACGTCGGGCCGCGCCGACAGCCGGTCGGCGGCATCGACGGGCGTATAGGTCGCCTCCGCATGTCGGGTCGCCAACGATCCGGCAAGGTGTCCGCCGGCGGAAAAGCCGAGCACGGCGATACGTTGCGGCTCCACCCCGAACCGGGCGGCGCCGGCGCGGATCACGCGCATCGCGCGCTGCGCATCCTGCAATGGCACCAGATGCCGGTCGGTCCAGCCCTCGGCAGGCAAGCGGTACAACAGGATGAAGCAGGTCACGCCCAGCGCGTTCAGCCAGCGGGCCTGTTCGATCCCTTCGTTATCGTAGGACAGGAACCCATAGCCACCACCCGGCAGCAACAGCGCCGCCGAACCGTTCGGCCGCGCCGGCCGCTTCACCACGAGCGCGGGCGCATCGATGCCGGTGATCGACCGATCGTGCGTCGCCGCCGTTTTCGCCCGATCGTTGACCTTGCGCACGATGCGGGTGCCCCGCGCGCCGGGGATGGCACCGGGCCAGAGCGGCACGACCTCGTCACCCGCATCGGTCTGGGCAAAGGCGGGTCCGGCGAACGCCATGGCGGCCGCGCTTCCGATCAGGCCGCGCCGTGTCAGTTCGTCCATGCGCCCACTCCCGCCAGCCACCGATGACGTCGGTCTTGCAAGCCGGAGGGGGCCGGTCAATGCCTCTAGGCCGGATCGACATTCAAACGGCGCGGCGGCATTTGGACCATCTTGCTTCCCCGACGGAAGCCGTGGTCCAGTCGGGAAAGCAGCTGTGACGCTGGGAAGCGCCTGATTGTTCAACTGCCCCAACTGGGTCCCGGCCTGCGCCGGGGAGGTAGACAGCTGAATGTCGATCCGCGCTAGGCGGCCTTTGCCAGCCGTGCCGGCAGCAGCCGGGCGATCGCATCGAATTCGACGGGCTTGCTGAGCAGGAAACCCTGGATGCTGTCGCAGCCCTGGCCACGCAGGCAGCCGAGCTGGTCGGCATCCTCGACGCCCTCTGCCGTGATCTCCATATGCAGGGCCGCGGCAAGGTCGACGATCGCGCGCACGATCGCGGCACTGCTCGCATCGTCGGCGACGTGGGTGACGAACGAGCGATCGATCTTGATCTTGTCGAACGGAAAGCTGCGCAGGTAGCTGAGCGAGGAGTAACCGGTGCCGAAATCGTCCAGCGCGACCCGGACGCCGACATTGCGCAGCTGATGCAGCAGCGCCAGCACGTGGTCCTCACCGTCCAGGAATACCGATTCGGTGATCTCGACCTCCAGCCGGCGTGCGGGCAAACCACTGCGCGACAGCGCCTGCATGACGATCGCGGCAAAGCCCTGGCTGCGGAACTGCAGCGGCGACACGTTGATGGCGACGCGGACATGGTCGGGCCAGTCGACCGCGTGGCGGCACGCCTCGTGCAGGACCCATTCGCCGATGCCGCCGATCAGGCCGGTATCCTCGGCCACCGGGATGAACTCGACGGGCGACACCTCGCCGCGGGTCGGATGGTGCCAGCGTAGCAACGCTTCGAATCCCCCGATCCGGTCGGCCTTCAGGTCATAGATCGGTTGGAAATTGAGCCGGAACTGGCCGGTCATCAACGCCTCGCGCAGGTCCAGTTCCATCTGCCGGCGCTTGCGCGCGGCGATGTCGAGCGCCTCTTCGAAGAAGCGGAAGACGCCGCGGCCGTCCTTTTTCGCGCGGTACAGCGCCAGGTCGGCGTTCTTCAGCAGCTGGTCGGGGTCGGTGCCGTCGGCTGGCGCCATCGCGATGCCGATGCTGAAGCCCGAAGCGATCCGATGGCCCGCCGCCTCCAGCGGACGCGAGACCGCATCGAGGATCGCCTGCGCCAGCCCGCGCGGCCGATCCGCCTCGACGGACCCCGACAGGATGATCGCGAATTCGTCGCCGCCCAGCCGGGATACGAGCCCGTCCGGCGCCAGCCGGGTCAGCAGCGTGCCCAGCGTACACAGCAGCGCATCGCCGACCGGATGGCCCAGCGTGTCGTTGACCCCCTTGAACCCGTCGAGGTCGAGGCACAGCACGGCGACCTGCTGCCCCCCCTGCCCGCGCGCGACGTGCGGGCGAGGGCCTGATCCAGCGCCTGGCGGAACGAGGTGCGGTTGGGCAGGCCGGTCAGCGTGTCGTGGAAGGCGAGATGCGAAATGCGGTTCTCGCGGTCGACGATGCCCTGCGACATGCGGTTGAAGGACTGCGCGAGGCGGCCGATCTCGTCTTCGCCGGTGACCGTCACCTCGGTGCGGGCGCCCTCTTCGAGCGTGCGCGCCGCGGCGTCGAGTTCGAACAACGGCTGCGTGATCTTGCGGGCGAGCCGCAGGCTGCCGAATACGACCAGCGCGATACCGATCAGGCCGGCAAGCGCCAGCCCGACCTGCAGCGGCAGATAGGGGGCGAGCGCCGCCTGCAACGGATAGCGGATCAGCAAGGCGGCATCGGCCCTGCCGTTCGGCCCGGCAAGCGGCTTGGCGATGGTGAAGGCGCGACCGCTGGGCAAGGCGAGCGTCATCAGCGACCGTTCGCGCTGCGAGGCGGCGACCAGCGCATCGACGCCCGGATCGGCGTCGATCGAACCGTCCATCGACTGCCAGCTGCCGGCACCATCGCGGTACAGCATGGTCGCGGTGAGCGGGATCGCCGACAGCCGTTCGAGCCCGCGCATCTCCGCTGCGTCCAGCGGAAGCGCGAGCACGACCGAACCGATCTGCATCGGCGCCAGCACCGGCGACACGACGACGCGATAGATGCGGCCTTGCGAGACCAGCACCGCATCGTGGCGGCCGCCCTGCATCTGATCGGGCAGATCGGCAATGGTCGTCGCCAGCGGTCCGGTCGCGCCGATCACGCTGCCGTCCTGTTCGACCAGCATCGCGCGCTGCACCCCGGCGCGGGCGCGCAGCGTCGCTAGGGCCGATTCGATCGTCGGCCGGTCGCCGGTCGCCACCGCCGTGCGAAAGCCAAAATCGCGCGACAGGACGTCCGCGGTTCCCGTCAGCGTCTTCGCCCTCAGCGCCCACAATCCGTCGTAGACGCTGCCGCTCGCCGCCAGTTCCGCGGACACGGACGCGCGCGCATGCGTCCAGATCATCACCTGTGCCGTGACGCCCAGTACCGCCAGCGCAAGCGCGAACATCCCGGTGTACAGCACCGCCAACCGCCCCCTGAGCGTGCGAAACCGCAGGCGAGGCATGGGCATCAGCGGCGGATCGTCAGCGTCGTGGCATAGCCGGCGGCCGGAACCGTCGCCGCCTGACTCAGGGTGTTGCCAGCGGCGCGGACCGACGGAGACCACAATCGCACCGTCACCGGCCCGGCGGGCACGCCCGCGATCGTCACGCGACCGGCCGTATCGGTCCGCGCATAGAATGGCGTGGCGGTGACGATGACGAAGCCGCTCATTGTATCATGGATATTGCAGCCGAGGGCGACGACGCCGGGCGTATCGAACACGATGCTGCGCTGGTCCTCGCGTCCGTACAGCTTGAGGTCGAACCGCTTGGCCTTGGAAAACGAATAGACGTGATGCCGCACGAGATCGCGGTTGGGAAACGCGACCTGCGCACCGACCGGCACGATCAGCACATGCGGCTGAAACGCGATCTGCTTCTGCTCCATGACATAGGGTCCATGCGGCACGGGACGCCCCGCGGCCGTGCTGTCGATCAGCACGACGCCGTCGGTCAGGGGCGATCCGTCGGCGTTGCGGACGGTGATCGACACCGTCGCGGCACCGGCCCCGGCGGACAGGGACATTAGGACCGAAGCGGCCAAAATGGACTTGCAGTACATCCAAGGCCTGTAGAACGGGCGACATTGCCGAATTCTAAAGGCCGCCCTTACCGAACGTTTACCACATCGGCTGCACAGGCGGGTCATGTCGGGAACGAACACGATACGCCTGGCCACGATGCTGGCCGCGCTCACGATGCTGGCCGGGCCTGCCGCTGCCAACCAGCGACGTGGCGGCGGCAAGCTGCTGCTCACCAACGGTGTGTCGACGGTCGATGGCGCGGCGGGCGGCGGCCTTGCATCCTGGGCGGTGATCGCGGGCAACGAAACCGAAGACGGGATCGGCGGCACCGCGCATGCCACCTATGTCGCGCTGCCCGATTTCGATCTGAGCAGCGCGGGGGCCGCGATCGGCCTGTCCGACCGGATCGAGCTGTCCTATGCCTATCAGCGGTTCGACACCCGTGCCGCGGGCGCGGCACTGGGCCTCGGTCGCGGCTTTACGTTCGGACAGCATATCGTCGGTGCCAAGGTCAAGCTGGTCGGCGATGCCGTCTGGGCGCAGGACACGATGCTGCCACAGGTTTCCGCGGGCGTGCAGTACCGGATCGCCGAACGACGCGCCGTGGTGAAGGCGGTCGGAGCCGACGGGGACAAGAGCGCAGACTTTTACGTCGCCGCCACCAAATTGTGGTTGGCGCAGGGCATCGTCGCGGATGCGACGCTGCGCCTGACCAAGGCCAACCAGTTCGGCCTGCTCGGCTTTGGCGGGCCGCGGCAGAACGACCGGACCGCACAGTTCGAAGGGTCGCTCGCCAAGATGCTGACCCGCAAGCTGGTCGTCGGCGCGGAATATCGCACGAAGCCCGACAATCTGGGCTTCGCCGAAGAAGACGACAGCTACGACCTGTTCGCGGCCTGGGCGGTGCATCGCAACGTGTCGCTCACCGCCGCTTACGTCGACCTCGGCGATATCGCGACCGTACGCAACCAGCGCGGCCTGTTCCTGTCCGTGCAGGGCGGGTTCTGACCCCACCCGTCCACCTCTCCTCTTCGCCCCCCGAGACCCGATCATGATCGTCCCCCTGCTGCTCCTCAGCCTGCAAGTCGCGCCTCCCGCCGACGAACAGCCGGTCGCACCCTATGTCCAGTCCGATGCCAATGCCGGCGCCACGCCGTTCAAGGGTGACGGCATGTGGCGCGCCTTTCATCAACAGGCCGGCGTCGATCGGATCGTCGATGGCCTGGTGGCGCGCAATATCGTCGATCCGCGGATCAGCGACATCTTCAAGGGCCAGGACCTTGTCCGCCTGCGCCGCGTATTGAAGGAGCAGTTCTGTTATATCCTGGGCGGCGGCTGCCGATACACCGGACGGGCGATGCGGCCCGCGCATGCCGACATGGGCGTGCAGCATGCGGATCTGGCCGCGCTGGTCGAGAATCTGCAGGCTGCGATGCGCGAGGAACATGTCGGCTTCGCCGCTCAGAACCGGTTTCTGGCCAAGCTGGCGCCCATGGATCGCGACATCGTGAAGATTCGCGGACCACGTCCCAAAGAGTGACCGACACCGCGCGAACGCATTCCCCCAATCCTCCTCAAAATGGTTTTGTTACAGATCGTTAAGTGACCACACCCGATGCCCCACCCACAGCGTGGCGCTGGAAGGAGTGGATGTGGATCGTTGGGACGAGAGGGGGTTCGACCGCGTCGAAACGTACGACGTCGCAGACTGCGGCATCGGGTCGGTGCGGCACCGTGCATCCCCTGGTGGCACGAGCGCATCCATTGCCGGCGGCAATCGCACGCTCCCATTGATCGATGCGCTGAGCAGGGCGCGGATCGGCCTGCTGCACCTCGACCGCGAGCAGCGCGCGCTGAACGTCAATGCCCGCTTCTGCGAATTGACGGGCCGCCGTGCCGCCGATCTGTCCAGCCTTTCGCTGGAAAGCTTCATCCATGCTGACGACCTGCCGCAGGTGCTGGCGACCTATCGTGCCCATATGGCGCGATCCGCCCCGTTCGAGGTGGAAACGCGCTTCATACGCCCGGACGGCAGCGTGATCTGGTGCGAGGTCAACGTCTCTTTCGTCTGCGATAGCGCGGGCATCGCCGCCTCTACCATCACGCTGGCGCAGGACGTCACCGCGCGCCGGGCGGCCGAGGCCGAACTGCGCGAGAGCGAGGAACATTATCGCCATACCGTCGAACTCAATCCGCAGATCAGCTGGACCGCGCGCGCCGATGGCCAGATCGATGCGGTGAGTTCGCAATGGACGGTGGTGACCGGCGGCGAGGCTTGCGATGCGATGGGCGGCCGCTGGCTGGCCTCGCTCCACCCCGACGACGTCGCGCCGACAGAAAGCATCTGGGCACAGGCCATCGCGACCAGGGGGACGGTGGACGTCGAATACCGGCTGCGCACGCCGCATTGCGGCTATCGCTGGTTCAGGGCACGCGCCGCGGCGCGGCTGGACGCGGCTGGCGAGGTCCTGCGCTGGTATGGCACCCTGGAGGACATCCACGACCGCAAACTGACCGAGGATGCCTTGCGCGAAAGCGAGGAGCGGTTCCGGCTGGCCGCCCATGCCGCCGGACTCGGCATCTGGGATTACGACGCGCTGGGAGATCGGCGCGAATGGTCCGACGAGTTCAAGGCTATGCTGGGCCTGCCATTGTCCCAGCCGGCGAGTGTCGACGTGGCGCTGGCGCTGGTCATTCCGGCCGACCGCCACCGGTTGCAGGCGCTGGTGTCCGCCGTCGAGGCGGGCGACGGGAATCATCGTTTCGAGACGATGCTGCGCATCCATCGCGCCGATACCGGCGAGGAACGCTGGATCAAGACCGGCGGATGGCGGATCGAGGCGCCATCGGGCGTGTTGAGCCGGGTGCTCGTCACCACCCGCGACGTCACCGAGGAACGCACCGCCGAGGATCGGATCCGCTTTGCCGCGCATCACGATGCGCTGACCGGCCTGCCCAATCGGGCGGCGTTCGGCGAGCGGCTGGAAAGCGCGATCGAACAGGCCGAGCGATTGGGCCATGGATTGGCGCTGGTGCTGTTCGATGTGGATCACCTGAAGGAAACGAACGATACGGTCGGTCACGATGCGGGCGATGTCGTGCTGCGTACCTTCGGCGAACGGCTGCGCGGTGCGTTGGGCGACCACTGTGCGCTCGCCCGCCTGGGTGGCGACGAATTCGGTGCGGTCATCGAACATGACGGCGATGCGGGGCGGGTCATCGCAAGCGTACAGGCGGCGTTGCGGGTGGTGCGCGAACCCTTGTCGCACGACGGCCGGATCCTCGATTGCCAAGCGACCGCGGGCGGTTCGCTGTTTCCCACGCATGGCGCCAACGCGGCCGAACTGCTGAAGTCCGCCGATATCGCGCTCTATGCCGCCAAGGCGCAGGCGCGAGGCAGTCTGGCGACGTTCGAGCCACACATGCGCGCCGACCTGCAACGCCGTTCATCGATGTTGAGCATCGCCCGCGACGTCATCCGCGATGACCGGCTGATGCCCTTCTACCAGCCCAAGGTGGCGCTCGACAGCGGCCACGTCTGCGGGTTCGAGGCGCTGCTGCGCTGGCGTCACCCGTCGCTGGGGCCGCAATCGCCCGCGACCATCGCCGCTGCGTTCGAGGACCTGGAACTGGCGATCGACCTGAGCGAGCAAATGCTGTCGGCGATCGTCGCGGACATGCGGCGCTGGCTGGACGACGGCATCGACTTCGGGCGGATCGCCTTCAACCTGTCACCGGCCGAATTCCGCCGCGAGGATCTGGCCGACCGCATTCTCGGGCGGCTGGTACGCGCCCGGGTGCCGGTGGAACGGCTGGAGCTGGAGGTAACGGAAACCGTCTTCGTCGGGCGTGGCGCGGAATGCGTCGCGACTACGCTGGAGACGTTCAGCCGCGAGGGCGTGCACATCGCGCTGGACGATTTCGGTACCGGCTATGCCTCGCTGACCCACCTCAAGGCGTTTCCCGTCCACACCATCAAGATCGACCGAAGCTTCGTCAGCAATCTCGACACCGATCCGGGCGATGCGGCGATCATAGATGCGGTGGTCGCGCTGGGCCACCGACTGGGCATGACGGTGGTGGCGGAGGGTGTCGAGACCGCCGCGCAGGCGCGCTACCTGCTCGACCGGGGATGCGACATGGCGCAGGGATATCTGTTCGGGAAGAGCGTGCCGCGCGAACTCGTACCGGACGCATTGCACCGCGCGATGGCGATGCGGCAGGTCGGCTGGCGCTAGCGGCGGCGACGCTCCAGCCACCACGTCAGGCCGACGGCAGCGAGGAACAGCAGGAACCAGCGCCATGACGGTGCATGGTCGTCCCCCCGCGCCCCGGCGATCGACGCGGCACGATCGCCGACCAGCGCCAGCGTCGCATCGCGTCGCTCGGCGGCGCGCACCTGTGGCAAGGCGCCGGCGGCATGGATGTAGCGCAGGCCGCCGGCGATGCGGTGCCAGCCGGGCAGCCGTGGCCAATATCCCGCGCAGCCTCGTGCGGCAGGATCGGCGAGCAATGCGGTCGTCGCGCCATCGGGTGCGACGGCAGTGGCGCCGGCGGCGGGGATATCGCAGACGATCGTGCGCTGCCCGGCCCAGGCAAGCGTCTCGGAGCCGGGACCGGCACCGGAGGAGCCGGCGCGCCCGATCGTCGTGGCGAGCGTGCTCCAGAGGTCGGCATAGGCATCGCCGTTGCCGCTGGTGACCAGCGCGAAGCTGTCGACCAGACTGACGATCGCCACGCGTCCGCGGCCGACATTGCGCCAGGCGGCGAACGGCGTGCCGCGTGCATCGCGGAGCAGCGGAATGCCGCCGATCGTGGTGGCGACGCGGCTGAGCTCCGGCACCTCGTCAAGCGGCGCGGCGAGCGACGCCGGGGCATCGCGGCTGCCGGGGCCGCGCCGCGCGTCGAGCGCCGCCTGGCTCGGTGCGGCGGGCGCCAGGCGCAACGGCACGATGCTGGCACCGCCGCCGGTGGCGAGCCCAGCCACCTGCCAGTTGTGCGGCACCGGCCCGGTCAGGCGCACGATCAACCCCATGCCGCCGCGCACCGCCTGCACCAGAGCGGCACGGGCGCCGCCGCCGAGTGCCGTCCAGCTGCGATCGTCGAGCACGGCGAGATCGTATCCGGCAAATGTCGTCGGTGCCTCGCCGAGCGCGAGGCCGCCGCCCACCGCCAATTGCTCCTGCGACGTCAGGCCCGCATCGGCGGCCCAACGACGCAGGAATTTGACTTCGGGCCCCGGCGCGCCGGCGAGGATCACTGCCCTGGCGGGTGCCGCCGCGACGGTGACGACCGGCACCGCTGCGGTATCGCCACCGGTCAGGCGCAACCCGAACAGCGCGATACCGGCGACCCGCGCAACGCCATGCAGGACGACGTTGCCGTCGGCGTCCGGCCGGGCGGTATCGACGACGCGGCCGGCAGGATCGACCAGGGTGGCACTGCCACCGCCCTCGATACGGGCAAGCACGTCGAAGCGCGCGCCGGGCGCAACCGGCCCGGGCGGCGTGAGCGCGACGAGTCCCCGCGGCACGGAGGGTGCGGCATAGGTCACCGTCATTCGTGCCGCTGCCGGTCGATCGCGCGCGACGAGGCCGCTGCCGACGATGCGGATCGCGGCGGCAGCGGTATGGCGGCGCAATGCGGTGGCAAGATCGGGTTCACGCTGTGCACCGGGTATGGCGCCGGCTTCGGGCAGGGCGACGATCGTTTCGCCTGTGCCGGTCTGGATCAGCCGCGGTGCACCCTCGGTCGCGATCACCAGCGTATCGGCGGTGATCTGCCGGGACGGTGCGAAGAGCGTGAGGTAGAGCGCGCCGGCGAGCACCGGCTGCAACGCGGCCAGGGCAGCGACCCGCCACGACGGGCTGCGTACCGGCGCTCCGCGCTGCCACAGCCATAAACGACACCATGCCGCGACCACCGCGATCACCAGCAGCATCGCCACGAGCCGGTCCGGGGTCATGGCAACGCATCCAGATAGCGGCGACCGACCACGCCGCCGTCACCGCGGCGTGCCAGGCCGGGCACCGGGCGGGGCAACACCTGCCACATCTGCGCGCGCAAGGCTTCGCGACAGCGGCTGCAGTCCGGCCGGCGCCGCACCGTGTCGATCGCGCCGGCCAGCGCCAGCGGATCGGCGACACCGGGGCTGGCGCGCAGCCAGCGCGACAGCGCGTCGAGCGCCGCATCCTGCCGCGGTCCGTCGAGCGCCCGCCAGATTGCGGCGGGGGTCGCATCGACCGGATCGGCGGCGGCCGACGGCAGCACCCGTGTCCCCATCGCGCCACGCTCGCCGGTCATCCGCCGCGCCATGTCGACCGCGGGCAGATCGGTGCCGGTCCGCGCAAGAAAGATGCGCGTCGCCTGCTGCACCTGCTTGATGAACCGCAGCGCCTTGTAGGCGAAGGGCAAGGCCTGACGCGGTTCGCCCTGACGCAGCGCGCGTTCGGATTGCCACATATTGTCGAGCGCCTGGCGCAGTGTCGCGCGCGTGCCTGGATCGAGCAGCGTCGCGGCCTCGGCTTCGTCATGCGTATGGCCATATTCCGCGGTCACGTCTTCGGTGACGCCCAAGCCGGCGGTGGCGGCGGCGGGGTGATCGTGATCGGCCTCCGCGCCCGCGACCTTCGCGTCATCCTCGTCGTCGTTGGTCGGCATCGCATTGGTTGCGCCGCCGCCGACCTCCTCGCCCATGAACTGGCCATAGCGCATGCGCAGCAGTCGCTGATCGGCGCCGATCGCATCGGAGCGCGACAGGAAACGATCGGCCCGCGGGCGTGGGCGTTCGGCGAGCAGCGCCTCCGCATCGATGATGATCTGGCGCTGGCTGCGAAAATAGGCTGGCATGACCTGGCGGGTCATCGCCTCCAGGCCACCGCCCTGGGCGACCGCGGCGGGGCGCCGCAGGATGATGCTGGGGCCGCGCACCTGCTGCGCCGATGGCGCACGGGTGTCGGCGACGATCAGTTGCGCGACGACGTCGCCGGCTTCCGTGAACCCGAGCGCGCGAAAATCGAGCCGTGTGGTGAAACGGCGTTCGCGCGGACCGCCGCTACCGGACAGGGTCAAGAGGCGTTCGGAAAAACGGACGTTCTCGCCCTCGCCTTGCGCGACGACGATGCGCAGGCGAGCGCTGGCGCCAACGCCGTAATCGTCGGTCGCGACAAAGGCGACGACGGCGCTGCGCTGGCCGGCGGATAGCACGGTCAGCGGCACATTCGGCGTATCGAGACGGACCTGCGGTGGGCGATCGGCGATGGTATCGATCCGGTGCAGCGGCGGCAGTCCGGCCCGTTCCGCCCCGGCGGCGGCGACACGATACAATAGCGATGCGTCCGCGCGATACGTCGCCAGCCAGTCGCGACGCTCGTGGCGCAGCGCGATCGCCGCATGTCCGATCGTCGCCAGCGCGGCATCGCGGGGGTCGGGTGCGAACCGCAGCGTCCAGCGCAGCTGCGATCCCGCCGGCACGCGCACATCGAGGATCTTCGACGATCTGGGCGGCAGGCCGGTATAGGCAGGCGGCACCACCTCCAGCGCCTGTGCGGTCAGGCGGGGGACGCCGCGAAGCGCGGGCAATCCTTCCTCCGCCGGTGCGAGCGCGGCACCGGGTCGGTCAGGCCAGGCCGCGACGAGTGCTGCGGCCATCAGACTGATCGCGGCAAGGATGACGACACCTCCGCGACCGTGCGGCACGGCGAGCGGCGGCATCGCCACGGCGTCGACGCGGGCGGCGATACGGTCGCGCTGGACGCGCTGCAACGGGGTAAGCGTGTCGGATGCGGCGAAGAGCAGGTCGCTGCTGTCCTCCAGATCAGGGCGGGCAGCATCGAGCGCCGCGATCAGCCAGCGGCGATCGAACCGGCGGCCGCGGACCTGCGCGATCGCCGCCACGCATGCGAGCGCCACCGCCAGGACGACGAGCGCCGGCAGGATGCCACCGAATCGCCAGACAATGGCTGTGCCGAGGATGGCGAGCGGCACGCCAACCGCCACCGTCCGCTGCCAGACGAGGCACCGCGCCGGACGCGTCCAGCGGTCGGTCCGTGCATCGGCGTTCATGGTGACGGCGCGCGGGTCGAGCGGGTGGCCAACCAGCGTTCGACACAAAATACCGCCGCGACGGCGACGGCAAGCCAGGGAGAGAGCGGGCGGGCGGGCGGCGATGGCGCCGGCGCACCGCGCACGGGCGTGTAGGCGCTCGCAGGGACACGGCCCGGATCGGGCGCGGCGGCGAACAACGCGGCAAGGCGACGGGGAAAGTCCGGTTCCAGCAACGCCGGCATGGCCGGCGGCGTGAGCGGGCGAGTAAAGCGAAGGATCCGGCCGCGGCCCAGCGGCTGAGCCTCGACCAACGCCGATCCGTCTGTGTCGCGCCAGATGACCGTCGATGGTGCCGCCGGTATCGTCGACGCGGACGCGACCAGCACGATGCCGCCAGCCCTTGCGAGGGCGTTGACCCTGGTGGGCAATGCGCCCGCGCCAAGCCAGACGAGCGCAGGCCCGGCCGGCGCATCGACCGCGTCATCCACGGACGGAAGCACTGCCGACAGGGCGCCGACGTCGGTGCCGCCGAGTGCACGAACCGCGGCGGCGATATAGCGATAGCCGGGCAGCGCAGCATCGTATCGAACGATCGGCCGTAAGGACATGGCGATCGCAGCCGGCGCCGTCCCCCGGCCGTCGATCCGCCACGTCACGGCACGCGACATCCGCGGCCGTTCCGCGTCTGCGCCGTCCAATATATGAGGGACGACGATGGTCAGCGGCGCCTTCGCCGGCAATTGCGCGTCGAGTTCGCGGATCAGGCTGGCGATCGGCTGCCGACCGACGGGCGGTGTCGTGTCGATCGCGGGAAAGCCGGGCGCGAGCCAGACCCGGCGTGCCGTGCCAGACGATGGCACGGTGGCACCGGGGGCGACGGCGATCACCGCATCCGAGCCTTCGGTGCCGGGCAGCACCGGCTGGGCCAGTGTCAGCGCCACACCCGCCAGCAACAACAGGCGTACGGCCAGCAACAGCCGTTCGTCGAACCGCGGACGATGCCGCGGACGCGGCTTTTGGCGCAGCCAGAGCAAGGCGGCGAAATCGAAAGGCTGCTGTTCGGTGCGGCGCGCAAGGTGCAGCGCCAGCGGCACCAGCACACTCGCCAGCGCGGCCAAGCCAAGGGGAAACAGCAGGTTCACCGGGCGGCGCGTCCGAACAACGCCTGCAACGGCGTATCAAGCGGCTCGTCGAGAACGAGCGTCGCATGGCGGATGCCAGCCGCGGCGCATGCGGCGGCGAGTGCCGCCTGGGCAGCGCCGAAGCGGACCAGATAGTCGGCGCGCAACGCCGCCGCATCGCCGAGCAGTTCCTCGCCGGTTTCCGGATCGCGGAATTTGTATCCGCCGTCGAGGTCGAAATCGCGCTCCGTGACGGTCAGGATCTGGATCGCCAGCACGTCGCGTCCGGCCGCGGACAGCCTGCGTGCGAGTTCGAGGCACGCGGGATCGAACCAATCGGACAGGATCGCGACGATGTCGCGCCCGCCGATGCGATCCCATAGCGGCGTCAGCGTCGTCTCTGCCGGAAAGCCGCCATGCGCCTTGAGCGCGTGCAGCGCCATGTGGAGCCGATCGCGCTGGCGTGCGCCACCAGCGGCGGGAACCAGATCGAGAGCGTCCGGGCGCAGCGTCGCCAGCGCGAAACGGTCGCCATGCATCAGCGCCAGCTCGGCGAGCGCGGCGGCGAGGCCCTTTGCCGCATCCAGCCGGCTGCCCGCCGCATCGGCCTGATTCATCGATGCGCTCGCATCCAGCAGTATCCACAGTGCGACGGGGCTCTCGCGCTCGGCTTCGCTGACGAAAAACCTGTCCGATCGGCCGTAGAGCTTCCAGTCGATCTGGCGCGGTTCGTCACCGTGTTCGTAGGCGCGATATTGCGCGAATTCCAGGCCGGACCCACGCGCGCGGCTGGCGTGCATCCCCAGTCCGCGATCGCCGATGGCGCGGCGGGCGACGATGCTCAATCCTTTCAGCCGATGGCGGACGTCCGCCGGGATCAGGTCAGGCACCGGGTCCTCGAACCGTGGCGAGCAGCCGGTCGACGACGGTATCGGGACTGATCCCCTCCGCTTCCGCCGCAAAGGCGAGGATCAGACGATGGCGCAGCACCGGCGCAGCGAGCGCCGCGACGTCTTCACGCGTTGCCGCCAATCGGCCGTGCAGCAACGCGCGCGCCTTTGCGGCGAGGACTAGCGACTGGCCGGCGCGGGGGCCGGCGCCCCAGCGGACGTAACTCCGCACGGCGTCCGGCATCGCCTCGCCCGGCCGCGTGGCGCGGATCAACCGTGTTATCCAGTCGAGCAGATCGGGGCTAAGATGGACATCGCGGACCAGCGACTGAAGCGCCAGCACGTCGTCGCCCGACATCACCCGCGGCACCGTCGCCAGCCCGCTGCCGGTGGTCGCTGCAAGGATGTCGCGCTCCTCCGCCTCGGTCGGATAGTCGAGCCGGACGTGGAGCAGGAAACGATCGAGTTGCGCTTCGGGCAGCGGATAGGTGCCGGCCTGTTCGATCGGGTTCTGGGTAGCGAGTACGAAGAACGGCGTCGGCAGCACATGCGTCGTGCCGCCATAGCTGACGGTGCGTTCCTGCATCGCCTCCAGCAGCGCCGCCTGCGTCTTGGGCGGCGTGCGGTTGAGTTCGTCCGCGAGCAGCAGGTTGGTGAAGACGGGACCCTGCTGGAAGCGAAAGTGGCGCTTGCCGGTGCCATGGTCCTCCTCGAGCAATTCGGTGCCGAGGATGTCGCTGGGCATCAGGTCCGGCGTGAACTGGACGCGGCGGAAATCGAGGTGGAGCGCCTCGCCGAGCGAGCGGACCAGCAACGTCTTGCCGAGGCCCGGCACGCCCTCCAGCAGGCAATGGCCGCCGGCGATCAGCCCGATCAGCAGCTGCTCGACCACCGCCGCCTGCCCGACGATCGCCTGCCCGATCGCGGCGCGCAGGTCGGCGAGCCCGGACAGGCGCACTTCGATATCGGCTTCGGTCATGCCACGGACCCCGCCCTTGCGAGGAGCGACGCGACGCAGCGATCCAGCATCGCGGGCATGCCACCCTGGATTGCTGCGCTGCGCCCGCGCTGACGGTCTGTCACGAATTGAGCGCGTACATCACGATGTTGACGCCGAACTTCGTATTGTCCTGCGCCAGGAACCGCTTGTTGCGCCAGTCGTAATCCCATTCGCACCCGTAGTCCTTGTTGCTGTAGAGCAGGTTCAGCCGGCCATCGATGGTGATGCCGCGCAGATATTCATGGACGAGGTCGTCGCCCCACCCGTTGAGTTCGAACCCGGTGTTGGGCGGCCCGTCGAACTTGAAGAAACTGGTGAAGATGGGATGCTTCGGCGGCAGCTTGGCGAGCGCCTTGGGCCCGAATATCGCGCGCATCTGCCGTTCGAAGCTTTGCGCGAACAGGCCGTCGATATCGTGATTGCAATCATCGACAAACACGAAGCCGCCGCTGCGGACGTAGCGTTCGAAATTGCGGCGTTCGGCAGCGTTGAATTCAACCAGCCGGTGGCCCGCCATGTAACAGAATGGCGCGGTCAGCATCTTGGGGTCGGCGAGCGCGACAACGCGTTCCTTCGGGTCGATCCGCAGATTGGTGTAATCGACCAGCGAGGTCAGCAGGTTGCTGGGCATGCGCTGGTCGACGTCCCAGTCGCCGCTGTCGTAGCGCAGCCGCGTGAACCAGAAGTCATAGGCCCCCGCCGCGGCAGCGGCGCGGGGAACGAGGGTGGAGGCGAGCGCGAAGATCATGCCGCGAAGGACGTCGTGGCGGGTCAGTCCAGGCGCCCGCCCCATGCCCGTGGTCACCCCGGACCCGTTCCGGGGCCCACCGTTCCGCACACTCATCGGCCGCCTGGCATGCGGCACCGTCTGCCCCGGAACGGGTCCGGGGTGACGGCGGAGGCCGGGCAAGCTGGTGTCCTTCCCAATGCCCGTCCGATTACACCGCGTCCGACAGCGAGGTGAAGGTGAAGTCGCGCAGGCGCATCGGCGGCAGCATCATGATCGTGTCGCCCTCGTCACCCTTCACGCGCACGGGCTTGCCCAGTTCGTCGATGTTGTTGAGCATGATGACCGGGCTTTCGTTGAAGCGGAAGTTCTTCAACGGATATTTGATCTCGCCGTTTTCGATGTAGAACGTGCCATCGCGCGTCAGGCCGGTCAGCAGCACCGTCTGCGGATCGACCATCCGGATATACCACGTCCGCGTCACCAGAATGCCCTTCTGGGTGCCGCGCACCAGATCGGCGGTGGACTTGGTACCGCCATCCATGATGATGTTGCCCGGTTCGGCGGTGGCGGGCTTGCCCAGCTTCTGCGCCCAGTAGCGTGAATAGTCGAGGTTCGCGATCTTGCCGTTCTGCACGATCTGGAAGCGCGACCGCGGCAGTCCATTGTCATCCCACGGCATCGCGGGCGCATCGGGGTGGTTGGGATCGGCGTAGATGTTGACCCGCGGGTCAAACACCTGTTCGCCGATCTTGTTGCCGCCGCCCTTCTTCGACAGGAAGCTGCGCCCCTCGTCGGCCTCGCGCGCGCCGAAGAAATTGAACATGAAACCGATCAGGCCGGCTGCCGCCGCCGGTTCCAGAATGACGGTATATTTGCCCGGCTCCAGCGCACGTGCGTCTACGGATCCTGCCGCCTTGCGGGCCGCGGTGCGGATGTCGGTGGCGGCGGAGAAGGTGCTGACGTCCTGTACGTTGCGGCCGACCCAGCCCGATCCGCGCCCGTCCTCGCTACGCACGGTACAGGTGTAATCGGCGCCGCTGGCACGCTGATAGCCGAAATTGCCCTTGGAATTGGCAAAGGCGACGAAGCTTTGGCCGTCCTGCAGAAAGCCGGCGGCGATCAGCTTCTGCGCCTTGCACGCCGCGATCGAATCGCCCGCCACCCTGGCGCGATATTCCGGCGTGATGTCGGCCGTCGCCTGACTGAACGTCGGCGTCGCCTTATAGGTCTGCTTGCCGACGGCCGGCACGAATTCCGGGTTCTCGGGCGCCAGGCGGGCGAGTTCCTCCGCCCGGCGGACGACGCGTTCCAGCGAGGCATCGTCGAACGCATTGATCGTTGCGGTGCCGACGCGCTTCCCGAACGCGACCTGCACCGCAAGGTCGGCGTTCGACACGATGCCGCTGGTCGAGATGTTGTTCAGCGCGAAACGGATGTTGCCGTCGATCGAACCGGTCAGCTGGGCGGTACATTCGTCCGCCTTCGACAGCGCGACGCACTTGGTCAGGATAGCGCGTGCCTGCTCTTCGGTGAAGATTGCCATGATCGTGTCTCCTCAGCCGAGCGAACGGGCGGTGTTGATGACGTTGATGCCGTTGAACCGCGCGGTCGAGGACCCGTGGCTGACGGTCGACACCTGCGCCGGCTGGCCCTTGCCGTCGAAGAAGCTCCCTCCCATCCGGTAATCGCTGGCATCGCAGACGCCGACGCAGGCGTTCCAGAATTCCGGCGTGCGGATCTGGTAGGCGACGTCCTCGATCTGTTGGGTGATCTTGCCGTTCTTGATCTCGTAGAACAGCTGACCGCCGAATTGCGCATTGTAGCGCTGCTGGTCGATCGAGAAGCTGCCGTCGCCGACGATGTAGATGCCGTTCTCGACCCCGCCGATCATGTCGGCGACGCTTTGTTTCGCCTTGCCGGGTTCGAGGCTGACGTTGGGCATGCGCTGGAACTGCACGCTCGACCAGCTGTCGGCGTAGCAGCACCCGTCCGACGCGCTCTTGCCCAGAAGTTTCGCCTGGTCGCGGATCGCTTCCAGATCGACGAGCTTGCCGTCGCGGATCAAATCCCACTTTTTGGTCTTCACGCCCTCGTCGTCATAGCCGACCGCGCCGAGGCTGCCGGGTTGCAGCTTGTCGGCGACGATGTTGACCTTGGCGCTGCCGTACTGGAATCGCTCCTTCACCTTGTCGAGCGTGACGAAGCTCGTGCCGGCGTAATTCGCCTCGTAGCCGAGCACACGGTCCAGCTCGAGGGGATGCCCGATGCTTTCGTGGATGGTCAGCCAGGTATGCGACGGGTCGAGGACAAGGTCGTACTTGCCCGGCTTGACCGACGGCGCCTTCAGCTTTGCCTGCGCCTGCTTCGCAGCGGCGATCGCGTCCTCCTTCATGTCGTAGGACAGGCCGTAATTGACGACGCCGTTGGGCGAGACGAACCTGTCCTTGGCGTTGCCGTCCAGATATTCGAAGCCCATGCCCATCGGCGCCGACAGGCCTTCGCGGGTACGGAACTTGCCGCTCGCCTTGTCGATCGCGGTGACCGTCATCGGTGCCCAGATGCGGTGGACGTCCTGGTCGATGTACGATCCGTCGGTGCTGGCGAAATACTTCTGCTCGTTGACCAGAAACAGCATTGAATTGACGAAATTGGCACCAGCCCCCTGTGCGGCGGCATTGACGCCGAGCAACAGGTCGACCTTGTCCTTGAGCGGCACCGCCATCGCATTCTTGACGATCGGCGTCTTCCAGCTGACCGACCCGACGCCGGGCGTGGGCGCCAGCTGGACGGGCGCAGTCTGCGTCTTGGCATTCGCCTTGGCGATGGCGACCGCGAGCTGCGCCGCCTTGGCCACCGCCTCCGGCGTCATGTCGTTGGTGGCGGAAAAGCCCCAGGCGCCATCGGCGATGACGCGCACGCCGGTGCCCAGCGATTCGGTGTTGACCACGTTCTGGACGTTGGCTTCGCGCGTGATGACGAACTGGCGCATGTAGCGGCCGACGCGGACGTCGCAATAGGTCGCGCCCGCCGACTTGGCAGCGTTCAAGGCGGCATCGGCGAGCCGCTTCTTGACGGCGACGTCGATGGTCGATTGCAGCTCTTCCGCCGCGATCGCGCGACCGAGGAAGGACGGCAGCACGCCGCCTCCCAGCGCCATGCCGGTTGCGGCCAGGAAATCGCGTCTATGCAAGGCTCTCGTCCCCCCGGATCGGCGCGAGCCGGCATGTTTGCCGTGGGCGCCGCATTGATGCGAGGCGAGCGACTTGCCTGCCTCATACACCGATCATTGCTTGGCCGGGGGAACCGGTCAATCGGGGTGACGTAATTTTTCTCGGGGGCCGCCACCCCCGGGATCGTCAGCCCGTAAGGGCGGTGCTCGACATATGCCAATGCCGACGCCTACCGCCAACGGCATCATGGCCGTCTTCACGGGGACAACGATCTCAGGGGCGACGGTCGCTCAGTTCCGCAGGCTGTCCGGCACGATCCCGCCGTTTTCGGCAAGCTTTGCCATCACTGCCTTGTGCAGCGCGATATTCTGTTCGGCGCTGCCGTCGTCACCGGCATGGACCCCCAGTTCCTGACCCAGCTCCTTACGGGCCGAAAGGCTGGAATCGAGGTCGAGCAGCTTCAGCAGATCGACGATCGAACTTTGATAGTTGCCACCGCCGTTCTTCATCGCCGCCATCTCGGCCAGAACAGCGCCGACGTCGACCGGCTGCGCCGGCGCGGCTGGCGCTGCCGGGGGTGCCGCGGCCGGAGCGGGGGCCTGCGCCGGAGCGGCCTGGGTCGTCTGCGGCGGCTGCTGCGGTGCGGATGCGGTGTCCGCTTTGTGATGAAAGATCTTGCCCATGATATTGCCGAAGATGCTCAACGTCGTTCTCCTGTCGGACCGATGAAGGTGCCAACGTCGGGCGGACCGGAACGCTCCCGGCCCGTGCGGCATGCCGGCCGTTGCAGCGGCGGAACGGGTTGACTGGCCGACACGTTGAGGGCCGCGTTGTAAGGGAGATGGAAATGTTGAAGAAAACCATGATGATCCTGTCGGCATCGGCCTTGGCGCTCGCCGCCTGCGGCCAGAAGACGGATACCGCCAACACCACCGACACGAGCATGGCGACCAACGACGGTGCGACGTTCGATGCCGGCAACGTCGGCATGGCCGGCGACAATGCGACCGTGCCGGCGACGGGTGGGCAGGTCTTCGCCAACACCGCCGCGGCAAGCGATGCATTCGAGATCGCGACGTCGAAACTGGCGCTCGACAACAGCAATTCGGCGGCGGTCAAGAAATACGCCAACCAGATGATCGCCGCACACACCGCGTCGACCGACAAGCTCAAGGCGACGACATCGGGTCTGACCCCGGCGATCACGCCCGACCCGAAGCTCAATGCCGAGCAGCAGGCGACGGTCGATGCCTTGCAGGGCAAGAAGGGCGCCGATTTCGACACGGCCTATATCGCGGCTCAGCAGTCCGGCCACCAGCAGACGCTCGACATGCTGAAGGCCTATGGCGCGACCGGCGACGTCCCGGCGCTGAAGACCTTCGCGACCGGTCTCGTCCCCACGGTGGCGGCGCATCTCAACATGGCCAAGGGCCTGAAGTCCTGATCGCCCGCTCCGCCGGAGCATGGAACGAAAAAGGGGCGCCGGTCGAAACCGGCGCCCCTTCTTCTTAGCGAGGCCCTCGGCGCTTACGCCTTCTTGCCCCGCAGCGTGTTCAGGATCGCAACACCGACGACACCGACCAGCGCGGCAGCGGTCCAGGGGCGATCGTTGGCGAACTTGCGCGCCTTGTCGGCGAGCGGCGCGGCATTCCGGGCAACGGCTTCCTTGGTATCGCCGATCGTCTTCTGCACCTTGCCGCTCAGCTGATCGGCGGCACCGGCGCCCTCGGTCTGCGTGTCGCCCGTCGCCTTGCCGAACGATTCCTTGACCTTGCCGGTAAGGTCGGTCGCCACGCCTTCGATCTGATCCTGGTTCATGCCGTTTCTCCTGTGAAATGATTGCGCGCGTCAACGCACGGGCTGCCGACAGTTTCCGCAGGTGCGAAACGATCAGCGCGGATGGCGCTGCGCCAGCGCGTAGCCGGCGAGGTTCTTGGACCGGCGGACATGCCGGACGTGCACGCGCGGGATCGCGGCGACGATCGCGCGATAGGCGGCGAGATGCGGTTGCAGTTGGGGGCTGCGGCATGCCCAGCGTCCCAGCGCCTGTTCCACGATGGTTCGCGAATCGCCGACGAACAGCACGTCCTGCGCCGCCGCGGCGCGCGCGATCTCCGCGGCGAAGCACAGCGCCAGCCATTCGGCCGTGCAATTGTCGCCTTGCCCGACATCGTCACGGACATGGCTGCGTCCGCCGGTGACGACCGCGATTTCCATCCGCCCCGGATTGGGCCGTGCGCCGCCATCGAAATACACCGTCATCCGCCCGGTCATGCCGCGCGCCGGCGGGGTGCGACCAGGGTCGCGATGAAGTTGCTGATTTCGAGGCGGCGCGTGTCTTCGTTGGCGAATTGCCGGTCCAGCCCGAGCGCCCACAGCACGGCGCGATCGTCGGGAGCGTCATGGAGCGCGTCGAGCAGCGCGGCGCGGCATTCGACCCCCGCTTCGTCCCGTGCCAGCCCCGCCTCGATCAGGTCGTCGGCCTGACGACGCAGCGCCACCGCAATCTCGCCGGGGCTGAGTTCGGGATGATATTGCACGCCCCAGAAGACGCCGCCGTCGTGTCGGATCTCGGCCGCCTGCACGCGGGTGACGGCGTTGCTCGCCAGCAGGAGACCGCCGACGGGCAATTCCTCGACCTCGTCGCCGTGGATCGCGGGCGCGTCCCATGCCGGCGCCCGCCCGGCGAGCAGGGGATGATGGCGACCATCGGCGGTGGCGGTGATACGCCGGGCGATACCGGCCTCGATCCGCTCCGGCATCTTGCGCACCCGCCCGCCGGCGGCGGCGACGGCGAGTTGCAGCCCGGCGCAGGACCCGAATGCGGGCGTGCCGCTGGCGAACACCGCGCGCATGAAGGCAAGCTGGCGCTGCACTTCCGGCGTGTCGTCATAGATGTGGAGCGGCGATCCGGTGACGAAAACCGCATCGTAGCGGGCGATGCGATCCGCGGACGGCACCTCCGCCGCCCCGTCGGCGGGCGCAATGCGCGTGATCGCGACGCCCGGATGCATCTGTTCGAGGGTGGCCGCATAGCTTTCGCCAGAACTGCGGCCCGCGTGACGGCGGCGTGCGTCGCGCTCGTCGGCGGTTTCGCTCTCGGCGACGAGAAAATGATACACGGCAAATCTTTCGTTGGAGGCGTGCAGGCCAAACGTTTCGGCGTCGATCGGGTGCATCGCGACATGATTTGATGCAAAACCGATGCCGCGCGCGTTGGACGGGGATGAGCGATGCCCCGACGACCCCCGACGGCCGTTACCTGATGGTGCGTGGCCGGTTGTGGCGAAAGGCCAACCCGGCGCTGTCGCCGCAGGAGCACGACACGCTGGTCGACGCCCTGATGACGGCACGACGCGACGTCGGCGCCGCGCTGCGCGCGCAGGATGCCGCGGCGGAACATGCCGCACGGGCGCGCGTGGATGCCGCCAAACGGGCGCTGGGCGAGCGCGGGCCGGTCTGGTGGGACGACGGCGCCCCCGACCTCAACCGCCACATGGCGGCGAACACGCCCTATGCCGCATGGGCAAGGACGGAACGGTGAGCGGTCGTGGGCCATGGCTGCCGCGCCGGGTGCTGGTGACGCGATCGGCGATGGCGTGGGAGCATGGCCGCGCCATCGCCGATCGCGCGACGGCGCTGGGCATCGCGGTGGAGACGCTGGCATCCGACCGGCTGGCGCTTGGCTTGCCCGACGATCCGCGCCGCGCCTATGCGGAGGCGAAGCGGACGCTGGCGGTGACGGTTGCGCCGCCATCGAAGCTGCGGCTGCAACCGATCGCACCATCGGCGGACTGGCGCGTCGACCTGGCGGAGGGCTGCCCGGCGCATTGCAGCTATTGCTACCTGGCAGGGTCGCTGAAGGGTCCGCCGATCACGCGCGTCTATGCCAATCTGCCCGCGATCGTCGCCGCCCTGCCCGCCTATCTGGGTGAAGGGACGATTACGTCGCGATCCGCGGCGCGGGCCGGCGAAGGCACGACCTATGAGGCCAGTTGCTACACCGATCCGCTCGCACTGGAGCATCTGACCGGATCGCTGTCGACGCTGATCGCGGCGTTCGGCCGGTGGCAGGCGCCGGTGCAATTGCGCTTCACGACCAAGTTCGATGCGGTCGAGCCGTTGCTGGCGCTGGATCACCAGGGCCGCACCCGGATGCGGGCGTCGATCAATCCCGCGCAATTCGCCCGGTTCGAAGGGGGCACCAGCCCGGTGGCAGCGCGGCTGGCCGCGCTGGCCGAAATGGCGCGGGCCGGCTATCCGGTCGGGCTGACGATCGCGCCGATCATCGCCGCCGAGGGGTGGCAGGCGGCCTATGGCGAGTTGATCGCGCAGGCCGGCGCGGCGCTGCGGACCGTGCCGGCGGTGGATTGCACGATTGAACTCATCACCCATCGCTATACGCCGGGGTCGAAGGCGGTGCTGGACAGCTGGTATCCGGGGTCCGACCTCGACATGGGCGAGGCCAACCGGACCGAGAAGCGGACCAAGTTCGGATCGGTCAAGCACGTCTATGACGCGCCCACGATGACGGCGTTGCGCCGCTTCTTCGAAACCGAAATTGCGCGGGAGCTGCCGTTCGCGCGGGTGCTGTACTGGACGTGACGCGCCCGACGCGGGCGTCACACCTGGCGTAGCGCCCGTGCGGGGCGGATGCCGAGGATCGGCCACGCCCCTGCTAGCCCGATGGCCAGCGTGATGCCGAGGCCGGCCAGCAGCGTGACGCCGACCGCGACCGGATCGGGTGCCCAGGCGAAATCGAACATCCGCACGACGACGTACCACGCACCGCCGAGGCCCAGCGCGAGCGCGACCGACGTTACCACCGCGCCGAGCAGCAGATATTCCAGCGCCTGCACCGCCAGCAACTGCAGCCGCGTCGCCCCCAGGGTCCGCAGGATCACCGCGTCATAGGTGCGCGCCTCCCGCGCCGCGGCGATGGCGCCCACCAGCACCGCGATACCCGCCGCGACCGCGACGCCGGCGGCAGCGGCGATCGCTGCGGCGACTTGCCCGACAAGGTCGCGAACCTGCGCCAACACGCCACGCACCTCGATCACCGAGACCGACGGGAACGGCGCGAGCAGCGCCCGCGTCACCTGGCCCTCCGCCCCCTTCGGCAGGTCGATCGTCGCCGCCAGGTTGTGCGGCGCATCGACCAGCGTGTCGGGCGAGAAGACCAGCACGAAATTGAAGCCCAGCGTATCCCATTCGATCTTGCGCAGCGACGCGATCCGCGCGGTCCGTTCGACACCGAGCAGGCTGACCGTCAGCGTATCGCCGACAGCGAGGTGGAGCGCCCGCGCCAGCCGTTCGTCGACGGACACCAGCGGCGGCCCGGCATAGTCGCGCGGCCACCAGCGCCCGGCAACCAACGTGCTCCCTTCCGGCACGGTCGCCGCATAGGTCAGTCCGCGCTCGCCGCGCAGCGCCCAGGCCCCTTCCGGCAGGGTCTTGAGGTCGGCAACGCGCACATCGCGATACGCGGTGATGGTGCCGCGCAGGATCGGCACCGTCTTGATTACCGCGGCCGGGGCGGCGGCGGTGACGGTGCGGCGGAATTCCGCCTCGCGCGGGCGCGGCACGTCGAGCGCGAACAGCGACGGCGCGCGTGCGGGCACGGTGGTGGCGATATTCGCATCGATGCTGGTGCGGATCGCCGCGAGCAGCACGAACAATGTGAGGCCCAGGCCGAGCGCGACCACCAATGCCTCGGTACGCGCGCCGGGCCGGTGCAGCGCGGCGATGGCAAGGCGCAAAAACGGCCGGCGCGGCGCGGGCAGGCGACGCGCCGCGATCCGCACCAGCCGGCCAAGGCCGGTCAGCACCAGCAGCACGCCCGCCACCGCGGCAAGGAAGGATGCCGCCATGGCCGGCTGCGCAGATGTGGCGATCGCGAGAGCGATGGCGGCGCCGCCGGCGAGTCCCGCGACGATCCGGCCGCGCCACGAGCTTGCGCGCATCTGGGCGAGCGCACCGCGCAACAGGCCGGCGGCGGGCGTCGCCCCGGCGGCGGCGAGCGGTGGCGCGGCAAAGGCGGCGGCGATCAGCAGGCCATAGGCGGCCGCACGTAGCAACGGCCATGCCTGCGGCGTCAGATCGGGGACGATCGGCAGCGCGCCCGACAATGCCTTGCCGAGCAGCGGCACCATGACGATCCCGATGGCGAGCCCCCCGGCCACGCCGGCGAGCGCCGCTGCGCCGATCTCCATCGCATAGATGCGGGCGATGTCGGCGGTGGTCGCGCCCAGCACCTTCAGCGTGGCGATGCCGCCGCGCCGGGCGGCGAGGAACGAGGCGACGCCGTTCCCGACGCCGATGCCGGCGATCGCCAGTGCGGCGAGGCCGACCAGCGTTAGGAATTCGCCCATGCGGTCGACGAAGCGCGATGCGCCGGGAGAGGCGCGGTCGCGGGTCTTCGCCTCCCATCCGCCCGCCGGGAAGGCGGCGCGAAACCGTTCGGATACCGCCGCGGGGTCGCGCCCCGCCGGCAGTCGGATGCGATAGCGGGTGTCGTAGAGGCTGCCGGGCTGGATCAGCTGCGTCGCCGGCAGCGTGTCCAGCGCGACGATCGCGACCGGGCCGAGCGTGAAGCCCTCGCCCAGCCGATCGGGTTCGTCGGCGATGACACCCGCGACGGTCAGCGTCGCCGCACCGATCCGCAGGCGTCCGCCGCGTCGCAGGCCCAGCCGTTCGGCCAGCGCCGGCACGATCCACGCCTGCCCCGGCGGCGGACCCGCTACCCTGCGCCCGTCCACCAGCGTGATCCGGCCATAGAGCGGATAGGCGGCATCGACCGCCTTCAGCTGGATCGGCGCCGCCGCCCCGCCGGCGACGGCATTGGCCTGCATGCGGATCGTTTCCGACACCTCGCCGACGGCCGCCATCGCCACGCGCTCGGCAGGTGCGGCGCGGCGCTGCGATACCGCGAATTCGACGTCGCCGCCCAGGATGACGGCTCCGCGCGATGCCAGTTCGCGCCCCACCGCATCGGCCAGCCCGCCGATCGCCGCGAGCGCACCGACGCCGAGCACCAGGCAGACGACGAGCAGGCGCAATCCGCGGAACCGCCAGTCGAGTTCGCGCCGCGCCAGCCGCCAGGCGAAGCCCCAGCTGCTCACACGATACGCCCGTCGGCCAGCGTCACCACCCGGTCGCATCGCTCGGCCAGGCCGCGGTCGTGGGTGATGACCAGCAGGGTCGCGCCGATCGCGGCGCGGCGTGCGAACAGCAGGTCCATGATGCCGGCACCGGTCGCGGTGTCGAGGTTGCCGGTCGGTTCGTCGGCGAACACCAGCGGCGGCCGGGGGCTGAGCGCGCGGGCGATGGCGACGCGCTGCTGCTCGCCGCCCGACAATTGCGCGGGATAGTGATCCAGGCGATGGCCAAGGCCGACGGCGGCCAGTTCGTCGCCCGCCCGCGCCCATGCGTCGGCCGCACCGGCCAGTTCCATCGGCACCGCGACATTCTCGCGCGCGGTCATCGTGGGCAGCAGGTGGAAGGCCTGAAGGACGATGCCGATCCGGCCGCGGCGGCCGCGGGCCAGCGAATCCTCGTCGAGCGCACCGAAATCGAGGCCGTCGACATGGACGCTGCCGCCGCTCGCCCGCTCGAGGCCGGCGAGCACCGCCATCAGCGACGACTTGCCCGATCCCGATGCGCCGAGCAGCGCGACGCTCTCGCCGGGCGCGACCGACAGGTCGACGCCGCGCAGGATCGCGGTGTCGCCGAGCGTCAGCGTGACATCGCGGGCTTGGATCACCATAGCGGATGGGGTCATGATCGGAGAACGGACCTTGCAGGAATCGAAGCGCTATGCGGCACGCGCCGGTCTTGTCCAAGCCCTGTTGCTCCCCCTGCTGATCGCCGCGTGCGATCGGCCGGCACCGGCACCCTCGCCCACCGCGTCTGCGGCGCCGGGCGAGGCGACGGTCGCGCGCCCGGCGGGGCCGGAGCGGCTGGTACTGGCATTCGGCGACAGCCTGTACGCGGGCTATGGCCTCGATCGGGGGCAAAGCCTGCCCGACGCGATCCAGGCGCGGCTGCGGCGCGGCGGGATCAACGCGACGATCGTCAATGCCGGCGTGTCCGGCGATACCACCGCGGCCGGGCGCCAGCGGCTGGGCTTCGTCCTCGACAATCTGCCGCGCAAGCCCGACCTCGTGCTGCTCGGGCTGGGCGGCAACGACGTGCTGCGCCAGATCCCTGCCACGGAAACGCGGGCGAACATGACCGCGATGCTCGACGACCTGCACCGGCGCGGCCTGCCGGTGGTGCTGACCGGCATGAAGGCACCGCCGAACCTGGGCGCCGATTACGTGACCGCATTCGATGCCATCTGGCCCGACCTCGCCCGGCGCGACCGGGCGGCCCTGTATCCCTTCGTCCTCGACGGCGTGATCGGCAATCTCGCGCTGATGCAGGCGGACCGGGTGCATCCCAACCCGGCCGGCGTCGCGCGGATCGCCGATCGGGTGACGCCGCTGGTCGCAGCTCGGCTGACGCCAGCGGGCTGACGGAACGTCGCGCCCCGCGCTTCGCTATAGGCTGGACTCTCGCGCGAGGATGTTTCCGATGACCGATACCCGCAAGGCCACCCTGTACCGCATGGTGCTGCCCGATCACATTTGTCCGTTCGGCGTCCGCGCCAAGCAGATCCTGCAGGCGGAGGGGTATGAGGTCGACGACCACATCCTGCGAACGCGCGAGGAGGTGGAGGCGTTCAAGGCCGAACACGATGTGGCGACGACGCCGCTGGTCTTCATCGACGGCGAACAGATCGGCGGCAGCGACGACCTGGAACGCTATCTGGCGAACGCGGCGGCGTAATCGCGCATGCCGGCGTGTCGCCCGTGTCCCCGGCCAGGGCCGGGACACGGGCGACACGCCGGCATGCGCTCAATCGCGGCCGTTGTCCTTTGCCCGCTTGCGGCCCGGCGCATCGGGCGCGACGATCGGCACCCGGTCCAGCGCGTCCGGAACCAGCGCCAGCGTCTGGATGGCGGCAAGCCCCCATTGCGCCGAGGCGTTGGTCGACACGCCCGGCCATTCCACCACGCCCGCGACCGTGCGCCGCGGGTCGGCGGGCCATGTGCCAAGGCCGGCATCGCCCGACAGGAATTCCTGCGCCGCCCGCATCGCCAGCGCCGCATCCTTCTCCTCGAACGCCGCATAGGCGGTCAGCCGCGCATGCCCCTCGCGCAGGTTGCGCGGGCCGAACGGCGCGCCGAAGCGGGCGAGATATTCGGCCTGCGGTGCGTTGTACCAGCGGCAATATTCCAGCCACGCCGCCCGGTAGCGCGGCACGTCGAGCAGGCGGATCAGTTCGGAACTGACCTCGACCGCGCCGAACACCGCGTTGAGGTGGGACAGGCCGATCTTGCGATTCTGGTCGATGAAGCGGCCGGTCGCCATGTCGAACGGCGCGCTGCCCGTCATCCAGCCGTGCGGCAGGCGACCGATGGTGTCGAGCCCGGCCAGGATGCGATCCCGCCAGCGGGTGTCGCCGGTCCGCTCCCATTCGGTCAGCCACGCCGCCGCCAGCGGGCACCAGGTGGTGCCGAACGTCATCTCGATCGTCCCCGGCGGCAGCACCGGCCGCTTGGCGCCGGGCACCTTGCGCCCGATCTCGACCCGGGTCAGCGCTTGGTCCGAGGTGACGAGGTCGCGCAGCAGGTCGCCGACGCGCTCGTCCGCGGTCAGGTAATAGAAGATGCGGCGGTAGCTGGCGTTGCTGACCCGCGGCTGTTTCGAACTGTCGCTCCAGTGCTGGACGCCGTGGCGCGTGCCGAGGCCGCGGAAACGGCCGGTGTGGTAGACGTCGACCTCGCCGGTATGCCGGGTCATCGCCTCCGCCAGCCGGAACGCCTGCGCATCGCCGGTACGCAACACCTGCGTCCACAGCCACAGGTCTGGCGACAATTCGCTGTTCGCCCAGGCGAAACCGCCGATGTCGTAGCGCCACTGGTGCCGGTCCGCGTCATAAGTGTGCATGACGTCGCCGTGGTTCCAGAAACCGTACCAGGACCGGCGATCGACCTCGCCCGCGTAGAAATCGATCAGGTCGACCAGCTGGTCCTCGATCGCCTTGCGGTTGGCGGTCGAACGGTCGGGCAGGTTCCAGTCGCCGAACACCTGCGCCGCATGCAGGTGCGCCGGCGCGGTCATCAGCTGGGACGGCTGCGCCTGCATCGCCGCCATCGCCGCCAGCGTTTCGGTCGGCGGGGTCGCGGGCAGCGCCCATAGCATCAGCTCGCTGGTGCGCGCGATGCCCGACGCATCGTCCCATCCCGGCTCGTAATCCTCGTAGGTGACCGACAGCCCCTCGTTTTGCGCGTCGTATCCCGCCATGCCCATGGTGCCGTGATACGGGCGCAGATCCATCGCCGGCGCCTCCGGCGACCACAGCCAGGCCGTCAGTCGCGCGTCGTCGCCCGTCGCCCCGTCGATATGGAGCGCGGTCGGATGCCGCTGCCAGAAATAGCGGACGCCGATCGCCGCGCCGCCGGCCGGCCCGCCGACATAGGCGAGGCCCGGTGCGCGCGCGCCTTCGGCACTGTCGACCCAGCCCTGCCCCGGCCCGGTGCGCTTGGTGATCGCATAGCCATGGGCATTGGGCTGTTCGAGGCGGAAATCGCCCCACGCGGGAATGCGGTCCAACGTATCGCGCACGGCCGGCGCCATCTCGGCCAGCGGCGGCACCGCCCGGCCCGCGATCTGCGCGTCCCGGAACGCCTTGCCGGGATCGCGGCGCAGCCCGGTCAGCGGGCGGACCCCCTCGACCAGCATCTGGCGATCGGTGGCGATCCGGACGTGGCGGTCGTGCAGCGCCCCGGTCATCGGCACCGTCGCCTGCACGCCGAGAGCAGACAGGAAGTCCTTCGTCGCGTCAACATCGAACACCACGCTGTGCACGATCCGCAGACCCGCCGATCCCGCATAGGCATAGAGGCGGACGGTGAACGGCAACCACCGCCGTTCACCGGTGACGTGATACCCCTCGATCTTCACCACCGCCCGCACCGGCCCGCGCTGTTCGACGGTAACGCGGTCGATCGCACCGGTGAACGGAGCTGGATCGCCATGCAGCGGATCGCTGCGCACCGCACCGACGAGGGCGACCGGGCCGAGCACCGGCCGGCCGCCCTGGCTGGCGGAGCGGATCAGCGCCTCGCCGGACCGGGCGATGTCCCATCGCAGGTCGCCGACCTCAACGACCACCGCACCGGCGCTTTCGGTGACGCGCACCGGCTGCTGCGGCGCGGTGTCGCGTCCGCGGGTGACGGACAGCTCGGCCAGTGCGACATCGGCGGGGATCGCGTGCGCCGACCATTTGATCGACCCGTCGGGCCAAGTCGCGGTCGTCCAGCTCTGCGCCGGCACCGCGACGCCCGCCGACCGCACCGCCAGCCGGCTGCCGCGTTTCAGCGCACCGCGCGGCCATGCCACGCCGAACGTCTGCCCCGCATGCATCGCCGGCGCCGCCCCGTCGATCCAGCGCACGGGCGCAGCCGCGAACGCCGGTGCCGCGGTCGCCGCCGCCGGCAGCCAGACGGCGACGCCGCCGAGCAGCCCCGCCCTGATCGTATCGCGTCGGCTGAGGTGCATGTCTCTCTCCATCAGAGCTGCGTCACCACGACGCGGCGGATGCGCAGGTGACTCCAGGTGGTGCGCAGCCCCCAATGGCCGCGCCGGTAGGGTTGCGCATCGGCAAGCGTGAACAGCCGGCGTCCGTCGCGCTCCACCGCCACGCCGCGCCCGTCGGCGATCAGCCGGATCCGCGTCCACGCATTGGGACGAAGCATGTCGGCGGCGGCCGAGCGGTCGTGTTCGGGGAGCAGCGGACGATTGCCGGCCTGGCCGACGTAGCGGCGGAAGCGGGTCGTCGTGTTGCGGTTGCCGCCGATGCCGACATAATAGGTCTTGAGGTCGTCGTAGGCGGCGAAGGCGCCGCTGCGGTGATGCGCGATCACCGATCCGCCATCGGCATCGGTCGCCATCCAGAAGGCGTTGAGATCGCTGACCTGATCGTTGACCCCGCCGGCGGCGACCGCCACCGCCTCGAAACTGATCGCGACCGGCGCCGCCACGGGACGCCGCCACCACAGGGTCAGCCCCTTGGGCGTGTCGATGTCGATGACGCCGGATCGCATCGTCACCCGCGCATCGGGCGATTCCGCCTCGATCCGCCAATCCGCCAGTGATGCGGACGATACGAACCGGGACGCCGGCGCGGCAGCGCCCACAGCCATCAGCAGCGCCATCAGCGGGATCGCCATCGGTCTCTGCATCTTCTCCACCATCGTTCGTCGCCCTGTGTCGACGTATGTCCCCTGCTTAGGTCGCCCGCATCCGGCTGCCAAGTGTTTCCCGAATAATCATATTACATCTCACATATTGACGGTTGCACTGGTGGTGCGAGCGCCGCATGATGCGGAACAAAGAAACACGATGTGGAGAGTGCCATGAAGCGCAGCCTGCTCGGCGCGATGATGCTGGTCCTGCTGACGGGAGCCGCCGCCCCGGAGCCGCCGCGCATCTTCATCGCGAGCGATTCCACCGCACAGGATTACAAGGCCGAGAAATATCCCCAGTCCGGCTGGGGCACGATGCTGCGGTGCGCAGTACCCGGCGTGACGGTCGAAAACCGGGCGATCGGCGGGCGGAGTACCAACAGCTTCATCCGCGAGGGGCGGCTCGACACGATCGCCGCCGACCTGCGCAAGGGGGATACCCTGCTGATCCAGTTCGGCCACAACGATGCGAGCGTCGACAAGCCCGAACGCTACACCACCGTCGAGCAATATATTGCGAACCTGCACCGGTTCCTGGATGTCGCCAAGGCGGCGGGCGCGAAGGCGGTGATCCTGACGCCGGTGGCGCGCCGCGACTTCAAGGACGGTGTCGAGCAGCCGAGCTTCCCCACCTATGCCGATGCGGCACGCCGCGTGGCGAAGGCGACGCGCACCCCGCTGATCGATCTCGGCAAGATGTCGCAGGCCTGGGTGCAGGCCGCCGGGCCGGAGGCGGCCAAGGCCTATTACCTGCATTACGATGGCGCCGCGGGTGCGCCGGGCTATCCCAATGGCGTGGTGGACGACACGCACTTCAGCGAACTCGGCGCGCGGCGGGTGGCCGATCTGGTCGCGGTCGGATTGCGGCAGACGCGGCTGCCGATCGCCAAACGGGTGACCCCGCACGTCCCGGCGCTGACCCGGACGACGCCGGCAGGCGGGCCGACGTGCAACTGACGGTGGCGCTGGCCCTCCTGCTCGGTTCGTCGGTGCAGGCCGGCGCCCGGATGGACCACGCGGCGCCCGCGCCATCGGTGCCCGCCCGATCGAACCAGGGCCAGCACCCGGATACCGCCGTGCGCACCTTCACCTTCGGCCCCGCCATGACGGGCGCCACCCGCGTTCCGCCCGACCGGCTTTATGCCGACGGCTATGGTTTCGAACCCGGCAGCAGCGCCCTGTTCTCGATCGCCGCCGCACCAGGCAATTATCGCGTCACGGTCACGCTTGGCCGCAAGGGCGCCCCGACGACGACCACGATCAAAGCGGAATCGCGCCGCCTGATGCTCGATGCCGTCACCGTCCCGGCAGGGCGCAGCGTCACCCGCAGCTTCATCGTCAACGTCCGCGACGCCGCGCTGGCGCCCCCGCCCGCCAACGCACCCGGCGGCGACCATGTGCTGTTGAAGCCGCGCGACCGCGGCGCGTTCGACTGGGACGACAAGCTGACGCTGGAACTGCTCGGCGATGCGCCGGTGGCGATCACGGTCGAAGGGGTCGCAGTCCCGACCGTCTTTCTGCTCGGCGATTCCACCGTCACCGACCAGCCCGCCGAACCCGCGGCGAGCTGGGGGCAGATGCTGCCGGTGTTCATGACCCCCGATATCGCGATCGCCAATCATGCCGAATCGGGCGAGACGCTGAAGTCGTTCATGGCGGAACTCCGTTTCGCCAAGGTGCTGGAATCGGTGAAGCCCGGCGACACGGCCCTGATCCAGTTCGGCCACAACGACCAGAAGGTGCAATGGCCGCAGACCTATGCGGACGCGGCGACCACCTATCGCGATTATCTGCGCGCCTGGATCGCCGAATTCAGGCGGCGCGGCGTCACGCCCATCCTGGTCACCTCGCCCGAGCGGCGGACATGGACCGGGAACCGGATAAAGCCGACACTGGCCGACTATGCCGCCGCGGTGCGGGCGGTGGCGGCGGAACAGCGCGTCGCGATCATCGACCTCAACGCCGCCAGCATCGCCTTCTATCAGGCATTGGGGCCGGCACGGGCGCCGCTGGCATTCAACGACGGCGGCAAGGATGCGACGCACCACGACAATTACGGCGCCTGGGTATTGGCGCGCAGCATCGCACAGGCGATGACCGGCCTGCCGCTCGGCGCGCACGTCCGCCGCGATCTTGCGCCCTTCGATCCGGGGCGCCCGCCCGATCCGGCGACCTTCCGCCTTATGCCCAGCGTCCTGCGCGACGCCACGCGACCCGACGGGAATTGAGATGACCGATCGCCGCACGTTGATCGCCGGTGGCCTTGCCGCACTGCTGCCCCTCCCCTCGTTCCTGTCCTCGTCGCTGTCCGCCGCCGCGGTCGCGCAGGGCACCGCGGATCGCTTTCCGCTATGGCCGGGCGCGGCGCCGGGTGGCGACGGGCACGTCGCCGACCAATGGGTGAAGCGCTCGCCGACCGGCGGTGCGGACGATATCGCCTGGCCGCACGTCGCGATGCCGATGCTCACCGTTGTGCGACCCGCCAGGCCCAATGGCGCGGCGGTGCTGATCTGCCCCGGCGGCGGCTATGCGCGGGTCGCAGTCGGCCGCACCGGTGGCGGCATCGCCCGCGACTTCGCGGCGCGCGGGGTGACCGCCTTCGAAATGCTGTACCGGCTGCCGCATGACGATTGGGCGGCGGGACCGGACGTCGCGTTGCAGGACGCGCAGCGCGCGATGCGGGTGATCCGCGCGGGCGCCGGCACGCGCTGGCCGATCGATCCCGCCTGCATCGCGGTCACCGGCTTTTCCGCCGGCGGCCACGTCGCCGCGCGGCTCGCCGGGCGGGCGGCGTTGCGGGTCTACGATCCGGTCGATGCCGCCGACCGCCTGTCGGCACGCCCCGACATCGCGGGGCTGTTCTTCCCGGTCATCACCATGGGCGACGACGGCGTCCATGCGCAGTCCCGCCGCGAACTGCTGGGCGCTCACGCCGGCGATGCCGACTGGCAGCGGCGGTATTCCGCGCAGGTCGACCTGCCGGCCGACATGCCGCCGACCTTCGTCGCCGCCAATGCCGACGATCCCGTCGTGCCGCCGCGCAACGCCATCCTGATGTGGCAGGCGTTGCAGGCGGCCAGGGTGCCGAGCGAATTGATGATCTTCGAACGCGGCGGTCACGGCCCGCCCGCCGCGCACCGCAACGGCACGCCGGTGCCATGGATCGACCTGTTCGTCGCCTGGGCGTCCGATCACGGCTGGAATGGCTGAGGCATTCGCGGGGAACCATCGCGCGCCGCGGCGGTAGAGCGGCGACAGAGATGCAGCCGCCCCCGTCCTTCCTCCCCTCCCTTCCCACGACCTATTTCGATCGCGACGTGGAACGGGTCGCGCGCGATCTGATCGGCGCCAGCCTGCTGGTCGACGGCGTCGGCGGCGTCATCGTCGAGACGGAGGCCTATGGCCCCGCCGATCCCGCGTCGCACAGCGTCCGCGGTCCGACCCCGCGCAATGCGGCGATGTTCGGCCCCGCCGGCCACGCCTATGTCTATCGCAGCTATGGCCTGCACTGGTGCCTCAACTTCGTCTGCCGGCCCGGGAACGCCGTGCTGATCCGCGCGATCGAACCGGTGCAGGGGGTGGACGCGATGATCGCCCGCCGCGGCCTCGACGATCCGCGCTTGCTGTGCGCCGGGCCCGGACGGCTCTGCCAAGCGCTGGGCGTCGACCGGTCGCTGGACCATGCGCCACTCGATCGGGCGCCGTTCGCCCTCGCGCCGGCGCCGGCCGCCGCCCCGGTTCACGCCGGTCGTCGCATCGGGATTTCCGCGGCGATCGATACGCCCTGGCGGTTCTGCCTCCCGGGATCGCGGTTTCTCAGCAAGCCGCCTCGCTGACAATCGGCAGATCGCGCCGGTTGTTGGCGGATCGCGCGCCGGACAATCGGCCAAATCCCCGCCGCCCACCCTGCACAGCGTTTGGCATGCAACCTGCAATGCCCATTGTGCAGCCGATAGAGGCTGCTCCGCCAGGGAGAAAGTTCGTGTTCGTTACCGCTATCGCCGCCGCCCTCCTCGCCTCATCCAACGCGCCGGTCGCGACCGGAACGCCCACGCCGCAACCGGTCGCCAAGACCGACCCGGTCGCCGCCAATCCGCGCGTCTGCCTGGTCGACCGCGTCACCGGCAGCCGCATTCCGCAGCGCACCTGCAAGCGCCTGGCCGAATGGCGTGCGGCCGGCCTCGACCCCCTCGCGAAGCGCTGACGATCGCGCCGCCGATCGACGCCGGGGGCGCGTGCCTCCGGCGCATCGCGGTTCTTTGATCCGGTCCGTTCCGAACCGGGACCTTCCATGCTGCACCTGCGTTCAAGCCCCCGATTATCGTAAAGACCAGATGGGGGTCACCGACTTGCACGCTTTGCCCGACCGGCTCGAACCGGGCTCGCCCTATCCTCTCGGCGCCACGTTCGACGGGCTCGGCGTCAACTTCGCGGTCTTTTCGGCCAATGCCGACCGCATCGAATTGTGCCTGTTCGACCCCTCCGGCAAACGCGAACTGCAACGCATCGCGCTCACCGAATGCACGGACGAGGTGTGGCACGGCTATCTGCCCGATGCCGCGCCCGGCCTGTTGTACGGCTATCGCGCGCACGGCCGCTACGAACCCGAAAACGGCCATCGGTTCAATCCCAACAAGCTGCTGCTCGACCCCTATGCGCGCAAGCTCGCCGGCCAGATCAAATGGACCGACGCGCTGCACGGCTACAAGGTCGGCCATGCCCGCGAAGACCTCAGCTTCGACAAGCGCGACAGCGCGCCCGCCATGCCCAAGGCGGTGGTGGTCGACGACCATTGGGACTGGTCGCGCGATACGAAACCGAACACCCCGTGGTCGGAAACGGTTATCTATGAGGCGCACGTCAAGGGCCTGACCAAGCTGATGGAGCTGGTGCCGCCGCGCGAACGCGGCACCTATGCCGGCCTCGGCCACCCTGCGGTCATCAAACACCTTAAGCGGATCGGCGTCACCGCGCTGGAACTGCTGCCGATCCACAGCTTCACGCAGGATCGCTTCTTGCAGGAAAAGGGCCTCAGCAACTATTGGGGCTATAACACGCTCGGCTTCTTCGCGCCCGAACAGGCGTACATGTCGACCGACAGCCAGGACGAGCTGCGCCGCGCGGTCCACCGCCTGCACAAGGCGGGGATCGAGGTGATCCTGGATGTCGTCTACAACCACACCTGCGAAGGATCGGAAAAGGGGCCGACGCTGTCGTGGCGCGGCCTGGACAACGCGAGCTACTACCGGCTGGTCAAGGATCAGCCGCGCTACAGCATCAACGACACCGGCACGGGCAATACGCTGAACCTCAGCAAGGCACGGGTCATCCAGATGGTGACCGATTCGCTGCGCTATTGGGCGACCAGCTTCGGCATCGACGGCTTCCGCTTCGACCTGGGGCTGACGCTGGGCCGCGAGGATGACGGCTTCGACCCCGGCGCCGCCTTCTTCGACGTCGTCCGGCAGGACCCGGTACTTGGCCGCCTCAAGCTGATGGCGGAGCCGTGGGACGTCGGCCCGGGCGGATACCAGCTCGGCAACTTCCCCCCCGGCTTCGCCGAATGGAACGACAAATATCGCGACACCATGCGCCAGTTCTGGCGCGGCGATGCCGGTCAGCGCGGCGATCTGGCGGCGCGGCTGTCGGGTTCGGGCGACCTGTTCGATCGTCGCGCGCGGCGGCCGTGGGCGAGCATCAACCTGTTGTCGGCGCACGATGGTTTCACCCTCGCCGACACCGTGACCTATGAAGAGCGCCACAACGAGGCGAACGGCGAGGACAATCGCGACGGCCATGACAACAATCATTCGCGAAACTGGGGGCATGAGGGGCCGACCGACGATGCCGCGATCAACGACGCGCGCGGGCGCGTGCAACGCTCGATGCTGACCACCCTGCTCGCCTCGCTCGGCACGCCGATGCTGGTCGCGGGCGACGAATTCGGACGGACGCAGCAGGGCAACAACAACGCCTATTGCCAGGACAACGCCATCAGCTGGCTCGACTGGACCGCGGCCGAGACGCCTGCGGGGCAGACGCAGATCGATTTCGTCGCGCGTCTGGCGGACTTGCGCCGCCGCTACCCGGTGCTGCGCGCTGCGACCTTCCTCTACGGACAGGATTCGCCGGGGCATGGCATCGACGACATCGAATGGTGGGACGAACGCGGCGAGCAGTTGAGCGCGGACGACTGGCAGAATCCGGAAGGCCGCGCGCTGATGATGCGCCGCGCCAGCACCAATGCGGCCGGCGAGGTCGAGGCGGTGTCGCTGCTGGTCAACGGCTCGTCCGATCCGGTCGCCTTTCACCTGCCCGCCCCCCATGCCCGGCGCACCGTGCTGATCGACAGTGCCAAACCCGATCAAGGCGAAGTGACGATCGAGGACAGCTACGAGGTGTCGCCGCAGGGCGCGGTACTGCTGGCCTGGACGATCGGCGTGGATGGCGAGGCGGCGGCATGACGCGGCACTGGGGCGCGGCGCTGCTCGACGACGGGCGCACGCGCTTCGCGCTATGGGCGCCGGCTTCCGCCGCGGTGACGGTCGAGATTGATGGCGGCGAACCGGTCACGATGACGGCGGAGGACGACGGCTGGTTCGTCGCGACCACCCGCGCGCCAGCCGGAACGCGCTATCGCTTCCGCTGCGACGATCTGGCGGTGCCCGATCCCGCGAGCCGCGCGCAATCGGGCGGCGTCCATGGGTGGAGCGTGGTGATCGATCACGCCTATCCATGGACCGTCCCCGACTGGCGCGGACGGCGGTGGGAAGAGACGGTGCTGATCGAACTGCACGCGGGCCTGCTCGGCGGATTCCGGGGCGTGATGGACCGGCTACCGGCGCTCGCCGCGCTGGGCTTCACCGCGATCGAACTGATGCCGGTGAACGCGTTCGGCGGGACGCGCAACTGGGGCTATGACGGCGTATTGCCCTACGCCCCGGCAGAGGCCTATGGCTCGCCCGCCGACCTGAAGGCGCTCGTCGACGCCGCGCACGCCTTCGGCCTCTCGGTCTTCCTCGACATCGTCTACAATCACTTCGGTCCCGACGGGAATTACCTGTCGACCTACGCTCCGGACTTCTTCGACGCCGACGTCCACACGCCGTGGGGTGGTGCGGTCGCGGTCCGACGCGACGCGGTGCACCGCTTCTTCGTCGACAATGCACTGATGTGGCTCGGCGATTATCGCATCGATGGGCTGCGCTTCGACGCGGTGCATGCCATCGCCGACCCGGCGTTCCTCGACGCGATGGCGGTGGAGATCAGGGCGGCGTTCCCGGATCGTCACATCCATCTGGTGCTGGAGAACGAGGAGAATGACGCGGATCGGCTGGGCGAGCGTGGGTATGACGCGCAGTGGAACGACGATTTCCACAACGTCCTGCATGTCCTGCTGACCGATGAAACCAGCGCCTATTACGGCGATTTCGCCGATCGGCCGGCGGAGCGGCTGGCGCGCTGCCTGTCGGATGGCTTCATCTATCAGGGGGAAGGGTCGCCGAACCACGACGGCAAGCCGCGCGGGAAGCCCAGCGGGCAGCTGTCGCCGACCCGCTTCGTCGCCTTTCTGCAGAACCACGACCAGACCGGCAATCGGGCGCTGGGCGAACGCTTGACGCTGTTGACCGACACCGCGCGGCTGCGGGCGGCGACCGCGCTGCTGTTGCTCGGGCCGCAGATCCCGTTGCTGTTCATGGGCGAAGAAGAGGGGAGCGAGAGCCCCTTCCTGTTCTTCACCGATTTCCACGATGAACTGGCGGACGCGGTACGCGAGGGTCGGCGCAAGGAATTCGCCAAGTTCGACGCCTTCGCCGATCCGGCGGCACGCGAGTGTATCCCCGATCCCAATGCGATCGAGACGTTCGAGCGATCGAAGCCACAGCCGGGACCGGATGCGGCAGCCTGGCGGGACCTGGTCCGCGATCTGATCATGCTACGCCAATCGGCGATCGTACCGCATCTGGCCGGCACGACATCGCTCGACGCAGAGGCGACCGGCGCGGCGGCGGTGACCGCCCGTTGGCAGCTGGGCGATGGCAGCGTGCTGACGATCGCCATCGATCTCGCCTATGACCCGGACCCGCTGCCGGACATCGAGGGCGAGGTGCTGCACAGCGAAGGCGAGCGGTTCCGTGCGTGGCTGTCGCGATGATGGCGGTCGCGGTTCCGTCGCCCCGCAGTGGCAGCCGGACGCCACGTTCGGCACCCCCGTCCACCCCCGCCACATTGGCTGCGCCCTCCCGCCACGGCCCTGGCTGATGAGTGGCACGGCCGTAGTCTCGAATGCCGGTCCCACGGACTGGCCCCCAGTATGCGCCGCGAGGGCGATGGTATGAGGAGCATCGTGCCATGACCGATCTGGCGAAGCGGGCCGAGGATGCCGGCATCCATAGGGATTGGGAGGATGCGGACGGACGTCGGCATCGTGTCACCGACGACGTCGTTCGCGCGATCCTCGACACCCTCGACACGCAGATCGAGGGTGCCCGCTTCATCACCGCCGACGCGGGGTTGCCGATCGCCCTCCCCACGCGCGCCGGCCCGGCCACCCTGACGCTCGAAGACGGCACCGAACGCGCCGTCATGGTTGCCGCCAACGGCACCATGCCGGCGATCGATTGCCCCGGTTATTACCGGCTCGACATTCATGGCACTTCGATCACGCTCGCGGTCGCGCCTCGCCGATGCGTCGCGCCGCCGCCGGGGCATAGCTGGGGTGCCGCCATTCAGATCCCGGCGCTGCGGGGCGGACGGTGCAGTGCCTATGGCGATCTCGGCACGCTCGCCGAGGCGACGCGCGCGTTCGCCGCCGCGGGCGCCGATGCGGTGGCCATCAGCCCGACCCACGCGCTGTTTCCGGACGACGCCCGTCGCTTCAGCCCCTATGCCCCGTCGAGCAGGCTGTTCCACCACGCGCTGCTCGCCGACCCGACGCTGGTCGGCGTTGCGCCTGCGGAGGATGACGGCGGCGCGCTGATCGACTGGCAGCGAGCGCTGCCCGCACGCCTGGCCCATCTACGGCGGGCGTTCGATCAAGCGCCTCACGACGTGCTCGCACAATTCGATGCCGATCGCGCCGAGCGGCAGGATTGGAACGAGCACGCCCGCTACGACGCATTGCACGCGCATTTCGGTGTATGCGGCTGGCAGGATTGGCCCGCCGCCTATCACGATCCCGCCAGCCCCGCCGTCGGGCATTTTGCCGCGGACCATGCCAGCGACGTAAGCTTCTACGCGTTCCTGCAATGGCTTGCCGAGCGCAGCCTGGCACGGGCGCAAGCCGCCGCCAGGGACGCCGGCATGCGCATCGGCCTGATCGCCGATCTTGCCGTCGGCATGGATGCGGGCGGCAGCCATGCGTGGAGCCGCCGCGGCGACCTGCTTACCGGACTGTCGATTGGTGCGCCGCCCGATCCGCTCGGGCCGCAAGGGCAGAATTGGGGAATAACCGCGCTATCGCCGTTCGCCATGCGCCGTACCGGATTCGACGCATTCATCCGCACCGTGCGCGCGGCGCTCACCCATGCCGGCGGCCTGCGCATCGACCATGCGCTCGGCCTCAAGCGGCTATGGGTAATTCCTGACGGCGGCAAGGCGAGCGACGGGGCCTATCTGACGATGCCGTTCGACGATCTGTTGCGTATTCTCGCGCTCGAATCTCATCGTGCCGCCGCGATCGTCATCGGCGAGGACCTTGGCACCGTGCCGCCCGGGTTCCGCGACACGATGGCGGCAAGGGGCATGCTGGGCATGCGGGTGTTGCCGTTCGAGCGCGACGCTCAGGGGTTCACGCCCGCGAACCGGTGGGACGAACAGGCGGTCGCGATGACCGGCACCCATGATACGGCGACGCTGGCGGGCTGGTGGAGCTGCCGCGACATCATGTGGAACTACAAGCTGAAGCGCGGCGGCAACGACGAACCTGCCGATCGCCTGCGCCGGATCGGCGAAAAGAAGGCGCTGTGGACGGCATGCGAAGCGGCCGGTGTCGCCGACGGTCCGCTGCCGGGCGATGCCGCGCCGGCAATCGATGCGGCGATCGCGTTCACCGCGCAGGCGCCGTGCCCGATCACCATCGTGCCGCTGGAGGATCTGATCGGGATAGAGGAACAGCCGAACCTGCCCGGCACCACCGACGAACATCCCAACTGGCGCCGCCGGATGCCCGACACGGTTGCGGCGCTGCTCGCCCGCCCCGACGTCGCCCGTCGCACCGCCCTTCTCTCCGCAAGGACGCCAGCATGACGATCCCCCGCGCCACCTACCGCATGCAATTCCACAAGGACTTCACCTTCGCCGATGCGGAGGAACTGGTGCCGTATCTCGACCGGCTTGGGGTCAGTCACCTCTATGCGTCGCCGATCACCGTAGCACGCGCCGGCTCGACGCACGGTTATGACGTGATCGATCCGACGCGCATCAATCCGGAACTTGGCGGCGAGGACGCCTTTCGCAGTCTCGTCGCAGCGCTCAAGGCACGCGGCATGGGTGTGGTGATCGACATCGTTCCCAACCACATGGGCGTGGCGGGCGGCGGCAATGGCTGGTGGAACGACGTCCTCGCGAAAGGCGAAGCGAGCGACCACGCCCGTGTCTTCGACATCGACTGGCGCGATCGGATCGTCCTGCCGGTCCTCGGCGACACGCTCGCCGCATCGCTCGCCAACGGCGACCTCGCGGTCGAGGGCGACGAGATCGTCGCATACGGCGAGCATCGCTTCCCGCTCCGCGCGGGACCACGTGACCTGCCGCTACCCGAATTGCTCGATCGCCAGCATTATCGCCTCGCCAGTTGGCGGGTCGCCAACGATGCGCTGAACTGGCGGCGGTTCTTCACCGTCAACGACCTTGCCGGCGTGCGCATCGAAGACCCGGCGGTATTCGAGGCGACGCACGCACTTTACTTCCGGTTGTACGAGGACGGGCTGATCGACGGCGTCCGTGTCGATCACGTCGACGGCCTGACCGACCCGATCGGTTATTGCCGCCGCTTGCGCGAACGGATGGGTCCCGATGCCTGGATCGTCATCGAGAAGATCCTGGGTGCCGGTGAGGGCCAGCCGGTGGACTGGGGCGTCGACGGCACCAGTGGATACGACTTCATGGAACAGGTGGCGACGCTGATCCACGATCCGCTCGGTGCTTTGCCGCTGGAAGAATTGTGGCAGGATGTCAGCGGCCGCTATCAAGGATTCGAGGCGGAGGAATTCGAGGCGCGGCAGGACCTGCTGGCGTGGCAGTTCTCCGCCCAGCTGGATGCATGCGTCGCCGCGTTCGTCGCGCTCAACACGGACGAGGCGGTGACCCCCGCCATGCTGCGCCGCGCGATCGAGCGGCTGATGTGGGTCTTTCCCGTCTATCGGACCTATGGCACCGGCGATGCCGCGCCCGCGTCCGACGCCAGGATTCGCGGCATCGTGCGCGAACGGGTGTCGTGGTTGATCCCGCCCGGGGAGGCGCATGTCGTCGACCGTATCCTGGCGTGGTTGGCCGGTGACGGACCGGGCGACGCCGCCGATGCCGTTCGCCGTTTCCAGCAGCTTTCCGCGCCGATCGCGGCGAAATCGGTGGAAGACACTGCCTTTTATCGATCGGGGCGGCTGCTGTCGCGCAACGATGTCGGGTTCGATGCCAACGTCCTCGGCATCGGCGTGAATGAATTCCATGCGTTGATGGCCGACCGCGTCCGCGACGTGCCACATGCGATGCTGACCACCGCCACCCATGACCACAAGCGCGGCGAGGATGTCCGCGCCCGGCTGGCGGTGCTGAGCACGATGCCCGACGCCTGGCGTGCCCGCGTCGAGGCGTGGGATGCGATGTCCTGGGCATGGGACCATGAGGTGGACGGCGGCGACCGCTACATGCTGCTCCAGACGATCGTCGGTGCCTGGCCCGACGATGGCGCGAGCGCCGATTTCGCCGATCGGCTCAAGGCGTGGCAGCAGAAGGCGCTGCGCGAGGGCAAGCTGCGCTCGTCGTGGGAAGCGCCGGACGAGGCATATGAAGCCGCCGCCGCCGCCCTCATCGACAGCTATCTGGCCGAGCCGCGTTTCGTGGCCGAGGCCACCGCCTTCGTCGCCGAAATCGCGCCGGCCGCTGATGCCAATACGCTGGTCCAGACGGTGCTGCGCTATACCTTGCCCGGCGTGCCGGACCTGTATCAGGGCACCGAGTTGGCGGACCTAAGTCTGGTCGACCCCGACAATCGCCGGCCAGTGGATTATGTCGCCCGTGCGGCTCTGTTCGATAGCGACGCCGCATCGGCGAAATTCAGTCTGATCGTCGACCTCCTAGCCCTGCGCCGGGCCGACCCGGCCTTGTTCGCGAACGGGGACTATCGGCCGGTCGAGGTGATCGGCAGCGATCGCATCCTCGCCTTCACGCGGAGGATAGACGGGGCGGTGCTGGCGGTGGCCGTACTGGTGCGGGGAACGACGATTCCGGATGCCACCCTCAAATTCGATGACGGCGCCGCCCGGGCCGCCGACATCTTTGCCGACGGTCCGATCTGGTATCGGGTGGGATGACCGCTCGGCTTCGGTCGGCGCGCGGGCATCGAATCCTTCGCGCCGGCAGGCCTGAAGCGATCGAACGGGGGCGTCATGCGCTATTCCGAACGGCACGCATCGTGTGCCGATGTCACCGTTTGGTCTGCGAGCGTTGCGGGCCACGGGGAAGCAACGTCATCGCCAAACCCGCCTATTCCGCCATTTTTTGCCCACTCACCGCCGGAACGAGCCGTCCGACGGTTTCATCGTGGAGCAATCTCCCAGCAAAATGAAGCCTTTGGATATTGTTCGTTAAGCCAAACGCGCTCAAACTCCGGAACGACGAGAGGCACGAAACGAGGGCCAGCTGTGGCAAACGAGCGCTTGGTGGAGTTTTGGGCGAAGACGATCGCGATGCGATCGCCGGTGATCATGCAGCAATTGCATGGCGCGGCCCTCGGACTCATCGCGGACCGGCGAGCGATGCAGCGGACGCTGCCTCCGGAATTCGTTCATTGTCCATCGCTGGACATGCTGCTGGCACTGTTCGTCGCGGATGGTCATGCCATGCCGGTCGCCGATTTCATCACAGCCGCGCCAGCGGCGGCCGCTGTCGCCCGTCGCTGGATCGACGTGTTCGTGCAGCGCGATCTCGTGTCGGTCCGCAATGGGGTCGCGTCCTTGACCGAGGCAGGCTTCCGCATGATCGCGGACACCTGCCAGGCGGTCATTGAAGCGCAGATGGGCAGCCGCGCGTCGAGCCTGAACTAAGCCGCCCCGCCGCCGCTGCGCGATCGTGGATGGTGTGCAGGGCCTGTTCCAGCTCCGCCGCAGCGAGCGTCTCGTCGGCCTCGACGACCAGTCGTATCGCCTGCTCCACTAGGTCGCGCGCCTCGCTGAGGAGCGCCGCAATGTTTGTCGCCATGCCCGGTCTTCCGCTCCGCTTCGCGCGAATTTAGGGCGCTTCCTGCCATTGCGGCGGCCATCCCGTCAAATGACAAACACAGCGCGCGCGATGGAGCGCGGTCGACTCCGGCGCACCAACCGTCCCTGACGCGGCCAACGACCGGTCAGTAGCGTCCCCAGACGAATTTGGACGACAGCGCGTAATTCCACACCGCGCCGACCAGGATGCCGATCAGCGCCGAAGCGGCGACACCGCTGTTGCGGACATCGTGGACGAACGCCGCGATCCCGATATTCGCGACCAGCCCGACCGAACAGACGACGCAAAACGACACCCAGCCGTCGAGCAACTGGCGCAGTCCCTTCAGGCGCCGATCGCGATAGGTCAGCGTGTTGTTCAACAGAAAATTGAAGGTCATGGCCGCCACCGCACCCATGATCTGCGCGGGCAGGAAGGTCGTGCCCACGAGCATCGCCAGTCCGAGCACGGCCATGTGCACGCCGACGCCGAGCACGCCGATGCCCGAGAACATCGCGAAGCGCACCGGCACGAACCGGCCGAACATCCGGTCGTACAGCGCGATCAGATATTCCATCGCAACGACGTGATCGAGCTTGGATTCGCCCTCGGTCCGGACGCGGAAGGTGTAGGGCAGCTCGGCGAACCGCAGCGCGACCGGGCTCGCCGTCATCAGGTCGAGCAGGATCTTGAAGCCGATCGCCGACAGGTCAGGCGCAAGCCGGCGCGCAAGATCGGTGCGGATCGCGAAAAAGCCGCTCATCGGATCGCTCAGGTCGCCCTTCAGCACCTTGCGCGACAACCTGGTCGCCAGCGCCGACTTGGCGACCCGGTCGCGATCCCAGTCGCCGGTACCGCCACCGTCGACGAAGCGCGATCCGACGACGAGATCCAGCGCAGGATCGTGCTGGAGCAGGTCCAGCATCCGCGGCAACAGCGTCTCGTCATGCTGCAGATCGCCATCGATCACCGCGACCACCGGCGCGGCGGTGGCGCACATGCCCTCAATGCAGGCGGACGACAGGCCACGACGGCCGATCCGGTGGATCACCCGTACGCGGCCGTCGATCCGGCCGAGCTCGCGGGCCGCAGCGGCGGTGCCGTCGGGGCTGTCGTCATCGACGAAGATCGCTTCCCAGCGCCGCCCGGCCAGAGCCTGATCCAGCCTGGCGACCAGCGTCGGCACGTTCGCCTTTTCGTTGAAAGTCGGGATGACGACGGCGATCTCGAGCAAGCTGCTCACAGAACGGCGAGCACCGCATCTCCCATCCGGGATGTCGTCATGGTCCCGGCCAGATCGGCCGTACGCGCGCCGGTGCGGATCGCCTGCGCTACGGCGGCTTCGATCCGGTCCGCCGCCTGGGGCTGGCCGAGCGAATGGCGCAGCATCATCGCCGCCGACAGGATCGCGGCGCACGGATTGGCCTTGCCCTGGCCAGCGATATCGGGAGCGCTGCCATGGATCGGTTCGTACAGGCCCTTGCCCGCGTCATCCAGGCTGGCAGACGGCAGCATGCCGATCGAACCCGCGCACATCGACGCCTGGTCGGACAGGATGTCACCGAACAAATTGCCGGTGACGATGACGTCGAACTGGCCGGGGTTACGCACCAGCTGCATCGCCGCATTGTCGACGTACATATGAGTGAGCGCCACGTCGGCATAGTCCGCCGACACCTCGATGACCACATCGCGCCACAGCTGCGATGTTTCCAGCACGTTCGCCTTGTCGACCGAACACAGCTGGCCGCGGCGGCGCCGCGCCGTCTCGAAACCGACGCGCGCGATGCGGCGTACTTCGGTTTCGTCGTAGCTCATGATGTCATAGCCCTCGCGATGGCCGTCCGCCGTCGCGCGCCGGCCCTTGTCGCCAAAATACACATCGCCGTTCAGTTCGCGGACGATGACGAGATCGATCGCTCGTGCGATCTCCGGCTTCAACGCCGACGCATCCTCCAATCCCTCGAACAGCGTCGCCGGACGCAGGTTCGAGAACAGGCCGAGATGCTTGCGCAGCCCAAGGATCGCCTGTTCCGGCCGCAATGCCCGCTCCAGACCGTCGCAGGTCGGGTCGCCAACCGCACCGAACAGCAACGCATCGGCGCGCCGCGCAACATCCAGCGTCGTGTCCGGCAGCGGATGCCCCAGCGCGTGATAGGCCGCGCCGCCGACCGGCGCCTCTTCGTACGTCAGGTCAAGTTCGAGAGCATCGAGCACCCGCAGCGCCTGCTCGATAACCTCTGGACCGATGCCGTCGCCCGGCAGGAGTGCGATCAATGCCATGCCGCACGCCTTGCCGCGCGTCCGCGCCTCACGCAACCGCCCTTTTCAACATCGCCACCAGCCGTTCCCGCGCGACCAGCGGCTCCGCCCGGCGGTCGGTCAACAGGTCGCGTGCCAAGAAGTGGCCGGTGATCGCCAGGCCCGCGAGGATATCGGGCCAATCCGCCGGCCCGCCCTCGCCCAGGAACACCGGCAGCGCGAACAGCCGCTCTTCGTAACCATGCGCCGCCCCGCGACTGACCGCACCGCCGCTGCGTGGGCTGACGAAGGCGAGATCATCGGCCAGCCCGGTCACCACGCAGCTATCGAGGTCCAGACCGAAGCCCAGTTCGGCGAGCAGAAGCAGTTCGTAGCGGGCGAGCGCGCTCGCCCAGCCCCTGGCCGCGGGGGCCGCCTCGATCGCGTCGAGGACGCCGCCCAGGGCATCGTAGAGTCTTGGATACGGTTGCGCTTCGGGCAGCGCCGCTGCGGTCAGCGCAGTGACCCAGGCCAGCGCCGCGGCAGACAAGGGTTCGCCGTGCAGGGCCGCCCGGCTGTGCAGAGGTTCGATCGTCAGCGCGGCGAGCTGCTCGCCGGTCCGCGCCCGCCATTCGCCGGCAATGGCATTGGCAGGCTGCAGCACCGGTCGCATCTGTCGCGAACGCCCGCCGCGGACGTAGCCGGGCTGGACGCCGTCGCTCCGCGTCAGCGCGCGTACGACCGCACCATGCTCTCCATGCGCACGAACGGCGAGGACGATGGCTTCTGCGCTCAGGTGCATGGCTCGACTATACCGACCGAACCGTATCGCGCCACGGACGGATCAGCGCCGCACCCGCTTTGCCAGCCCTGCCAGCATCGGGTGCCGCGTCGCCCGCTTCGCCGCTGCCATCGCCCCGTCGAACGCGCCCAGCGCCGTCATCGTCGCCCGGTTCGCGAAGGTGCGCCGCAGCAACAACAGGTCGACGCAATCGACGCCACCGGTCGCGAACAACCGTTTATGCTGCCCCTCGCCCTCGGTGAAATCGAAGCGCGCGAAGCGATCGCCGAACAACGTCTTCATCGCTGCCGCCTGCAACACCGTGCCCGGCGACCAGTCGTTCCACGCCGGATCGTGCCCGACGTGATCGTAGCGCAGGGCCGATCCCTGCGCGGTACAGCAGAGGTACGCCGCCGGTTGCCCGTCGAGCAGCAGCAGCCAGGCCCGCAACCCGTCCATGGACGCCAGATCATGCAGGTGCGCCACCGACGCCGCATCCTCCGGCAGCCCGGCGTCGAGCAGCCGTTCCTGATAGGTCTTGGCCGACACGGCGCGCGCCAGGGGGTAAAAGGCCGCTAGCTCGTCCGACGTGCGATAGGTGCGCACCTCCACCCCCGCCGTCGCGGCCTTCCTGGTCTTGCGCTTCAGCGTCGATCGCGCCGACCCGGACAAGCTGGCGAGCCATGCATCGTGGCCGATCGTCAGGTCGGTATAAAAGCGCGTGTAGCGCTGGCGGACGATCGCCATCAAGCCAGCGCCGCGCACCGCGCCGGCGAGCCCGCTGGGCAGCGACGTGACCAGATAGCCGTCGCGCCCGGCCGCCGGCAGCGCCGGCGCTTGCCCCGCCAGTACGTCGTCCAGCGACAGCGCGACCCGTGCCAGGTGCCGGTCGACCGACACCAGAGTACGCGCGCCGACCTGAAACTTCAGCGCCACCGCCGTCATGCCGCGCGCTCTGCCACCCAGTTCGACCATAATTGTTCGGCCTGCCGCAACCGTCGGCGCAGCGCATTCGCGCCCAGTGGCCGATCATCGGCATCCAGCCGCAGCACCGGCCGGTCGGCGAAATGCATCGTCGGCAGTTCCGCCGTGCGCGCGCCCAGCAAACGGCACAGCGTGTCGAAGCGGCGGACGTGCACACCGTTCGCCCGGGTGCCCAGCCGGTTGGCCAGTTCGAAGCCGTGGCTGACGATCGTCACCGCGGCATGCCGCTCCGCCACCGCATGATCGAGCGCCGCCGCCGCCTCCGCGCTGGACAGTGCGCAGAGCTGGAACGTCCGCCACAGGCCGGGGGCGTCCTCGATCACCGACACCGGTACCTCGATCAGATGGTGTGCCACCGGCGCGATCCGGTCCGGCGCCAGACCGATCCGGCTTTCCTCCCGTTCGCATCCGTTGTGGCTACTGTCATAGACGAAACCGAGCGACGCCAGCGCGCGCAACGTGTCGTCGTTGGCGGCATAGCCCCCCGCGCGGAATGCGATGGGATGCGGCGCACCGGCCGCCACCAGCAGGTCGGTCGCGCCGCGCAGCAACGCGATCTGTTCGTCCAGCGTATATTCGTACATCTGGAACCGGCCGTAGCTAGCCGCGCGATCCCCGGCCGTCGCCCCGGTCCAATTGGGATGCATATGCAATTGCACCTCCTGACCGGCTCCAAGGATGGTGTCGACCATCCGCTTCACCGGCCCCAGGCCGAATACCAGCGCGGGCATCGGATCGACGAAGAAACACGCCTTCAGCCCATGTTCCGCCAGCCGTTCGAGCTGATAGCTCAGGCCCACCCCGGCAGGCTCCAGCGACCGCGTATAGATCGTGTCGAGGTCGAGCCCCGCGGCGTGATGCCGCCAGGCGAATTCGGTATCGACGGTCAGGAAGACGGGTGTCGCCATGCCGCTCCTCTATCGCCGGCGGGTGAAGAAAAGGTCAGCGGGCGTGATAGAAGTCGTAGACCTGCTGCGCCACACCCGCGGATACGCCCGGCGCTTTTTTCAGGTCTTCCAGGCTGGCGTTGCGGACGGCCCGCCCCGTGCCGAAATGCATCAGCAGCGCCTTCTTGCGCGCCGGCCCGATACCGGGAACCTCGTCCAGCGGACTCGCGCCGATCGCCTTCGACCGTTTGTCGCGGTGCGCACCGATTGCGAAGCGGTGGACTTCGTCGCGCAGCCGCTGGAGGTAGAACAGCACCGGCGCGTTCACCGGCAGCTGAAATTCCCGCCCGTCGAGCATGTGGAACACCTCGCGCCCTTCGCGGCCGTGATGCGGCCCCTTGGCGACGCCGACCATGCACACGTCCTCGATCCCGAGGTCCTCCAGCACCGCCTTCGCCGCGTTGAGCTGCGGCTTGCCACCGTCGATCAACACCAGATCGGGCCACTCGCCGCCATCGCGATCGGGATCCTCGGTCTGCGCCCGCGCAAAGCGGCGGCGAAACACCTCGCGCATCATGCCGACGTCGCTGTCGGTCGCCGCCTCGTTCCCCTTGATGTTGAACTTGCGATACTGCCCCTTGCGAAACCCTTCCGGCCCAGCGACGACCATCGCGCCGAGGGCATTGGTTCCCTGGATGTGACTGTTGTCGTAGACCTCGATCCGGTCGGGCGGTTCGGGCAGGTCGAACAGCTCGGCAACCTCGCGCAGCAGCTTCGCCTGCGTCGTGCTTTCCGCCAGCCGTCGTTCCAGCGCTTCGATCGCGTTGCGCTTCGCCTGATCCATCAGCCGGCGGCGATCGCCCCGCTGCGGCACCGACAGCGCCACCTTATACCCCGCCCGCTCGCCAAGCGCCTCGCCCAGCAACGCGCCTTCGTTCAGGTCGCGGTCGAGCAGGATCGTCTTGGGCGGCGGCACCTCCTCATAGAATTGGGTGAGGAAACTGGCGAGCACCTCGTCTTCGGGCACTTCGTTGGTATGTTGGGGAAAGAAGCTGCGATGCCCCCAGTTCTGGCCACCGCGGATGAAGAACGCCTGGATGCCCATCGTCCCGTCCTTGCAGGCGAGCGCAAAGACATCGGCATCGCCGACCCCTTCGGCATTGATCGCCTGTGACCCCTGAACGAAGGTGAGCGCCTTCAGCCGGTCGCGCAGCAAGGCGGCCAGTTCGAAATCCATGTTCTCCGCGGCAGCCTGCATCTGCGCGCCAAGCTTGGCCTGCACCTTGGTCGACTTGCCGCCCAGGAAGTCGCGGCAATCGTCGACCAGTTCCTTGTATTCGTCCTTGTCGACCCGCCCGACGCATGGCGCGGAGCAGCGCTTGATCTGGTAGAGCAGACACGGGCGATCACGCGTCTTGAAGAACCCGTCGGTACATGATCGCAACAGGAACAGCTTCTGCAACGCGTTCAGCGTGTTGTTGACGCTGCCCGCACTGGCGAACGGGCCATAGTAATTGCCCGCCGCCCGCCGCGCGCCGCGATGCTTCTGCACGCGCGGAAAGTCGTGATCGCTTCGCAGCAGGATGAACGGAAACGATTTGTCGTCCCGCAGCAGCACATTGTAGGCGGGCCGGTAGCGTTTGATGAGCTGCGCCTCGAGCAGCAGCGCCTCCGCCTCGTTGTTGGTCGTGACGATCGTCATCGACCGGGTCTGCGCGATCATCCGCTGCAACCGCTTGGTGAGGCCCTTGACCTGCGTGTAGTTCGCCACGCGCTGCTTCAGCGACCGCGCCTTGCCGACATACAAGACGTCGCCCTTGGCATCGTGCATGCGATAGACGCCGGATCGGGTCGGCAGCGTTTGCAGCACGTTGCGGATCGCGGCGATCCCGGCCTCCAGATCCGGCGTGTCGGACCCGCGAACGGTGTAGGTGGCGCGTTCTTCGTTGAATCGATCGGATGGACCGTAGGACGACATCCCCGCCATGTAGGAGTCGGAGGGGTTGCGGGCTAGTGGCCCGGCGGCGGTTTGGGCGACGAAGCGATCGCCATCCGCGCCGCCGGAGGTCGTGGCCTATAGTGCTCGATCAGGTGTGCCGGAGCCCGAGGGGTTATCGACCGCTCGGCAAGGCCCGCCTTACTTCGACCTTCCCGGGCGCAGGCGCACTCGCATCGATCGCCGCCAGATCCGTCCCGACCTTGTTGAGCAGTGCCGCCGTCATCTGCCCACCGCTCAACGGCGCCAGCTTGCGCAACGATAGCGTCTGAAATTTCGGGAGGTTTGTATCGTCGCTCAACCCCGGCAGGTCGCGATCCAGGATCGCCTTGGCCTGCGCGTTGGCGATGAGGTCGGCGATCGGCGTGTCGAGCGAAAAGCCGCCGTTCGCGACCGTCGGCGAAGCCGATGGTGTCACAGATGGCGTCACCGGGCGGGTATCCGGCTCGGGTTGCACGGTCGCGGCGTCGTCGCGCGGCAGGTCGAGCGCGAACCTGTCGGCGGCAGCGGCGGCGGGGGACGGCGCTTGCGCCTGGATGCCGATCAGGAACGCCATGAGCAGGATCGACATCGCCAGTACCTCGCCAGAGGTCCGCACGCGGGCGGACCGTGCCTGTGTAGCACGTCCGCCGCCGTGGAAAAGGTTCAGGCTTGCGCGAACATCTTCGTGCCGACGATGCCGACCACGGTCAGCGCCATGAAACAGGCCTGGATCGTGCTGACCTTGTCGCCGAACAGCAGCATGCCGCCGATGATGACGCCGACCGCGCCGCAGCCCGTCCATACCGCATAGGCCGTGCCGGCAGGCAGGCCGCGCATCGCGAGGGCGAGCAGGCCCATGTTCACGAACGACAGGATGATCGGCACGCTCGACGCCTGCCAGGTGGCGACCGTGGCCGCCCATTTCAGGCTGAGCGCCCAACAGATTTCAGTGAACACGGCGATGGCGAGGATCAGCCACGACATGGATGTTACTCCTAGCGCGGGCTCGTGATGAAGCGACAGCGCCGGAAACCCGTGAAGAGACGCTGGTCGTAGAGGTATCATCGGCGAGGGGGGAGCACGGCCGTACAGCGAGGGAGGGGGAAACGAGCGGCGTTATCCGGCGCGACCGCAACTCCCCCCGGCTGCGCCGGCCCCCCTCCCGTTCCGCGAGGCACGAATGGCTAGTTGAGGCGGCTCAATCCGGAAATCGACCGATCGATCATCGTCTTGTCCGCACCGGCATCGTGATGCTCGGCGATCAGCACCGCCGCGGCCTTGGAGGCGGTTTCGGCGGCGAGGGCGCGCACTTCGGCGATGGCATTGCGCTCGGCGGCGGCGATCTTGTCTTCGGCGCGCTTGGTGCGGCGGGCCATCAGCTCCTCCGCATCGTGCTTCGCCTTGGCGATGATCTGGTTCGCTTCCTGCTGCGCGTGGGCACGCATCGTCGCCGCATCGGCTTCGGCGGCCTTCGCCTTCGCCTCATATTCGGCGCGCAGCGTCTCGGCTTGCGCCCGCAGCACTTTCGCCTCGTCGAGCTGCGCCCGTACACCGGCGATCTGCTTGTCGAGGCTGGCGGCGATCTTCGCCGGCACCTTGACGATCAGCATGCCCACCAACACGAACAAGGCGGCGATGCCGACCCAGCCGGTGGTGTTGAAGCCGAGTGCCGTCGCCTCGGCGACATGTTCCGCGCCCGGTTCGGACACGTTGGCGGTCAATTCGCTGCCGTCGCGAACGTCGCGCGGCTGCAGGCTGGTCGACGATGCCGCGTCCGCCAGATTGGCGGCAGCGGTCGCGTCGGGATTGCTGGCCGGATTAGCCATGAGCGCTGGTCCTCCGCACCGCATCGGCGGCGGCATCGATGCCGACGGTCAGGCCAGACACCTTGGTCACCAGTTCCTGCGCCACTTCCGCGGCGACCGACTGGAGGTTGAGCATCGCGTTGGCCTTGGCGTTGCCGACAGCGAGATCGTGATGCGCCAGCCGTTCGGCAAGCTCCGCATCCGCAGAGCGGATCTGGCTTTCGGCAGCCTTGGCGGCCTGTGCCTTGGCGGCGCTGGTTTCGCCGAGGGCGGCGGCGCGCGCCTCGTCCATCTTCAGGCGCCATGCCGCTTCCACCGTATCGGCGGACAGGCGCGCCTGTTCTGCCGCGGCAAGGTCTGCCGCGATCTGCGCTTCACGCGCGTCCACGGTCGCAATGACCCTGGGGACCATCACCTTGCCGATCCCGAAATACAGGATGCCGAACGTGATAAGCAGCCAGAAAATCTGCGAGGCGTAGGTAGCGGCGATCTGCGAAATCTGAGGCATTGATGACCTTTAGCGCGACCCCGGATGATCCGCCGGACCCCTTGGAGGCCCGGCGGCACATACCGGATGTTAGGCGACGAACAGCAGGATGATCATCGTCACGAAGGCGAGCAGGCCGAGAAGCTCTGCGCCCGCGAAACCGATGAACAGACGGCCCTGCTGGCTGTCCGCCGCACCCGGATTGCGCAGTGCGCCCTCGAGGAACTTGGCGAACACGTTGCCCACGCCGAGCGAGGCGAGGCCCATGCCGATCGCGGCCAGACCGGCACCGATCATCTTGGCGGCTTCTGCGTCCATGTCAAAACTCCCGTATATCTATCAGTAGGTTGGAACGAAAAACTCAGTGCAGGTTGACGGCGTCGTTCAGATAGACGCTCGTCAGCAGCGCAAAAACATAGGCCTGGATCGCGGCGACCAGCAGCTCGAGCAGCGTGATGCCGATCATCAGCAGGAAGCTGGGCAGCGATACGAGCAAGCCATAACCGATGCCGAGGTTCAGGCCGCTGATCACGAACGCCGCCAGCACCTTCAGCAGGATATGTCCCGCGGTCATGGCGACGAACAGTCGCAGGCCCAGCGAGAAGGGGCGGACAAGGAAGCTCATCAGCTCGACGACGAAGATCAGCGGGATCATCAGCTTCGGCGTGCCGTGCGGCACGAACAGCGCGAAGAAATGGAAGCCGTGCTTGCCGAAGCCGACGATCAACACGATCGCGAAGCTGATGATCGCCAGCACGCCGGTGACGGTCAGGTGGCTGGTGATCGTGAACGGATGCCAGCCCGGTACGACGCCGACCGGGGTCAGGCCCCAGATATTGGCGAACAGGATGAACATGAACAGCGAGAAGACGTAGGGGACGAAGCGCTTGCCCTGCGGCCCGATGTTCGACGTCAGCATGTTGGAGACGAAGCCGGTGAAACCCTCGACCGCGGCCTGCCAGCGGCCGGGCACCAGCTCACGCTTCATCCCGCCCAGCATGAACAGCCACAGGCTGGCGAGCGTGATGACCATCCACAACGCGGAGTTGGTGAACGAGATGTCGTATCCCGCGACGACCCAATGCCGACCGAACAGGGGTTCGATCAGGAACTGGTGCATCGGATCGATCTTGCTGCCCGATTCTGCCGCCATCTGCTCCACCGCCACTGGGGCTTACGCTCCCTAATACGACAAACGCCCGGGTTACTCCGGGCGTTCGCCTGCAATCCGAATGATCTGCCTGAACGCGACGGCGATTCCGAGGAACAGCATCACGATCAGCGCCCATGGGGTCGTGCCCAACCAGTGGTCGATACACCAGCCGATCAGCGCACTGCCGACGAGGCTTCCGATCAGGGCGGCGAGCACGCGATTGCCGAGCGAGTATCCCGCATCGGCCGTCGGCGCCCCCTGCCCCGTCCGCAACGCTTCCTGATGCCGGGCTTCCTTCAGCCGCTCATCGAGCGCGGAAAGCCGCGGATCGTCCGCGCTGGTGAAGTCTCGTCCGGTATCCTCGTCCGCCACGCGCCATCCCTCGCCTAATCATTCAGCCGGGGGAGAAAACGCATAGGGCGAGCGATCCCGCCAAGGCGTGGTCCGTTTAGGTGGGGGGTGCCGGGGTGTCAACCGGGCAGAGTCGCATACCACCCACCTCCTCCCGGAACGGGAAGGTGGCGTCGTGCTGCAATGCCGGTGGGGCGGCCCGGTCGCCTTTCAGTTTGCGGCTGCGACAAGCCGTCCCCCAACCTAGGGTGACCTTATTTGCACCGACCGTCGAGTTCGGGGGTGCCGGTGTTTTCCTTCCACTGGCCCGACGGCGTCTTGTACATCTCACCCTGTCCGACCTTCGCGACCAGGTTGCATCCGCTGGTGAAGGCGAACTGTTCGACCGTCGACCCGCTCGCCTGCGCGCTGGCGGTATAGGCGGCCTTGCGCTTGATGTTGATGTCGCGGACCAGCGCCTGCACCGGCGCACCGCCGCTCACCACGCCCAGGTAGCCGTCGGGCTGCTCGCCGACCTGCTTTGCCTCGCGCGCGGCGGCATAAGCGGGATCGCGCTGCGCCACCGCCGCTGCCGACAGGCCCGCGATCGCCATCGCACCGGCCACCATCCAACGATTCGTCTTCATATCAAAAGATCCCACCCGGATTCTGCTGGATCAGCGTCTTCGCCTCTCCATCCAGACGATACACCACTTCCTGCGTGACGCTGATGTTCAAATTGATCTCGATCGGCTTGTCCGGAGCCGAGACGTTGATGCACCCGCCCAACGCCGTCGTTGCCGCACCGATCATGACCATTGCCATCATCCGTCCCGAGATCGTGATTCGTCCCGACATCTTCAATCCTGTTTCGTTCATGGCACGGTTCCGCTTGCGGGAGGCTGAATGGCCGGCGCCGCCGGCTGGCGGGTCGGTTGACCGGCCTGTTTCTGCCGGTCGAGCAGCGCCGGCAGGTTGCGCTGGATCAGGCGGCTGGGGTCGTAGAAGGACTGGGCCGAATCGAGCAGTCCGCGGAATGGCGCCTTGATGCGGATGTTGAACACGAACGGCAGCTTCTGCAGCCGGTGGACGATGAAGTTGCTCTTCGCCCCCGCGCCCTGCGATACGCCGGCGAAGCGCACTTCGGTGATCATCTCGCCCGCCAGGGGTCCGTTCATGCCGATCGTCAGGTTGCGATAGCGCAGCGACCGCAGCGCCTGGAACGCGATGTTGCCCCACAGCCCTAGGTCCTTCTGCGTCAGGTCGCCGACATAGGCCAGGCTGCCGCCGCCTTGACGCACCGCCAGATGCCCGTTTTCGATCCGCCCGCCCTGGATGTCGAAGATCATCGGCAGCTCGCCATCGAAGATGCCGCTGGCGTCGAGGTTCTTGAAGTCGAACTGGCCCAGGAACTGGTCGGCCTTCACACCGTCCAGCCGAAACGTCATCCGCCGCGCGCCCGCTTCGGTGAAATCAAGCGTCGTCGGCAACAGCGTCATCGTGCCGCCGGCAAACGGCCAGAGCCCGCTGTCGACCTGCACGCGCTGATCGGCGAGCAACTGGTAGGTGATCGTGCCGTCGCTCACGGCTATGCCGGGATTGACGGTCTTGATGGTCGCGACCTGTGCGGGCGCGCTCTCGAGGGCCAGCAGGTCGGTGAAGCGCACGCTCGTCGTGATGCCGCTCACCGGACCGAAGGCCGCGGCGAGCGCGGTATCCTTCGTCGCGAACCGGCCGGTCGAGGTGACGCCCTGCGCATCCCAGGCAATGTGCCCCTCCCCCGCAACGCTGCCGCGCACGTCGGCGACGACGCCGTAGGTCAACCGGGTCAGCAGGTCGGGCTGGAACCGTTCGGTGAAGGCGATGCCCGGCACCGCGATGTCGGCATGGCCGCCGCCCGACGACAGCCGGTGATCGATCGTCACGTCGGCCACCCTGACATCGAGCGTCGGCTCGACGAGCGTTCCCCGTGTCGCGATGATCCCGTCGGCGAGGCGGAACGTGACATCCCGCACTGCGAGCGTCTTGAATCGCGGATCGGGTGCGGCATCGTCCACCGTCATCGCTGCGGTCAGCGCGACGACGCCATCGCGCAACGACCAGTCGCCCGCCGCCGCACCCAGCAACAGCGGCACGTTGGCGATCTGGCCCGATCCGCCGGAGAAGCTGCCGGCCACGCCGTCGGCCGCGATCCGCCCGTCGAGGTGATCGAGGTCGATCCGCGTCATCCGGTCCGGGCTGCCCAGGCGAGCGGCGACGCCGTCCAGCATGAACCCCCGGTCGCCCAGGCGCAGTTGCGCCCCGCTTGCCGCCAGCGTCAACGGTGTCTGCCCCAGCCGCCCGGATAGCCGGGTCGCAGCCAGCCGCACGCCGCCACCCACCTGCCCATCGGTGATCGTCAGGATCGCGCCCGATGTGGGACAGATGGTAGTACGCGCCGGGTCGAGCGCCAGCCCGGACACGGTGAGCCGTCGGAATGCCACCGGGGTACAACCGGGATTGGCGACCAGCACATTACGTCCGTTCCAGCGCAGATCGAGTGGCACCCGCAGATCGTCGACACGACCGTCCCCCAGCGGCCCGGACAAAGACGCGGTTGCGACGATTCGCGTCGTGCCGCCCGGCGCAATCGAAAACAACACCGGCGTCAACGCCAATCCCGCCGTCCCGGCCATATAAGGTGCGATCACCGCCCGGCCGCGGATCGATGCGCCAGCGCGCGACTGGGCGAGGTCCAGCGAGACCTCGGGCAGGCCGCCGCCCGACAGCGATGCGTGCGTATCGATCCGGACCCGCACATTGGGCCAAGCGAGCGTCATGCCGCTGCCGCCGCCACTGCGGAAACGCGCGCCGCTGGCCGCGGCCATATCGGCTCGCGCCACCCGCACGCGGCCTTCGCCTGCAGCCATCCGCATGGCCAATGCCGCCTCTCCGCCGAACCTGCGGGCAGCCAGCCCCGCCGCACGCGTGGCCGCCGCGATCAACGGTCCGACGGGTGTGCCGTGGCCGACACCGTTCCGCTGCAATGTGGCCAGGAGCCGGGGGGCAACGCCGGCACCATCGACGCGGACGGTGCCCGAAAAAAGCTGTTCGGCCCCGATCCGGTAACGACCACGCGCGCGGAGCATGTCTGCGCGACCTGCCGCGGCCATGGCGGACGATGCAGCCAGATCGACCGTGCCGTCCGTCGCCCTCGCATCGCCTTCGAAATCGATGGCGCCGCGCGCACCGGCGATGCTGATGCCTCCGCTGCTGACCGCGCCCGTGGCGACCCGCGCGGATCCGCACCAGCCGGTGAAGGCCGGCGTCATCCGCGCGTCGAGATCGCCCGCGAAGCGGGCGACCGCCGTCGCGGCACATCCGGCCCGGTCCGCTCGCACCGGTCCGACGACATGCGGCGCACGGTCGGCGATCGAGATGCGCAGCGCCGCCTGCACACCAGTGGCCGCGCAGGTGCCGTAGGCCAGCCGATCGCTAACCAGTGCCAGCGTCCCCGCAAAGCCGTCGTCGAGCCGGCCTGCCCCCGCCATTTTCAGTCCGACCACGCCATAAGGCGTATCCAGCCGCATCCGCGCATCGGCGACATCGACGTGCAGCACTGGCAGTGCGAACGCCTTGCCCGTTGGCGGTCCCATCAGCTTGTCGAGTTCGCCGAGGACCAGCCGTCCGTCGACCAATCGCCCTCGCAATCGCACATGCCCGGCGCGTACACCAATGACGCTCGCGCCGTTCAGCCCGACCCGCGTTTGCGCTTCGAGCCAATCCGCCACCATATCGGGCGCGCGGGGATCACCGATCACGACGTTGGTCAGCCGTTGCCGTCCGAGCCCCAGAGCGCTGACGTCATAGCGCGCGCTTACGCCCCGCTTGCGCAATTCGCCGTCGATGACCCGCGTCGCGATCGGCTTGCGCGCGACCCACACGCCGATCAGCGCGACCAACAGCACCAGGGCGATGCCCAGCACGACGCGGCCACCCCGACCCAGTCGGGGCAGGCGGGCACGGGGCAGGCGCGCACGAGCCAGCCGAGAACCGCGCGGGGCGGCAGGAGGCGTATCGCTCGACTGGTCAACGCCCTCGGCCATCGATGCCACATAGCCGGAGGCGACGCGTCGGCGCAATTGCGCCCGCATTGGACGCGCCCTAGGCTTGGCGGCGATGCCGCCCCTGCCGCTCTTGCCCGACGAACCTGCCGTCACCCCGCCCGATGACGCCGCCGGCCATCGCGAGCGGCTGCGCGGCCGCCTGCTGGCCGGCGGCGGTGATGCGTTGCTCGATCACGAACTGATCGAATATCTGCTGACCCTGACCCTCCCCCGGATCGACACCAAGCCGATCGCCAAGGCATTGCTGCGGGAATTCGGCGGCATCGGCGGGCTGCTGACGGCGGATGCCGCCGCGCTGACCCGCGTGAAAGGGATCAGCGACCGGTCCGCCGCCGCCATCAAGATCGCGCATGCGATCACGATCCGGATGCTGAAGGCGGAAGTGGCCGAGCGACCGGTATTGGCGAACTGGCAGGCGCTGCTCGACTATCTGCGGGCCGACATGGCGCATCACGCGATCGAACGGTTCCGCGTCCTTCACCTCAACACGCGAAACATGCTGATCCGCGACGAGGTGATGAGCGAAGGTTCGATCGACCAGGCCGCCGTCCATGTCCGCGAGGTGATCCGGCGCGCGATCGATCTCGGCTCGGCGGCGATCATCCTCGTGCACAACCATCCGTCCGGTGACCCGTCACCGAGCCGCGCCGATATCGCGATCACGAGGACGATCGCCGATGCCGGCGCCGCCATGGGGATCGTGGTGCACGACCATATCATCATGGGCATCAACGGCCATGTCAGCCTAAAGGCGCAGGGGCTGATCTGAGCGGCGGACCTGCGCCAAGCAAAGGGCCGCCGGATTGCTCCGACGGCCCATGCCTGCCTAGTGGCCGGGGATCAGGACTGGCCTTTGCTAAGGAAGCCGACCAGTTCCGGCTGAGTCACCGACCGGTTCTTGTCCGTGTCGGCCTGTGCGAACGCCGCGTTTACCCACGCCTTTGTCTCTGCGCTGGTGGCACTCGCCTTGGGATCGCTTGCCTGTTTCAGCTTCACCATCCAACTGGCGAATTCGGCCTTTTCCAGCTTGCCGTCCTTGTTGGCGTCATAGGTCGGAAATTCGGTCTCGACGACCGATGCGACCTGTCCACCGGTGGCCTCCGGTTCCGCGGCGGCACTCTGCGTCGTGCCGTCGGCGGGTGTCGCCTGCGCCGAATCCATCGGCGTCGCCGGCGATGCCTGCGGATCGGCGACCGGCGTACCATCCGGCACCGCCGCCGGAGCAGTCGCCGCCTGCGGCGCAGTATTGGTTTGGGTCTGCGCCAGAGCCGGTGCAGCGATCGTCATCACTCCGGCGAGAAGAGCATATTTCAGCATTGCTTGTCTCCCATCGTTCTTCATGAACCTTGCAGCGAAGGATTATGCCGTTCGCTGCGCTTACTTGAGATGGGGAATGCTTTCCTCATTGCAACGGTTCCGGCCCGCCGGGTTTGTCGGTGGACGCCCGCGCTGCTACGTCGCCCGCAGAAAACCGCGAGTCGTGCCGAAACGGCCACGACGACCCGTGCGCCCATCAGGACGAAGGAACATCATGGTCCCCCGCTATTCCCGCCCCGAGATGACCGCGATCTGGACACCGGAGAACCGCTTCCGCATCTGGTTCGAGATCGAGGCACATGCCACCGACGCGCTCGCTGAGCTGGGTGTGGTGCCGAAAGAGGCGGCGCAGGCGCTGTGGGCGTGGTGGAACACCAACCCGGCGATCGACGTACCGGCGATCGACGCGATCGAAGCGGTGACCAAACACGACGTCATCGCCTTCCTGACCTGGGTTGCGGACCATGTCGGCGACCAGGCACGCTTCATGCACCAGGGTATGACCTCATCCGACGTGCTCGACACGGCGCTGGCGGTGCAGCTGGCGCAGGCGTCTGACATCCTCCTCGCCGATCTGGACAGGTTGCTCGAGGTGCTCAAGGCGAGAGCGATCGAACACAAGATGACGCCGACGATCGGGCGTAGCCACGGCATCCATGCCGAACCGGTGACGTTCGGACTGAAGCTGGCGCAGGCCTATGCCGAGTTCGACCGTTGCAAGACGCGGCTGATCGCTGCGCGTGCCGACATCGCCACCTGCGCGATCAGCGGTGCGGTCGGCACCTTTGCCAATATCGACCCGTCCGTCGAGGAACGCGTCGCCGCCAAGCTCGGCCTGTCGGTCGAGCCTGTGTCGACGCAGGTCATTCCGCGCGACCGGCATGCGATGTTCTTTGCGACGCTGGGCGTCATCGCCAGTTCGATCGAGCGGCTGGCGACCGAGGTCCGTCACCTGCAGCGTACCGAAGTGCTGGAGGCCGAGGAGTATTTCTCGCCCGGCCAGAAGGGTTCGTCGGCGATGCCGCACAAGCGCAACCCGGTGCTGACCGAGAACCTGACCGGCCTTGCCCGCATGGTGCGCGGCTATGTCACGCCCGCCCTAGAGAATGTCGCGTTGTGGCATGAGCGCGACATTTCGCACTCGTCGGTCGAGCGCTACATCGGGCCGGATGCGACGATCACCCTCGACTTCGCGCTGGCGCGGCTGACCGGGGTGATCGACAAGCTGCTCGTCTACCCGGAGCGGATGGACAAGAACCTCAACAAGATGGGCGGCCTCGTCCATTCGCAACGCGTGCTGCTCGCGCTGACGCAGGCAGGGGTAAGCCGCGAGGATTCGTACCGGCTGGTTCAGCGCAACGCGATGAAGGTGTGGGAGTCGGACGGCCAGCTATCGCTGCTCGACCTGCTGAAGGGCGATGCCGAGGTGACCGCCGCGCTGTCGCCCCAGCAGCTCGAGGAGAAGTTCGACCTCGGCTATCACCTGAAGCACGTCGACACGATCTTCGCCCGGGTATTCGGCTGACAGAGATCCTCCCCGGCACGGGGAGGATTTCCCCTTACGCCCATTGCGCCAGCCAGTCGGCCAGCCCCTGCGGCGTCAGGCTGCGCGCATCCGCCAATGCCGTCTCGCGACCGGCGTTGACCACCCTGTCCGTCTTGGGATCGACGATCAGCAGCGCGGGCACGCCCGCCAGCCGTCCCTTGATCCCGTAGCGCGCCGGGACGTCGAGGTTCTTGTCGAAGCGGCCGATGTCCACCGTCACCACCTCGTAATGGCGGGCCATGAAGCCGCGCATCGCCGGCAGTTCCATCACCCCGGCAAGCAGGCGGCAATCGAGACACCAATTGCCGCCCATGTCGATCAGCAGCTTCCGATGCCCCTTCAGCGCCCGCGCCTTCGCTGCCGCAACCGCGGACCTCGCATCGGCGGCCGCGTCATAGGGCAGCGGCAAGGGCTGCGGCAGCTGGTTGAGCGTCGCGATCGGCACGCGGGGCGCCGCGACGGGCGCCGCAGCGAGCGGCAGCGTGGGCACGGCGACCAGCGCGGCGGCGAGCAGCAGGGAACGGGGCATGTGGATCTCCGGCATGAACAAGACGGATCAGACCAAGTCCCGGCCACGATGGCAAGCGCGCGTTGCTTTCGCCCCAGCTAGCGGGGCTTCACGCGCAGCACTCTCATGCCAATGTTACAGTTGCGTGAAACGCATGTGCGATTGCATGTAATAATATTGCGCAAAGGAGCAATAATTTACATATCGCGCTTGCCGGATATTCCTCCGGCAACGGAGACCTTCCATGCGCATGTTCGAAACCGCAGCCAGCAGCATGCTGGCGATCGCGGCCCAGGCGCTGGTGGTCGGGGTGATCATTTCCACCCTCTGACCCATCGGCCCGCCCGCTCCCTTACCCTTCGGGCGACGGGGAGCGCGGCTAGGCGGTCAGCCCTTTCGGCGATACCGCAACGCGAATTCCTCGTCCGACATGACCAGATACCGGACCATATCGATCAACGCCCATGGCCCCGTCACCAGCAAGCCGATGACGGTGATGCTCAGCACCAGCATGGCGATCCCCGATCCGGTCCGTCCCAGATAGAAGCGGTGGATGCCGAGCGTGCCGAGGAAGAAGGCGAGCAGCGCCGCCACGATCTTGCTGCGATCGTTCGCCGGTACGTGCGGCGGCGGCGCGACGACGGGGCGGTGGCCGGCCGTGTCCGGCATCGGAAAGACGCTCAGTGCCCGTTCGCCGCTCGCTTCGAAATCGACCTTGATCCCGATCGCGGGTTCACCGCGCTGCGCCCAATCCTCGGGCGTGAAGCGATAGCGGTTGCCGTCATCGCCCGCGACCAGCCCCTCGCCGGTTCGCGTATCTACACCCAACACCTGACCACGCATGCACACCCCCCGGTTCACTGACGACAGTCTGGCGCCGTCGCCGACGCACGCAACCCAAAAGCGGTGCGTGCCATCGCGGGTCGGCGCATTTATCGATCCACAGCCGTTCCGCGGCGCAGGCCGGAGTTCCGCCCGAATAGGATCATGACCGGATCCGGCGCACCGGACGTACTTTCACCATGAGCCGGATCGGCCTTCGTCGGAAAGCATCCCGCCCCACGAGTGTAGCGAGACACGCGTCCGCTCACTCCGCCGCGAACACACCCTTCAGCTTGGCAAAGAACCCCTGGCTGGCCGGACATTCGTCACCGGTTTCCGTCTCGCGGAACAGTTCCAGCAACTCGCGCTGGCGCACCGACAGCCTGGTCGGCGTTTCGACGTCGATCTGGATCACCAGATCGCCCTGCCCACGGCCTTGCAGCACCGGCATGCCGGCGCCGCGCTGGCGCAACTGCTTGCCCGACTGGATGCCCGCCGGAATCTTGATCTCATGCGTCCGCCCATCCAATCCGGGGATCGACAGGGCGCCGCCGAGCGCCGCCGTGGTGAAGCTGATCGGCGCGCGTGCGAACAGCGTCGTGCCTTCGCGTTCGAAGATCGCATGCCGACCGACGTGGAGGAAGATGTACAGATCGCCAGCCGGCGCTCCGCGCGGTCCAGCCTCGCCTTCGCCCGACAGGCGGATGCGCGTCCCCTCATCGACGCCGGGCGGCACGTTCACGCTGAGCGTCTTGGTCTTGTCGATCCGTCCTTCGCCGCGGCAATCGCCGCACGGGTCGGCGATGATCTCGCCCGCACCCTGGCAGACCGGACAGGCGCGTTCGACGACGAAGAAGCCCTGCTGCGCACGCACCTTGCCATGGCCGTTGCACTGGCGGCAGGTGGAGGCGTGCGTCCCGGGCTTGGCGCCCGACCCGTGGCAGGTGTCGCACTGCGCGGACACGTCGACGGTGATCTCGGTCTGCTTGCCGTGGAACGCCTCTTCGAGCGTGACTTCCATGTCGTAGCGCAGGTCTGCACCGCGCCGCTGCTGCGCACGGCCGCCGCTGCGACCGCCGCCCATGAATTCGCCGAAAACCGATTCGAAGATGTCGGAAAAGCCGCCGAAGTCCTGTGCGCCGCCACCGCCGCCGCCGCCATTCTGGAACGCGGCATGGCCATAGCGATCGTAGGCCGCGCGCTTCTGCGGGTCCTTCAAAACCTCATAGGCTTCGCTGACCGCCTTGAACCTGGCTTCGCTATCCTTGCATCCGGCATTCTTGTCCGGATGGTATTTCATCGCGAGCTTGCGATACGACGACTTCAGCGTCGCACCGTCCGCATTGCGCTCGCATTCGAGCAACTCATAATAATCGACTGTGGTGCTCATGCCCGACCCTTAAAGTCCCTACGCCCCCGCCACCGGCGGAAAGTCACGAAAGTCTCACTTGCGTGGCCCCTGCCGGGAGCGGAGGCGGGACCTCGGTTACGCCTTGTTGTCGTCGACTTCCGAGAATTCGGCGTCGACCACATCGTCCTTCGGCGCCTCGCCGCCGGCATTGCCCTCCGGCGACGCTTCGGACTGGGCCTGCTTCTCGTAGATCGCCTGGCCGAGCTTCATGGCGACCTGCGCCAGTGCCTGGCTCTTCTCGGTCATCTGGTCGGCATCGTTGCTCTCGACCGCGGCCTTCGCCGCGTCGATCGCCGACTGGATCTCGCCCTTCAGCGCATCGTCCACCTTGTCGCCATTGTCGGCGAGCTGGCGTTCGGTCGTGTGGATCAGCGATTCGGCGTTGTTCTTCGCCTCGGCGCCGGCACGACGCTTCTTGTCCTCTTCGGCGAACTTCTCGGCATCGCGCACCATCTGCTCGATGTCATTGTCCGACAGACCGCCCGATGCCTGGATGCGGATCTGCTGTTCCTTGCCGGTACCCTTGTCCTTGGCGGACACGTTGACGAGGCCGTTGGCGTCGATGTCGAACGTCACCTCGATCTGCGGCACGCCGCGCGGCGCCGGCGGGATGCCGACCAGGTCGAACTGGCCGAGCATCTTGTTGTCCGCCGCCATCTCGCGCTCGCCCTGGAACACGCGGATCGTCACCGCGCCCTGGTTGTCGTCGGCGGTCGAATAGGTCTGCGACTTCTTGGTCGGGATCGTGGTGTTGCGATCGATCATCCGGGTGAACACGCCACCCAGCGTCTCGATGCCCAGCGACAGCGGGGTCACGTCGAGCAGCAGCACGTCCTTGACGTCGCCCTGCAACACGCCGGCCTGAATGGCCGCACCCATCGCCACGACCTCGTCCGGGTTGACGCCGGTGTGCGGCTCCTTGCCGAAGAACGCCTTCACCGCCTCGCGCACCTTGGGCATGCGGGTCATGCCGCCGACGAGGACGACTTCGCTGATGTCGTCGGTCTTCAGGCCGGCATCGGCCAGCGCCTTCTTCATCGGATCGATCGTGCGCTTGATGAGGTCGTCGACCAGCCGCTCCAGATCGGCGCGGTTTATCGTCTTCACCAGATGCTTCGGACCGTTCTGGTCGGCGGTAATGAAGGGCAGGTTGACCTCGGTCGAGGCGGCCGACGACAGCTCGATCTTCGCCTTCTCGGCCGCTTCCTTCAGACGCTGGAGCGCCAACTTGTCCTTCGACAGGTCGATGCCCTCGTCCTTCTTGAACCCTTCGGCGAGATATTCGACCAGCTTGTTGTCGAAATCCTCACCGCCGAGGAAGGTGTCGCCGTTGGTCGCCTTCACCTCGAACACGCCGTCGCCGATCTCGAGGATCGAGACGTCGAACGTGCCGCCACCAAGGTCATAGACGGCGATCGTCTTGCCGTCCTGCTTCTCAAGGCCATAGGCCAGCGCCGCCGCGGTCGGCTCGTTGATGATGCGCAGCACTTCGAGGCCGGCGATCTGACCGGCGTCCTTGGTCGCCTGACGCTGTGCGTCGTTGAAGTACGCCGGCACGGTAATGACCGCCTGAGTCACCGTCTCGCCGAGATACGATTCGGCGGTTTCCTTCATCTTCTGCAGCGTGAAGGCGCTGATCTGCGAAGGCGAATAATCCTTACCACCCGCCGACACCCACGCATCGCCGTTCGAACCGCGCGCGATCTTGTACGGGACCAGCTCGGTGTCCTTCTTGGTGATCGGATCGTCGAAACGCCGACCGATCAGGCGCTTCACCGCGAAGATCGTGTTGTCGCCGTTGGTGACGGCCTGACGCTTCGCCGGCTGGCCGACCAGCCGCTCGCCGTCCTTGGCGAAGGCGACGATCGATGGCGTGGTACGCGCGCCTTCCGCATTCTCGATCACCTTGGGCTTGCCGCCCTCCATCACTGCGACGCAGCTGTTGGTCGTGCCGAGGTCGATACCGATTACTTTAGCCATGTGTGCTTGCTTAGCCCCTCACAAGTAAAAACCATGGAACCTTTGCCCCGTTACGGCAGCGACAAGTTCCGGTGTATGGCCGCGATATAGGTGGGGTTCCGCTTGCCGCAAGACGGCGCGCGCCATAGTGACATGGCGCGAAACGGGCCGGTCGGGCTGCGGAAGGACGAAGCGATGACGCGCGGGTGGGTGCTGATGGCGGCGACACTGCTGCCGATGGGGTTGGCGGCGTGCGGCGGACCGGACCGGGTGACGGTGGACGATGCGTGGATCCGCCTGCCCGCGGTCGCCGGACGACCGGGCGTCGCCTATTTCACGCTGGAAGGCGGACCGTCGAACGCGACGCTCATCAACGTCAGCGCCGACATCGCGATCCGCGCCGAGATGCACGAGAGCATGACCGGAACCGGCGGCATGGCGAGCATGAAACCGCTCGCCAGCGTCGCGGTGCCGGCGGGCAAGGACACGGTGTTCGCGCCGGGCGGCCGCCACGTCATGCTGTTCGACGTCAATCCCAAGGCGAAGGCCGGCCGGATCTATAACCTGACGCTCAATTTCGCGAATGGCGCGCGCATCTACGCGCCCGCGACGGCGGTCGGCGCTGCCGATCCGGCGCCGGGCTCCTGACGCTGATACGGCGCCCGACCTGCGGCATCCAGGCGGATGCCGGGCGCCATGGCCGTGACGACGCCCGGGTCGTGCGCGATCGCCGGTCGGTCGTATCCATCGATCCGGACGGCCGCGGAGACGGCATGCGGCCCAACGGTGAGGCGCGCGCCGCATGCCGCTGCTGACGATCGGGACACCGCCGGCCGCGCGCGCGCTGACCGAGGGGGAGCGCGCGCTGGCGGCGTCGATGTTCCGCGATGCCATCGATTATGACGCCGTCCGCCTGTCGCGCACCAAATGGGCGTTCTTTCAGCCGCGCAACACCGTGATGGCCCCGTGCGGGTGCATCCATTTCCACCCGGCCGGCACCGCCTGGCGCGACGATTTCGCCGCCGCCGCCCTGACCGACCAGGGCCTGTTCATCCACGAGATGGTGCATATCTGGCAACACCAGCGCGGCATCTGCCTGCCCCTCGCCCGGCATCCGTGGTGCCGCTACGATTATGCGTTGAAGCCGGGTCAGCCGCTGCATCGCTACGGAATCGAACAGCAGGGCGAGATCGTCCGTCACGCCTTTCTGCTTCGCCACGGCGCGCGCGTGCCCGGTGCGCCGTCGCTGGCGCAATATGACAGCCTGCTGCCGTTCGGCTGACCATCCTTGCCCCGCCGTCGACGGGGCGGCGATGACGGCAGGCGACGCCGCCATGCGCAATCCTGACCAGATCGAACCAGTTACGTTTCGGTCCTATTAACCTTCCGCGGCTTAGAGGCATAGGCCCCGCAACGGGGCGCTTCCCTTCTGCCAAGGTCATCGATGTACGCCGCTCCTCCTGTCCGCCTGGCCCATCTGCTGGACGACCCCGATCTGGTCGCCGCGCTGCGCGACATCTGGTCGCTGCTCGAACCGGTCATCGTCGCCGAATCGCGCGCCTTCTGCCACCATCCCCTCGCGCGGACCCTGTATGCCGGCACGGACATGACGATGACCCAGATCATCGCCGACGAGATCGCCTATACCCGCCGCAAGTTCCTGGGGCCGTTCGATACGGCGCTGGACGCCCAGATGATCGCCCGCGGCGCGCGCTTCGTCGCCAGTGGCGGCGACGACGACGATTACCTGAACGGCCTGTCCGACAATTATCGGGCGCGCGACCACAAACTGCGCGACGCACTGGCGGACGATCCCGCACGATACGCCGTGCTGACCAACGCGCTGTACCGGCTGGCCGCGATCAACATTCGTGCCTTCGCCGCCGGCGCCGCCGACTATCGTCATGCCCGCGAGGCGCAGGTCCGCCAGAACCTGGCCGATGCGATGACCCAGGTCACGCGGATCGTCGCGACGATCGGCACGATCAGCAACCAGACCAACCTGCTGGCGCTGAACGCGACGATCGAGGCGGCGCGTGCCCACGAATATGGCCGGGGTTTCGCGGTGGTCGCGCAGGAGGTGAAGCGGCTGGCGCAGGCGACGCGCGCCGCCACCGAACAGGCCGCAGCACTACTGGCCGCGGCCTAGCCGCCCTCTCGAGCAAGAGGACGGAGCGAGGGGGCGGAGCGAGGCCTAGAGCGCGGCGAAATCGATGGCCGCGTGCCGGTCCAGCGTCTGCGGTGCCGCGGGCATCGGATATTTGAGCCCGGTGGCGCAATTGAACAGCACCACGCGCTCGTCCTCGTCGACCTCGCCGGTGCGCAGTGCCTCGCGATAGGCGGCGAGCGTCGCACCGCCTTCGGGACACAGCAACAGCCCGTCGCGCCGCGCGGCATCGTCCACCGCCTTCAGGATGGCGGGGTCGCCGACGCCCAGCGCCTTGCCGCCGCTCGCCCGCACCGCGCGCAGGATCAGGAAGTCGCCGACAGCCTTGGGCACGCGGATGCCCGCCGCGACGGTATGCGCATCCTCCCACCGTTCGGCATGCTCGACGCCGTCTTCGAACGCGCGGACGATCGGCGCACACCCGCTCGCCTGCACCGCATACATGCGCGGCCGCTTGGGGCCGATCCAGCCGAGCGCCTCCAGCTCGTCGAACGCCTTCCACATGCCGATCAGGCCGGTGCCGCCGCCGGTCGGATAGAAGATCGCATCGGGCAGTTCCCAGCCCAGCTGCGCGGCCAGTTCCAGCCCCATCGTCTTCTTGCCCTCGATCCGGTACGGTTCCTTGAGGGTCGAAAAGTCGAACCAGCGCCCCTCTGCGGCGCCCTTCCCCACGATCGCACCGCAATCGTCGATCAGGCCGTTGACGCGCCAGACCCGCGCGCCCTGCATCGCGATCTCGCGCACGTTCACCTCGGGCGTGTCCTCGGGGCAGAAGACGATCGTCTCGATACCGACCCGCGTCGCATAAGCGGCGAGTGCCGCGCCGGCGTTGCCGTTGGTCGGCATCGCGATCGTGCGTACCCCCAGTTCCTTCGCCATCGCCACCGCCATGACGAGCCCGCGCGCCTTGAAGCTGCCGGTCGGCAGGCGCCCTTCGTCCTTGACCAGCACGTTGCCGCTGCCGGCGCTGCCGGCGCTGCCGGGGATCGGGATCAACGGCGTCTCGATCTCACCCAGGCTGACGACATTGTCCGTGTGCCGCACCGGCAGCAACTCGCGCCACCGCCACATGTCGGTCGGCCGTGCGGCGAGTGCCGCCCTCGACAGTTTCGCGCTCACCGCGTCGAGGTCGTAGCGCACCAGCAACGGCCGCCCGGCCCTGGACAGGCCGTGCAGCCGGTCCGCCTCGTACCTCTCGCCGGTCAGCGAACATTCGAGGTGCGTGACGAAGGTCGGGCGATCGGTAGTGAGATTGGGGTTCATGGCTCTTTCTCAGTCCGCTCCGACACGGCGAGGGTGGAGGGGGTCGGCAAACGAGCCCCCACCGCCCCCCTCCCGGAGGGAAAAGCGTCGATCAGTCCGGCTTGCGGGCGACGCCGACCAGCGCCGGGCGCAACAGGCGATCCTTGATCATATAGCCCGCCTGCATCTCCTGGACGATCGTGCCGGGTGCCGCGTCGCTCGGCACTTCCATCATCGCCTGGTGCTTGTTGGGGTCGAGCGTCGCGCCCATCGCCTCGACCTTGGTGATGCCGTTGCGCGCGAACACGCTTTCCAGCTCGCGACCGGTCGCTTCCAGTCCGGTGACCAGCCCCTTCAGCCGCTCGTCGGCGCGCAGGTCGGCAGGGATCGCCGACAGGCCGCGCGACAGATTGTCGGCCACCGACAGGATGTCGCGGGCGAACGACGTCGTCGAATAGGCCCGCGCATCCGCCACTTCCTTTTCGGCGCGACGACGGACGTTCTGGATTTCGGCCTGCGCGTACAGCGTCTGCTGCTTCGCCTCGGCCAGCTGATCTTCCAACTGCGCGACCCGGTCGTGCTCCGCGACTTCGGGAGCAGCCTCGGCGGTTTCCTGACGCAGCGCCTCGGCGTCGATCTTCGTCTCTTCGGTCATTCGATTCCCTGTAGGTTCAGCTGTGTGAATCAGCCCATCAGACGGGCGAGCGTTGCCGCCGTGAAATCCACCATGGGCACGACGCGGGCATAGTTCAACCGCGTCGGGCCGATCACGCCGACCACGCCGACGACCCGACCACCCGCCCCACGGAACGGCCGGGCGATCACCGAAGAGCCTGATAACGCGAACAATTTGTTCTCCGCACCGATGAAGATACGGGTCGCATCGCCGGCGCTGGCGCTATCGAGCAGGTTGGCGATTTCCTGCTTTCCCTCCAGGTCGTCGAGCAGGTCGCGAACGCGGTCGAGGTCCGCTGCCGCCGCCGCGTCGATCAGCCGGCTCTGCCCACGAACGATGAACACCGGGCGGCGTGCGCCGTCCTCGCTCCACACCGCCAGTCCGCGTTCGACCAACGTGCGCGCCGCGACGTCCAGTTCGGCGCGCTCCTCGACCAATTGTCGCTCGACCCGCGCCCGCGCCTCGGCCAGCGTCAGCCCGCCCAGCGTCGCGGTCATGTAATTGCCCGCCTCGATCAACGCCGAGGGCGTCATCCCCTCGGGCAGCTGGATCACGCGATTCTCGACGCTGCCGTCCTCGCTAACCAGCACCGCCATCGCCTGATCGGGCGACAGCCCGACGAAGCCGATCGACCGCAGCGCCAATTCGCGTTTCGGCACCATCACCAGCCCCGCACAGGCCGACAGCCCGGACAAGGCGGCGGTCGTCGCCGCCAGCGCCTCCTCGACCGGTCCGTGATAGCCGACCCGCGATTCGATCGTCGCGCGTTCCTCGGCGGACGGCTCCAGCGCCTGCATCATTCCATCGACGAACAGCCGCAGGCCGCGTTCGGTCGGGATACGCCCGGCGCTGGTATGCGGGCTGGCGAGCAGCCCCAGTTCCTCCAGTTCCTGCATCACGCCGCGGATCGACGCTGGCGACAGCTTGAGGCCCGATGCGACCGCGATCGTCTTCGATCCCACCGGCACGCCCGTCGCGACATAGCCGTCGACGACCGCGCGAAAGATATCGCGCGCCCGATCGGTCAATTCGGTGACGGGCGGTGCCATGCGCCTTTATCTAGGGCAGATCAGGGGTCGGCAACAGGGCCTGTCGGTGCGTGCTGCCCATGGCCGCCTCCCGCACGCCACAGTCACCCGTTGCTCCTTCCGTCATACCACGCTGGGGCGGAACACCGTAACTCTCAGCGCCCGCTCGACACGCCGGGCCGACCGGTCACAGGGCCCGCCCGCATGGAAATGACGGCAGTCGACATCAGCGGCCGCCCCGCGGCCCGATGAACGCGGCGATCGGCAGCAATTCGGGTGCGCTGCGCAGCGCCTGGCGCATCTCCTGCGGCCCGCAGCCATAATAGACGTTGAGGTGCTGGCTGCCGCCGCTCAGCTCGCTCCACACGATGTCGACGCTCGGCATGTCGGTCGGCGCGTTCTCGCAGCCCGGCTTGCCCGGCTGGAGCAATGTTTCCGCATCGCGCGGGCGATACGGCGCCAGCTTCGCTGCAAAGCTGTGGTAGGCAGCCGGCGTCGCACGGAATTCCTTGATGCCGGTCACCGCCGTGAAGCGCTTGCCCTCGAACGTGCCGCGCCCGTCCGGCGCGATCGTAACGGCATAGACCGGGCAGCTGCCGTAGCATGGCGCGGTTTCGTAGCGGATCGTCTCGCTCTCGATCGCGATCGGTTTGCCGGCGCCGCCCGATCCCGATCCGGACCCCGACGCGTCGACCGTCACGCACCCCGACAGCGCAAGCGCCGCGCCCAGCCCGGCGATCATTCCCTTGTACACGGCTCGTCCCCTTTGCTCACCACTGGCGCAGCGTTCCTGCGCCGTCTAGGGCGTTGCGCCATTGGACCTTGAGGAGAGTTGAATGCGCCCCAGCGGCCGCGCCCCCGATCAGATGCGTGCCATCTCGATCGAGCCGAACTTCACCCGCCATGCCGAAGGATCGGTGCTGGTCGGCTTCGGCGACACCAAGGTGCTCGTCACCGCCAGCATCGAGGAACGCGTGCCGCCGTTCCTGCGGGGCAAGGGCGAAGGCTGGGTGACCGCCGAATACGGCATGCTCCCCCGCGCCACCCACACCCGCGGCAGCCGCGAGGCCGCAAAGGGCAAACAGTCGGGCCGCACCCAGGAAATCCAGCGCCTGATCGGCCGGTCGCTGCGGTCGGTGGTCGACATGAAGCTGCTCGGCGAACGCCAGATCACGCTCGACTGCGACGTCATCCAGGCGGATGGCGGCACCCGCACCGCATCGATCTCCGGCGCGTGGGTCGCGCTGCGCCTCGCCGTCAACACGCTGATGGCAAACGGCAAGCTCGCCACCGATCCGATCCTGCAAAAGGTCGCCGCGGTCAGCTGCGGCATCTATCAGGGCACGCCGGTGCTCGACCTCGATTACATCGAGGATTCAAACGCGGATGCGGACGGCAATTTCGTGCTGCTGGAAAACGGCAACATCGCCGAGGCGCAGGCGACCGCCGAACACGCCACCTATGACGAAGAGGCGCTGCTCCGCCTGCTCCGCCTCGCCCGCATCGGCTGCGCGGACATCTTCGCCGCGCAGGAGCGCGCGGTACGATGAGTGGCGAGGGACACACCCCGCAAGCGATCCGCAAGCTCGCCCCCGGCAAGCTGGTCATCGCCAGCCACAATGCCGGCAAGGTCCGGGAAATCGCCGAACTGCTCGGCCCCTATGGGATCGAGCCCGTGTCTGCGGCCGAACTCGACCTGCCCGAGCCGGAGGAGACCGGCACGACCTTCGTCGCCAATGCCGAGCTGAAGGCATTGCAGGCCGCCGATCTATCCGGCCTGCCCGCGCTGGCCGACGACAGCGGCCTGTGCGTCGATGCGCTGGGCGGCGACCCCGGCATCTTCTCGGCGCGCTGGGCGGGGGAATCGAAGGATTTCGGCCACGCGATGCGGCTGGTGGAGGATCGGCTGAACGAAGAACCCGACATGCCGCGATCGGCGCATTTCGTCTGCGCGCTGGCGCTCGCCTGGCCCGACGGCCATGTGGAATGGTTCGAGGGCCGGGTCGACGGCACGCTCGTCTGGCCGCCACGCGGCAAGGCGGGGTTCGGCTATGACGCGATGTTCCTGCCCGTCGACGCGGCCGAGACGTTCGGCGAAATGGATCCCGCCGCCAAGCACGCCGTCAGCCACCGCGCCGATGCCTTCCGCCAACTGGTCGCCGCGGTGCTCTGAACCGTGCTTCGGCACAGGCGGAAGGCCGAGGGCCCAGGCGGCGTCGGCGGCGGGCCGCATCCCGGGCTGCTGCCGGCGCGGCCGCAGATGACATGACCGCGATCGACCCCGCCCTCGTCCATGGCTGGCTCGCTGCCCGATCGCTGTCGCGCGGGCTGCCCGCACCGGTAGCGGACGGTGGCGGATGGCGCGTCGATACCGACGCTGCGGACGAAACGCGCCGCTACGTCTTCGCCGCACCCGTGCCCGGCCTGCTGCACCTCGCCGAAACGATCGCCGAGCCGCGCATCTTCCTCAAGCTCTGCGCCGACGCGGCCACGCTGCGCCGGCTGCTGCCGGCACGCTGGGCGATCATCGACGCCAATTGCATGATGGTGACCGACGCGTCGCCGATCCCGCCCCGGACGCTGCCGCCCGGCTACGCGCTGGCGACGACGACGACCGGTGCCGTCAGCCACGTGACGATCACCGCGCCCGACGGCACCGTCGCGGCGAGCGGTTACGCCGCCGAACGCGACGGCATCTTCGCCTACGACCGGATCGTCACCACCGAACCCCACCGCCGTCGCGGCCTGGGCAGCGCGCTCATGGCCGCCCTCGGCGCCACCCGGACGGACGACCGTGCGCAGCAGATTCTCACCGCTACCACGATGGGCGTCGCGCTGTACCGGTCGCTCGGCTGGCGGGTCTACTGCCCCTATACGACCGCGGGTTTGTAGACACCGCGTACGCCCGACTTGCCTTGGAACGGTCTTCCAGCCAGCCTCGGTGCATGAGCATGTCCAGAAGAACGCTTACACTGCTGCCGATCGCGGCGGCGGGCATGGTCGTCACCGCATGCTCGCCGCACGACCCGCGTGCATGCACGCCGCCGCGTTCCTATTGGCCGGTGCCGCGTGCCCCGATCGGTATTCAGCCGATCACCAGCGTGATCGCGCTCACCCGGGACGGGGCGATCCGGTGGAACGGCGACTCCGTTTCCTTTGCCGCACTAAGGCAATATCTCGAGACGTCCCACCGGCTGAACCCGGAACCGCAGATTGTTCTCGATACCGAAATGGGTATCTCCTGCCGGATGCTGGAGCGGGTGCGCAACCAGATGGATCGTGCGCTCGAATGCCGGAAACCGTATGCGCGGTGTGCGGAGGGCCTGCGCCCTGTCCGGGAGGATACGCGCTGGGGGGCGCATGGCCCGGTGTCGTAACCGCGCCAACGCGCTTCCCCGCCTCAATACGCCACCTGCCCCATGACGTTCCCCGGCGGCGCATAGCGGCACACCAGATAATCGTCCGTGGCGTTGCTTGCGAGCGCACAGCCGACCTGCGTCGTCCCACGCCACACGATCTGGGTGTAATGGCCGACATCCTGCCACCGCCCGGTGCGGCTCGATTGGGGGACAGGCAGGTTCACGAAGTCCTTCCGCTCCGCCACCCAATGGCCGATCATCTCGTCGAAGCGATAGGCACCGCGCGTGCCGGTCCACAGATTCTCGCCCTGCCGGTCCATGCCGAGCGACTGCGCGGCATGTTCGAACCGTCCGGTCCGCGCCATCGTGTCCGCATAACCCTTCGCCGCCACCGCGAGCGGTTCGCTCCACGTCAGCGGCGGCGCCCCCACATCGCCGCGCGCGCGGTTATGCCCCGCCAGCATCGTCCGTTGCAGCAAGACCGATCCACGCGCCGCATTCACCGTCGTCGGCCGCGGCTCGACGACCCGTTCGGGACGCTCGGGCGCCTGCGCGCAACCGGCGACCATGAGCAAAGCGGCGATCCACGAGTGGCGTTTCAGCATGATCCCCGCCATATCGTCAGCATCATGACCCCCGACAAGACGCCGCTCGCGCTTTACGTCCACTGGCCGTTCTGCGTCTCCAAATGCCCCTATTGCGATTTCAACAGTCACGTGCGGGACGATGTCGACCAGCAGGCGTGGCGCGATTCGCTGCTCGCCGACCTCGCCTACGAAGCGCAGGCGCTGCCCGGCCGTACGTTGGGGTCGATCTTCTTCGGCGGCGGCACGCCCTCGCTGATGCCGCCCGCCACCGTCGCAGCGATCATCGACGCGGCACGGGCGATCTGGACGCCGGCCGCGGATATCGAGATCACGCTGGAAGCCAATCCATCCTCGGTCGAGGCGGCACGCTTCGCCGACCTCGCCGCGGCCGGCGTCAACCGTGTCTCGCTTGGCCTGCAATCGCTCGACAATGCCGCATTGAAGTTCCTCGATCGCGCCCACGACGTCACCGAAGGGCTGGGCGCGCTCGACACCGCGCAGCGCCATTTCGGCCGCGTCAGCTTCGATCTCATCTATGCGCTGCCCGGCCAGACCCTGCCTGCGTGGGAGGCCGAGCTTGCCCGTGCGCTGTCATTCGGGACCGAACACCTCTCGCTCTATCAATTGACGATCGAACCCGGCACCCGCTTCGCCACCGATGCGGCCAAGGGGCGGCTGACGATCCCCAACGGCGACACTGCCGCCGACCTGTTCGAGGCGACGCGCGCGATGACCGCCGCCGCCGGCCTGCCCGCGTACGAAACGTCGAATCACGCGCGTATCGGCGCGGAAAGCCGCCACAACCTCACCTATTGGCGCTATGGCGATTACGCTGGTGTCGGCCCCGGCGCCCATGGTCGCCGCGACGGCCTTGCCACCCAGCGTCGCCGCAAGCCGGAGAACTGGCTCGCCGCCGTCGCCCGCAACGGCCACGGTATCGAGGTGGAGGAGCCGCTTTCCCCCTACGAGCGCGCCAGCGAAGCGCTGGTCATGGGCCTGCGCCTGCGCGAAGGGATTCACCTGCCGCGGATCGCGGCGCTGGCCGGTGGCACCGCCCCGATCGACTGGCCGGCGGTCGCCCGGCTGGAGGCGCAGGGCCTGATCGCCCACGAGGCCGACCGCCTGCGCGTCACCGAGAAGGGCGCGTTGCTGCTGGATGCGATCCTGCCGCTGATCGTCCGCGACGCACCATCTGCGTGAGCGACGGCAGGGACGGACAGGCAGGACACGCTTGCCGCGCAGGCGTCATCCCGGCGAACGCTGACGCCCATGGCCATCCGACGGCCGGGATCGGCACGCCCGCGCAGAGCCGATCAGGTCCATGGACGACGACGGACCTAGGGACGGCAGCGGGGCACAGGCCGCGTTACCGTCCGAACCCCGTCGGCGCGGGCGACACCGTCACCACCGTGCCGGCCTGAATCTCCTGCACCTCCAGCGCCCGCTCCGCCACGCCGTCGCGGCCGAAGCGGAACGCGCCGTCGATCCCGGCAAAGCCATCCGCGTCGCGCAGCCGCGCTTCCGGGAATGGCCGCCCCACCGGCCAGTCGCGCGAGATGCGCACGGTCAGCAGCACCGCGTCATAGCCAAGGCTGGACAGACGGTAGGGCGCGGCATTGTAGCGCGTCCGGTATTTGGTGACATATTGCCGGTACAGTCCGTCCGCCACGCTGGCGAACCAGGCGCCGTTCAGCGCGGGTTTCGCCGCTAGGCTCGCCTCCGAATTCCACAATTCGGTCCCCAGGATCCGGGTCGACGCGCCGCTGCCGCGCTTTACCAGCGGTGCCGCCGCCGCCGCGCTGGTCCCTGCATCGGCGATCAGCACCGCACCATACGGCGCCTTGGCGTTCAATCGCGTCACCGCGCCGGCGATGCCGCCCGCAACCCGGCCATAGGTCTGCAGCGACACGACCTCGCCGCCCGCACCCTCAACCGATCGCAGGAACGCGGTCGACGCCCGCTCGCCGTACAGGCCGTTGGGGATCAGTCCGGCAAAGGTGGTCACCCCGCGGCTGCGTGCATATTGCACCACCCGGTCGATCGACTGCGACGGTGCATAGCCCATCAGGTACGTGCCGTTGCCTGCGACCGATACGTCGTTGGAAAAGCTCAGCACCGGCACCCGCGCCGCCTTTGCGATCGGCGCCACCGCACGTACGTCCTCGGACAATAGCGGCCCCAGGATCAGCTTCGCACCCTCGGCAATGGCGCGCTGGGCGGCCGCGGCGGCACCCGTCGCGGTGTCGTAATTGGTGATCCGTACCTTGTCCGTGCCGGTGTCGAGCACCGCCAGCATCGTCGCATTGGCGATCGAGCGTCCGACGCCCGCATTGCTGCCCGACAGCGGCACCAGCAACGCCACCCGGTTGCGCTGCGTATCGCGCGGCAAGCCCGCCTGCACGTCGTCGGGCCGCTCCACCTGCGGGCGCGTCGGCCGGTCGGGCGCCGACACCGGCGCGCGCGGCACCACCGTCGAACAGGCCGCCAGCAATCCCGCCCCCAGGATTGCCGCCCAGCGCTTCAGCCCAGACCCATATGTCTGTCCAAATGTTGCTGCCTCTGCCATGACGTCCCCTGTGGCCATATCCGAAAATCCTCTCGAACCCGGGCTGTACATCGTCGCGACGCCCATCGGCAATCTTGCTGACCTAAGCCCGCGCGCCGCGGACATCTTGGCCCGCGCAGACCTGATCGCTGTCGAGGATAGCCGCGTCACCGCCGGTCTGCTCCGCCACATCGGCACCAAACGTCCGATGATCCCCTATCACGACCACAATGCCGAGGGGATGCGCCCCGGCCTGATCGCACGCATGACCACCGAAGCCGTCGCCCTGGTCTCCGACGCCGGCACCCCCTTGATCTCCGACCCGGGTTACAAACTGGTCCGCGACGCGCGCGCCGCCGGTCGCAACGTCGTGACCATCCCCGGCCCCTGCGCCGCGATCGCCGCGCTGACGCTGGCCGGCCTGCCCACCGATCGCTTCCTGTTCTGCGGTTTCCTGCCCAGCAAGGCCAAGGCCCGCGTCGATGCCATCGGCGAGGTCGCGGCGATCCGCGCCACGCTGATCTTCTACGAATCCGGCCCGCGCCTGTCCGCCTGCCTGTCCGCCCTTGCCGAAGGGCTGGGCGACCGCGAGGCCGCCGTCACCCGTGAAATCACCAAACGCTACGAGGAAGCCGTCACCGGCACGCTCACCCATCTCGCCATGCGCTATGCCGATGCGCCGCCCAAGGGCGAGATCGTCATCGTGGTCGCCCCGCCCGGCGACGAGCCGCTCCCTGAAGCCGCCGACGCCGACGCTGCGCTTGCCGAGGCGCTCACCCGCCTGCCCGTCGCAAAGGCCGCGGGCGAAGTGGCCAAGGCGTTCGGGCTGGACCGCAAGGAATTGTATGCGCGGGCATTGAGGATGAAGGGCGGATAGGCCGTTTGCGGGTTTCGAAGCCGATACGGCATTGCAACGTGGCTGCGCCATGGGCGATGCGCAACGGAACGTCAGCGCATCTTTGTCACAGGCGATGACCGAGAAGGAGGCATAGGATGTCGATCCAAGCAATCGTAGCCGCAGCAGCCCTGCTGGCGTCGTCCGCCGATACGGCCACCGACCCCATCAAACCCGTCCTCAATCCGGAACAGGCGATCGCTGCGGCAGATGCCATGCCGCGGGGCCATTACGGTCGATTTGTCATGACGGTGCGCGCGACCGGTAAAGAGCGCAGGGCGACCTATTTGAACTCGTCGACCGATTATCGATCGGCCGACAATGTCACCTTCCGTCTGGCGCCCAATGTCGCCAGCGTGCTGACGAGGCGATATGGCGCCTCGGCCGACCAATATCTCAAAGGCAAACGCGTGACGGTCAAAGGCATCGTCGAGCGCAAACCCATCGTGAACATGGAATATGGCCGCGTCGAAAGTTTCAACCGGTGGGCGCACGAGGTCTATATCCGGCTTCCCGGCCAAGTCCTTTCGGTGGAATAGGTCACTCGAATATCGTCTTTCCTTTGCGATCCGCGGGGTCGTCATGGTCGACCGAAACTGGCACGAGCGTCGCCCTGCCATGATACCTCGGGTATCCTTGCGCTTGCGCCGGAGTGTCGCATCCGTCAGCGTGGTGCCATGCCGCCCCGACCCCGCCGTCTGACGACCGAAGCGCGCCGGACCGCGGAAGCCGCCGGGCGTCGCGGCGAGCGCATCGCGGCATGGTGGCTGCGACTGAAGGGCTGGTCCATCCTCGACCGTCGTGTCCGCACGCCGGCCGGCGAAGTCGATATCGTCGCCCGGCGTGGCAACCTGATCGCCTTCGTCGAGGTGAAGACCCGCCGTACCGCCGCCGAACTCGACTTCGCGATCGACGAACGGCGGCTGGGGCGGGTCGCGGCGGCGGCGGAGGTGCTGATGGCGCGCTATGCCGGGCCGGGAGACGATATCCGCGTCGACGTTATTCTGCTCGCGCCCGGCACGCGGCCGCGCCACATCGAGAATGCGTGGACAGGATGACATTCGCGCTGGCGCACCCTACCTGCCGGCTCGAACAACTGATCGGAACGCGTCCATGTCTCTCACCGTCGCCGTCCAGATGGACCCGCTCGACAGCATCAACATCGCCGGCGATTCCACCTTTGCGCTGATGCTGTCCGCCCAGGCGCGTGGTCACAGCCTATTCCACTACACAGCCGAAGACCTCAGTTACGCCGATGGCCGCGTCTGGGCAAAGGCGCATCCGGTGACCGTCCAGCGCCGCGAAGGCGACTATTTCCGTTTCGAGGCGCCGGTCAATCTCGACCTCGGCGAGGCCGCCGACGTCGTCCTGATGCGCCAGGATCCACCGTTCGACCTCGGCTACATCACCGCGACGCACCTGCTCGAACGGATCGCCGACCGCACGCTGGTGGTCAACGATCCGGTCAGCGTCCGCAACGCGCCCGAAAAGGTCTTCGTCCTCGATTATGCGCGCTTCATGCCGCCGACGCTCATCACCCGCAGCCTCGACGAAGCGCGCGCCTTTCTGGCGCAGCATCACGACATCGTCGTCAAGCCGCTGCACGGGAACGGCGGCAAGGCCATCTTCCGCGTCGGCAGCGACGGCGCCAATCTGTCGGCGCTGATCGAGGTGTTCAACCAGACGTGGCGCGAACCGCACATGGTGCAGGCGTTCCTGCCCGCCGTCGCGCAGGGCGACAAACGCATCGTGCTGGTCGACGGCGAGGTGGTCGGCGCGATCAACCGCCTGCCGGGCGAGGGCGAGATCCGCTCCAATCTGGCGGTCGGCGGATCGGCGGTGAAGACCGAACTGACCGACAAGGAGCGCGAGATCTGCGCCGCGCTCGGGCCGGAGCTGAAGCGCCGCGGCCTGCTGTTCGTTGGCATCGACGTGATCGGCGGCGAATGGCTGACCGAGATCAACGTCACCTCGCCCACCGGCATCGTCGCGATCGAACGGTTCGACGGCACCGACGTCGCCGGCCTCATCTGGGATGCGATCGAGCGCAAGCTGGCGGAACGCGGCTGATCGAGATGCCCCTGAACCGCTGACATGACGGAATTCATCCTCAACGGCATCGCCTGGGGCGGGTACGTCGGCATCTTTCTGCTGATGGCGCTGGAGAACGTCATCCCGCCGATCCCGTCCGAAGTCATCATGGGCCTCGGCGGTATGGCGGTGGCGCGCGGCGACATGGCGATCGTGCCGCTGGTCCTCTGGGGGACCGCGGGTACCACGGCGGGCAATTACTTCTGGTATTACCTTGGCCGTCACATCGGCTACGAACGGTTTCGCCCCTTCATCGGCCGGCACGGCCGGTGGCTGACGATGGAATGGCAGGACGTCGAGAACCTGCACACCTTCTTCGTCAGGCATGGCGGCTGGGTGGTGTTCGTGTTCCGATTCATGCCGACGTTTCGTACGGTCATCTCGTTGCCGGCCGGCATCACCTGTATGCCGCTGTGGCGTTTCCTGGTGTGGACGTTCGCCGGCAGTCTGATCTGGAACAGCATCCTCGCCGCTGCCGGCGTGTACCTCGGCTCGCGCTTCCAGGAACTCGACCGCTATGTCGGCCCGATCGCGATCGCGATCACGGCGTTGATCGTGATCGGCTATATCTGGCGCGTCATCACCTGGCGCCCACGCGAACGCTAGGCCCGTGGGTGGGCATGGCGATAGACGTCGAGCAGATGCGCCGCATCGACTGCGGTGTAGATTTGCGTCGAGCTGAGGCTCGCATGCCCCAGCAACTCCTGCAGCGCGCGCAGGTCCGCCCCGCGACCGAGCAGATGCGTCGCAAAGCTGTGGCGCAGCGCATGGGGGGTCGTTCGCTCGCCCAATCCCAGCCGGCCCCGCGCCATCCGCACCGAACGCCGGATCATCCCCGGGGACAACGGACCACCCTTCGCACCGCGAAACAGCGGTGCGTCGGGTGCGAGCGCCCATGGCACCTGCGCCGCATATCGCTCCAGCGCGGCGCGGACCTGCGGCAACAGCGGCACGATCCGCGTCTTGTCGCGCTTGCCCGTCACCGCCAGCGTCTCGCCCAGCGGCAGCACGCTCGCCGGTAACGCAAGCGCCTCGCCGATGCGCAGGCCGGCACCGTACAGCAGCAGCAACACCGCCCAGTCGCGCGCGCCGATCCACGGCTCGCTCGCATCGTCCGCCACCTCCCCGGCGAGCGAGAGTGCCTCGTCCGGCGAGATCGGCCGCGGCACGCCTTTCCCGACCCGCGGCCCACGCAGCCGCGGCGCCGCGCCGTCCGGCACGGCGAAGGCCAGGAACCCGCGAACCGCCGACAGTTCGCGCGCGGCAGAGGCGTTGCCGAGGCCCGTCTCGCGCCGCGCCGCCAGAAACGCGCGCAGATCGGCAGCGGTCACATCGGCCAGCGCCGCCACGTCGACGGGGGCACCCCAATGGCCCTGGAGGAAAGCGACCAGCCGCTCGGCGGTGGCCTGATACGCCCGGACGGTATGCGCCGACCGCCTGCGGTCACGCGCCAGGTGCGCCGCCCATCTTAACGTCAGCGGGAGCGGCAAGTCGTTCATTCTACCTCTCTTCTGGCCCGGACCACATATTCTGGGAAGGACATTTTAACGCCTGGGGGCCATGGTCGCCCGATGACGAGCGATGCCGCTTCCCTGTCTGCCCTGCCGTACGACGAGACCAGCCGGCTCGCCGCGCTGCATGCGCTCGCCCTGCTCGACAGCGCACCCGAAAAGGAATTCGACGCCCTCGTCGCGCTGGCCGCCGAACTGCTCGGCTGCCCGACCGCGCTCATCACGCTGATCGACCGCAATCGCCTGTGGATCAAGGCCAGCACGACGCCGGGCGAGCGCGAGCTCGATCGCGACATCGCATTCTGCGATTCGACTATCCGCCAAGGTGAACCGATGATCGTCGACGATCTCAGCCACGACGCACGCTTCCGCGACAATCCGCTGGTGGCCGCCGGCGCGCGTTTCTATGCCGGCACCGCGATTCACGTCGCCGATGGCGAGGGTGTCCGTCAGCCGGTCGGCACCTTGTGCGTCCTCGACGATCGACCCCGTTCGCTGAATTCCGCCGGCCATGCCGCATTGCAGCACCTCGCCAGCCTGGCGGAGGCGTTGATCGCGGCGCGGCGGACCGCGCTGGAGGCCATCCGCATCGCCACGGCGGGGGAACGGCTGGTCAGCCAGCTCGCCAACAACGATCGCATCTTCCGCCAGGCCGAACGGATCGCGATGATCGGATCGTGGCGCCTGTCGGTCGCCGACCAGACGCTGGAATGGTCCGACAACGTATATCGCATCCATGGGCTGGAGGTCGGCGCCATGCCGGCGCTGTCGGAGGCGCTCGATTTCTACCCGCCGCAGGCCCGCGCCGACGTCTCGGCACGCCTGACCCGGACGATCGACACGGGTGAACCGTTCGACTTCGAAGCCGACCTCGTCACCGCCGATGGTCGCCGCCGCCGCATCCGTGCGGCATGCGAGACGGAAAGCCGCGATGGCGTCGTGCAGGCCCTGATCGGCGTCTTTCAGGACATCACCGATCGCCATGGCCTGGAAACCCAATTGCGCCGTTCCGCCGATACCGACGCGCTGACCGGGATCGCCAATCGCGCCGCATTCGATCGCGAACTGGAAACGGCGATGGGCACGGCCCGGGACAAGGGGTCGCCGCTGATGCTCGCGCTCATCGACCTCGACGGGTTCAAGACGATCAACGATTCGCTCGGCCACGACGCCGGTGACGATGTCCTGCGCCTGACCGGCACGGCGCTCACCCAACCGTGGCTGCGCGACTGTTTCGCTGCCCGGATCGGCGGTGACGAATTCGCCCTGATCGTTACCGACCCGCAGATGATCGCGCAGGCGGACCAGCTGGCGGTCGATATCGAGGCGGCGCTGCGGGTGTCGGTCGAGGCGAACGGCATCACCATGACGAGCGCGGGGTCGGTCGGCATGGCGAACTTCGACGACGAGATTCATTCGCTGCGCGACTTCGCCCGCCGTGCCGACGTGATGCTCTACGCCGCCAAGCGCGCGCGGGTCGGCCGGCGTCCCGGTCCATCGCGCAAGGCGGCTTAACGCTTCACCTCGACTCGGGCAGTCCCCATATAAGCGGCATGTCCTCGCGCGCCCGCGTCCTCGTCCTCAACTCCGCGCTCGGTCCGCTCGACTATCGCGTGCCGGCAGGCATGGCGGTCGAGCCGGGATCGATCGTCATCGCCCCCTGGGGCCGCGCCAGCTGCTGGGCGTGGCGTGGGAGGCGGAACGCCTGCCCTCCGACGCGGAGGTCGGCGACAATCGCCTGCGGCCCCTGCTCGGCGTGGTCGACGTGCCGCCGCTCGCTGCCCCGTTGCGCCGGCTGATCGAATGGACGGCGGCCTATTATCTGGCGCCGCCGGCATCGGTGGTACGGATGGCGCTCGCCTCCACCTCCGCCCTGGAAGGGGCGCGGACCGCGACGGAATATCGCGCCACCGGCCACGTCCCCCCCCGCCTCACACCGCAGCGCGAACAGGCGCTGGAGCGGATCGGCGACCGGCAGGGCCTGATCCGCGAGCTTGCCAGCATCGCCGACGTATCCGACGCGGTCATCCGCGGACTGGTCAAGGCCGGTGCGCTGGAACCGGTGATCGTCGACATCGACAGCGCCTATCCGCAGCCCGACCCCGCGTTCGGGCCGCCGGCGCTCGCCGATGCGCAACAGGCGGCCGCCGATACATTGATCGCCAATGTCGCCGAACATGCCTTTCATCCCGTACTGCTCGACGGTGTCACCGGGTCGGGCAAGACCGAGGTGTATTTCGAGGCGGTGGCGGAAGCGATCCGTGCCGGCCGCCAGACGCTGGTGCTGCTGCCCGAGATCGCGCTGACCGAGCCGTTCCTGAAGCGCTTCCACGACCGATTCGGGTGCGAGCCGGTCGCCTGGCATTCCGGCCTGCGTTCGACGCAGCGTCGCCGGGCGTGGCGGGCGATCGCCAGCGGTGAGGCGCTGGTGACGGTCGGCGCGCGGTCGGCGTTGTTCCTGCCCTATCGCAACCTCGGCCTGATCGTCGTCGACGAGGCGCACGAAACCAGCTTCAAGCAGGAGGAGGGCGTCCATTACCACGCCCGCGACGTCGCGGTGATGCGCGGCAAGTTCGAGGCATGCCCGGTCATCCTCGCCAGCGCCACCCCGGCGATCGAAACGCGCCAGCAGGTCGCGCTGGGCCGCTATGCCGAACTCAAGCTGCCCGGCCGCTATGGCGCCGCCGAAATGCCGACGATCGAACCAATCGACCTGATCCAGCACCCGCCGGAACGCGGCCGCTGGATCGCCCCCAAACTGGTGACCGCGCTGGAGGAAACGCTGGCGAAGGGCGAACAGTCGCTGCTGTTCCTGAACCGACGCGGCTATGCGCCGCTGACGCTGTGCCGGACGTGCGGGCATCGTTTCCAATGCCCGAATTGCACCGCCTGGATGGTCGAGCACCGGCTGACGCGGCGGCTCGCCTGCCATCATTGCGGGCACGTCATGCCGACGCCGCGCGCCTGCCCGGAGTGCAAGGAGGAGGACAGCCTGGTCGCCTGCGGCCCCGGCGTCGAGCGGATCGCCGACGAGGTCACCGCGCTGTTCCCGCAGGCGAAGACCGCGGTCGTCACCAGTGACACCATCTGGTCGCCGGCCAAGGCGGCGGAGTTCGTCGGGCGGATGGAGGCGGGCGACATCGACATCGTCGTCGGCACGCAGCTGGTCACCAAGGGCTACCACTTCCCCAACCTGACGCTGGTCGGGGTGATCGATGCCGACTTGGGGCTGGAAGGCGGCGACTTGCGCGCCGCGGAGCGGACGTTCCAGCAGATCCGGCAGGTATCGGGCCGTGCCGGCCGCGGTGCGAAGCCCGGCCATGTGTTCATCCAGACGCACAGCCCCAAGGCGCAGGTGATGCAGGCGCTCATCACCGGCGATGCGGATGCGTTCTACGAGGCGGAGACCGAGGCGCGGCGCGACGCGGGTGCGCCGCCGTTCGGTCGCTATGCGGCGATCGTGGTGTCGTCGGAGGAACAGGCATGCGCGAACGAGGTCGCGCGGCTGGTCGCGCGCAACGCGCCGCAGGTCGAGGGGATGGCGGTATACGGCCCCGCCCCCGCCCCGCTCGCCATGCTGCGCGGACGGCATCGCTATCGACTGCTGGTGCATGCCCGCCGGGCGCTGGACGTGCAGGACGTGATCCGCGACTGGCTGGGGGCGCTCGACTGGCCCGCGAAAGCGCGCGTGACGGTGGACGTCGATCCGTATAACTTCCTCTGAACTTCACTGGGGGCAGGTTCATGACGACGCGGCGCGACTTTCTGGGTGGGGCGGCCGCGACCGCCGGCGCGGCGGCCGTCGCCGGCGCGGCACCGGTCCGGGGGACGGCGATGATCGTGTCCACTTGGGATTTCGGCGCGGCGGCCAACAATGCGGCCTTTGCCAGGCTTCGTGCCGGCGGCAGCCTGATCGACGCGGTCGAGGCGGGCGGCATGGTACCGGAAGCGGACCCGAACAATCATTCGGTCGGCTATAGCGGCTACCCGGACCGCGACGGCCGCGTCACGCTGGACGCCGTCATCATGGACGATGCCGGCGGCGTCGGCGCGGTCGCGGCGCTGGAGGATACGGTGCATGCCATTTCCGTCGCCCGCCGGGTGATGGAAAGGACACCGCACACCTTCATCGTCGGCGAAGGCGCCACGCGCTTCGCCCGCGACCAGGGCTTTCCCAAGGTCGATTTGCTGACGCCGGAGGCCGAGAAGGCGTGGCGCGACTGGCTGAAGACCTCGCAATACAAGCCGGTCGCCAATAGTGAGAACGCGCGCCCGCGCGGCGGCGCGCTGGACCATGACACGATCGGGCTGCTCGCGCGCACGGCCGACGGCCGGATGGCGGGGGCGTGCACCACGTCGGGCATGGCGTTCAAGATGCGCGGGCGGGTCGGCGATTCGCCGCAGGTCGGTGCCGGCCTCTATGTCGAGGCGGGGGTGGGTGCCGCCACGTCGACCGGGCTGGGCGAGGAAGTGACCCGCGTTTCCGGTAGCGCGCGGGTCGTCGCTTCCATGCGCGCCGGCCTGTCGCCGCAGGCGGCCTGCGAGGAGGTGGTGCGCCATATCGCCAAGCTGCGTGGGCAAGCGATCAAGGGGACGCAGGTCGGCTTTCTGGCGCTGTCGCCGACCGGCGAGGTCGGTGCGTTCTGCCTGTTGCCGGGGTTCACCTATGCGGTGACCGATGCGGCGGGACGGACGGTGGTGAAGAAGGGTGCATCGCTGTTCGCGGCGTGACCGACATGGACAATATAAACACCTGAACGGAAACGATCGGGGGCAATTGTGCCCGTATACGCAGCAATGAGAAAGAGCCGGATCACCTCGGCTCTTAAGTCACATGCGACCGTGTAGGACAGCGCCCAGCGCTTTCACATTGGATACCAGACGGTCACGCCCCGTTCGATCCTATCCGGGATCAGGCCTATCCCCGGTTCGGTCATTGCCAGCGCAGCGAAGCGATCCAGGGCGGATCGACATTCAACAACGAGACGGCATTTGGACCGGCTTGCTTCCCCGGCGGAGGCCGTAGCCCAGTTGGGAAAGCAGCTGTGACGCTGGCATCCGCCTCATCACCAGCCTGCCCCGACCGGGCCCCGGCCTCCGCCGGGGAGGTATAAGGCTGAATGTCGATACACCCCAGGGCGTGCCGATCAGGCTCTGGATTGCCTCGCTACGCTCGCAACGACGGGGATGTGAGCCGCTGCTGTTTCGACCCGGTCGATCAGGCGGCGTGTTCGGCGAGGACGGTCAGGCCCTTGGCGTTCACCTCCGCGAAGCCGCCCTGGATCGCGATGGTCTCAGCGACGCCGCCCTCGGTGCGGTAGACCGACAGCGCGCCGTCACGGACGGTAGACATCAGCGGCGCATGGCCCTCCAGCACGCCGAAGTCACCCTCGGTACCGGGAACGACGACCATGTACACGTCCTCGGACCGGACGAGCTTTTCGGGCGTGACGAGTTCGAAGTGGAGCATCTGTTTCTCGCTCCCCTCCCGCGTGGGGGAAGGGCTGGGGGTGGGTCTGTGGGGGCAGCCGTTCGCCGGCCCGCCCCCGCCCCCTCCCGCACGCGGGAGGGGAGAACCGCTTTACGATTCCTGCGCCATCTTCTCGGCCTTGGCGACGACTTCGTCGATGCCGCCGACCATGTAGAATGCGCCTTCGGGCAGATGATCGTATTCGCCGTCGACCACCGCCTTGAACGAGCGGATCGTATCCTCGATCTGCACGAACTTGCCGGGGATGCCGGTGAACACCTCGGCGACGTGGAACGGCTGCGACAGGAAGCGCTGGATCTTGCGGGCGCGCGTCACGGTCAGCTTATCCTCTTCGGATAATTCGTCCATGCCGAGGATGGCGATGATGTCCTGCAACGACTTGTAGCGCTGGAGCAGCGACTGCACCGCACGGGCGGTGTCGTAGTGATCCTGGCCGACGACGCGCGGTTCGAGGACGCGGCTGGTCGAATCGAGCGGATCGACCGCCGGATAGATGCCGAGTTCCGAGATCGCGCGATTGAGCACGGTCGTCGCGTCCAGGTGGGCGAACGAGGTTGCCGGCGCCGGGTCGGTGAGATCGTCCGCGGGGACGTACACGGCCTGCACCGAGGTGATCGAGCCCTTGTTGGTCGAGGTGATGCGTTCCTGCAGCGCGCCCATGTCGGTCGACAGCGTCGGCTGATAGCCCACCGCCGATGGGATGCGGCCGAGCAGTGCCGACACTTCGGCGCCCGCCTGCGTGAAGCGGAAGATGTTGTCGACGAAGAACAAAACGTCCTGCCCTTCCTGATCGCGGAAATATTCCGCGATGGTCAGGCCCGACAGCGCGACGCGGGCGCGGGCGCCCGGCGGCTCGTTCATCTGGCCGAACACCAGCGCGACCTTCGACCCTTCCGACTGCGGATTGCCGTCGGCGTCCTTGGCGATGACGCCGGCGTCGAGGAATTCGTGATAGAGGTCGTTGCCCTCGCGCGTGCGCTCGCCGACGCCGGCGAACACCGAGGTGCCGCCATGGCCCTTGGCGATGTTGTTGATGAGTTCCTGGATCAGCACGGTCTTGCCGACGCCAGCGCCGCCGAACAGGCCGATCTTGCCGCCCTTGGCATAGGGCGCAAGCAGGTCGATGACCTTGATGCCAGTCACCAGGATGGCGTTCTCGGTCGACTGGTCGACGAACAGCGGCGCATCGGCATGGATCGGGCTGCGCAGGTCGGTGAGGACCGGGCCACGCTCGTCGATCGGCTCGCCGATGACGTTGAGGATGCGGCCGAGCGTCGCCGGGCCGACCGGCACGCTGATCTGCGCGCCGGTGTCGCGGACGGTCTGCCCGCGGGTCAGCCCCTCGGTCGCATCCATCGCGATCGTGCGTACGGTGTTCTCGCCGAGGTGCTGCGCGACCTCGAGCACCAGACGGTTGCCGTTATTGTCCGTCTCGAGCGCCGAGAGGATCGCCGGCAGGGTGTCCGGGAAATGCACGTCCACGACCGCGCCGATGATCTGCGCGATCGTACCGGTGGTGTTGCTGCTGCCCGTCGACTGCGTCGGGCGGATGTCATCTGCGGCGGTTGCCATCACTGCTTCCTTGCCTTCATCGTCATTCCCGCGAAGGCGGGAATCCATAAACTTTGCCGTCTCGATCCATAGCACATCCTGTGCGTCTGGATCGCCGCCTTCGCGGGGATGACGGAATTGCGAAACCTAGAGTGCCTCCGCACCCGAGATGATCTCGACCAGTTCGGTCGTGATCGCGGCCTGACGCGTGCGGTTGTACTGGATCGAGAGGCGATTGATCATGTCGCCCGCGTTGCGGGTGGCATTGTCCATCGCGTTCATACGGCTGCCCTGTTCCGACGCGGCGTTCTCCAGCATCGCGCGGAAGACCTGGATCGCGACGTTGCGCGGCAGCAGGTCGGCGAGGATGCCTTCCTCGTCCGGCTCGTATTCGACCACCGCCCCGGCCGAAACCGGCGCGGAAGTTGCCGAAGTTGCCACTACGTCCGCCTTGGAATCGCTCACCGCGACGGGGATGATCTGCTGGCCGACCGGTTCCTGCACCAGCGCCGAGACGAACTTGGCGTAGAACAGGTGGGCGATGTCGAATTCGCCGGCGGCGTACCGCGCGAGCAGGTCGTCGGCGATCTCACGCGCCTGTGCGAAGCCCAGCGTCTTGTGCTGGCCGAGTTCGTGATCGGCGACGATGCCGTTCGGGTAGAAGCGCTTGAGCACGCGCCCCTTCTTTCCCGCCAGATAGAAACGCACGGTCTTGCCTTGCGCTTCCAGCTCCTCCGCCTTGCGGCGGGCGGCGCGGACGATGTTGGTGTTGAACGCACCGGCGAGGCCGCGTTCCGACGTGGCGACGACGAGCAGGTGGACCCGATCCTTGCCGGTGCCCGACAGCAGCGGCGACACGCCAACGCCGCCGGCCAGCTGGCGCGACAGGCTGGCGACGACCGCCTCCAGACGTTCGGCATAGGGACGCCCGGCCTGCGCCGCCTCCTGCGCACGGCGCAGCTTGGCGGCGGCGACCATCTTCATCGCCTTGGTGATCTTCTGGGTCGATTTGACCGAGTTGATCCGAACCTTGAGGGCCTTCAGGCTTGCCATTTACTTCGTCACCATTCCCTCGAACCGTCATGCCGGACTTGTTCCGGCATCCACTTCTCCTCAAGACCCGTCGGGATTTGAGGCGCGGTGGCCCCCGGAACAAGTCCGGAGTGACGACATGTGTGTGTCAGCCGCTATGCACCAAACTCAGGCGAAGGTCTTCGCGAACTGGTCGAGCGCGGCCTTCAGGCCCGATTTCGCCTCGTCGCCGAGATCGCGCGTCTCGCGGATCTTGGTGAGGACGCCCGCATGATTGGCGCGCAGGTCCTGCAGCATCGCCGCTTCGTAGCGGACGACGTCGTTCACCGCGACCTTGTCGAGATAGCCGTTGGTGCCGGCGAAGATCGACGCGGTCTGCTCCTCGAACGGCATCGGGTTGAACTGCGCCTGCTTCAGCAGCTCGGTCAGGCGGGCGCCGCGGTTCAGCAGGCGCTGCGTCGAGGCGTCGAGGTCCGAGCCGAACTGCGCGAACGCCGCCATCTCGCGATACTGCGCCAGCTCGAGCTTGATCGAGCCCGACACCTTCTTCATCGCCTTGGTCTGCGCGGCGGAGCCGACGCGGCTGACCGAGAGGCCGACGTTGATCGCCGGGCGGATGCCCGCGAAGAACAGGTCGGTTTCGAGGAAGATCTGGCCGTCGGTGATCGAGATCACGTTGGTCGGGATGTAGGCCGACACGTCGCCCGCCTGCGTCTCGATGATCGGCAGCGCGGTCAGCGAGCCGCCGCCGTTGGCGTCCGACATCTTGGCGGCGCGCTCGAGCAGGCGGCTGTGCAGGTAGAACACGTCGCCGGGATAGGCTTCGCGGCCCGGCGGACGGCGCAGCAGCAGCGACATCTGGCGATAGGCGACCGCCTGCTTCGACAGATCGTCGAACACGATCAGCGCGTGCATGCCGTTGTCGCGGAAATATTCGCCCATCGCGGTGCCGGTGTAGGGCGCGAGGAACTGCAGCGGTGCCGGCTCCGACGCGGTCGCGGCGACGACGATGGAATAGTCCATCGCGCCATTCTCTTCGAGCGTCTTGACCAGCTGTGCGACGGTCGAGCGCTTCTGGCCGACCGCGACATAGACGCAGTACAGCTTCTTGGATTCGTCCGAACCCCGATTGACCGTCTTCTGGTTGATGAAGGTGTCGATCGCCACCGCCGACTTGCCGGTCTGGCGATCGCCGATGATCAGTTCGCGCTGGCCGCGACCGACCGGCACCAGTGCGTCGATCGCCTTCAGGCCCGACTGCATCGGCTCGCTGACCGACTGGCGCGGGATGATGCCCGGCGCCTTCACTTCGACGCGGCTGCGCTTTTCGGCGACGATCGGGCCCTTGCCGTCGATCGGGTTGCCGAGGCCATCGACGACGCGGCCGAGCAGGCCCTTGCCGACGGGAACGTCGACGATCGTGCCGGTACGCTTGACGATGTCGCCTTCGCGAATCTGCGCGTCCGAGCCGAAGATCACGACGCCGACGTTGTCGGCTTCGAGGTTGAGCGCCATGCCCTGCACGCCGTTGGCGAATTCGACCATCTCGCCCGCCTGGACGTTGTCGAGGCCGTAGATGCGGGCGATGCCGTCACCGACGCTGAGCACCTGGCCGGTCTCGGTGACCTGGGCTTCGGTGCCGAAGTTGCTGATCTGGTCCTTGATGACCTTGGAGATTTCTGCGGCGCGGATATCCATGTGCTTAGCCCTTCATCGCGTGCGCGAGAGTATTGAGACGGGTGCGGATCGACGAATCGATCATCTGTGAACCGATGCGGACGACGAGGCCGCCGAGCAGGTCGGGATCGACCGACAGGTCGACCGACACCTCGCGACCCATCCGCTGGCGCAGCTGCTGCTTCAGCTCGCCGACCTGGTCGTCGGTCAGCGGGTGCGCGCTGGTGACCTCTGCCGTCGCCTCGCCGCGATGGCGGGCGGCGAGCGTGCGGAAGGCGCGGATGATCGCAGGCAGCTGCCCAAGACGGCGGTTTTCGGCGAGGACGCCGAGGAAATTCCTGGTGGTGGCATCGACGCCCAGGGTATCGGCGACGGCGAGCAACGCCTTCACCGCGGCACCGCGCGCCACGACCGGGCTCGCGGTCAGCATGCGCAGGTCGTCGCTGTCGCGCAGCGCGTCGCGCACCGTGGCGAGGCTCGCCTCGACCGTGTCGATGCTCTTGGCATCGCGCGCGAGCTCGAACAGCGCTATCGCGTAGCGCCCACCTAAGCTTGCCTGAATACCGCCGGATGTCTCCACGGAATCGAAGTCCTCGTGCCGAATGTTGGCCCATGGGGAAGAGGGCGCGCAAATGCACGCCTGCTATGGGTGGCGGGCGGCTAGCATGGGGTCGGCGGAAGCGCAAGTATGGCAGCGGTGGAGAGATGACAGGATCGTCATGTTGCCGCCGTTCAGGATCGCGGGCGTAACGATGATCCGGCAAGAGGAGGCAGGCGATGCGCTGGCGGGTGGCGACGTTGGTCGGGGGCATGGTGGCGGCGATGACCGCGACGCCGGCGGCGGCCGAGACATTGCGGGTCGAGGGCGTGTTCCCGGCGCAGGCACGCGAGGCGAGCTTTCTGCCGACGATCGCGGTCGGCCGCTTCGACGGACCGGACGGCGAGGAGCTGGCCGATGCGATCGAGCGGCGCCTGGGCAAGCTTGGCGAGGACGGGCTGCCCCATGCCAGACTGATCCCGCCGAGCCTGCGCCCCGACGGACTGCTGACCGGCGGCACCGATGTCGCGGTCGCCGACAGCGACTATACTGAGAGCCGGGAACGCTGCGTCGAGAAGAAGGACGGCAAATGCGTGTCGAAGCAGAAGTATCGCGTCGCGTGCGTGGCGCGGACGATCGACTTTCGCGCCGACCTGCGGCTGGACACGCGCAGCGGCGGCGGCCAGCCCTATGCGGTCAGGAAGACCCGCGACGATCGCCACGCATGGTGCGAGGACAGCGGCGTCGCCAGCGACGTGAGCAGCGTCGTCCACGGCTTTATCGAATCGGTCGCGGCGGAGGTCCGGCTGGACCTGGCGCCGCATGCGGAAAGCTACACGATCCGCGTGCAGGAGCGGCGCGACGGCCTGTCGCCCGAAGTCGCCGCGCGGTTCAAGACCGCGGTGTGGCTGACCAAGCGCGATCCGGCCGCCGCCTGCGCCGCCTTTGCCGCGATCGACCAGATGGTGCCGGACAACGGGTCGACGACGTTCAACCTGGCGCTGTGCGCGGAGGCGGCGGGACGCTATGCCGAGGCGGCGGATCGCTACGCCCGCGCGCGCCTGTTCGCGCCCAAGGCGGGGGGCGAGGTCAGCAAGGGACTGGGCCGTGTCGGCGCGCTCGCGGCGGGCGCGCAGGACGTGGCGGCGATGCGCGCCCGGCCGCCGGTGCGCGGCACCGGACTTTGAACGCAACCGCCGGGATGGGGCGCCGATCGCGATCGGCTATCGGGTCGGCATGACCATGATCGATCAGGACGCGGCCTGGGCCGCATTCGCCGCCCGCGACCGGGCGCAGGACGGCGCCTTCGTCGCGGCGGTGCGGACCACCGGCATCTATTGCAAGCCGAGCTGCCCGGCGCGGCATCCGCACCGCGACAACGTCCGCTTCCTGGCCGATGGCGCCGCAGCACGGGCGGCGGGCTATCGCGCCTGCCTGCGCTGCAAGCCGGACGAGGTGGCGCGCGACAGCCGCGCGGTGGCGGCGGCGGTGGCGCTGATCGCGGCGGCGGAGGACGGCATCGGGCTGGAGGCGCTGGCCGCGCAGGTCGGCTATGCCCCGCATCACTTCCTGCGCCTGTTCCGCCGCGCGACCGGGGTGACGCCCGCCGCTTACGCCCGCGCGCTGCGCGCGACGCGCGCGGCGGAGGCGCTGCAACGCGACGGCAGCGTCACCGCGGCGATCTACGCAGCGGGCTATGGCGCCGCGAGCCGTTTCTATGCGGATGGTGCGCGGCGATTGGGGATGAGCCCCAGCGCCTGGGCGCGCGGCGGCGCGGGGGTGACGATCCGCTGGACGGTGGCGACGACGACGCTTGGTCCCCTGCTGATCGCCGCTACCGACAAGGGGCTGTGCCGCGTCGCCTTCGACGAGGATGCCGATGCGTTGGCACGCCGCTTTCCCGCAGCGCAGATCGCCGCCGGCGACGCGGCGCTGGCGACGCTGGCCGCCGAGGTCGTCGCGCTGGTCGAGACGCCGGGGCGCGACGCCGCGCTGCCGCTCGACGTGCGCGGCACCGCATTCCAGGAGGCGGTGTGGCAGGCGCTGCAGACGATTCCCGCCGGCGAGACGCGCAGCTATGCCGAACTCGCCGCCGCCGCCGGCCGGCCGGGCGCGGTGCGCGCGGCGGGGACGGCCTGCGGCAGCAATCCGCTGGCCGTGGTCGTCCCCTGTCACCGGATCACGCGCAGCGACGGCGGCCTTGGCGGCTATGCCTATGGCATCGAGCGCAAGCAGGCGTTGCTGGGCCGCGAGCGGGACTGAAGCCGCCTATTCGGGCTGATTCGCGTCCTTGATATCGGCACCCGCCGCCGCCATCGCCGCCGTGCCGGTCTTGCCCGCGTCGATCTGTGCGAGCAGCCGGGCGGCGGGATTGTTGGGACCGCTGTGCGCGGAATAGGCCAGCGGGCGCAGCGCCGCACGGGCGTCGTCCATCCGGTCATCGACCAGCGCCTGCATCGCATAGCCGAAGCCGAGGCCGTAATCCTGCGGCACCAGTTCGTGTGCGCGGCTCAGCGCCGCCTTGGCATTGTCGGTCGGCCTGGTGTGCGCCATGCCGAAGCTGGAATAATAGAGCAGCAGTGCATAGGCGTCGTTGGCATCGAGCTTGTTGGCCTTCAACAGCCAGCTGCGCGCCTCCCGCCACACCGCCGGATCGGTCGCCTTCGCTTCGCGCGCGCGGCGCAGATGGACCTGCGCCTTGTAGACCAGCGCCTGCGACGATTTCGGATCGAGCGCGAGCGCACGGTCGGCGGCGGCATCGGCCAGGTCGTAACGGCCGGCGTCCAGCGCCATTTCGGCCAGCCAGCCCTGCACCACGGGATCGTCGGGATAGCGTTCGCCGATCGGCACCGCGCTGGCGAGGATGGGCTGCGCCGTATCGCGGTTGACGCCGCGATCGGAGCGCATCCTAAGTTCGATCATCGCCTTTTCCCCCGGTCGCAGCGGCCGCAGCGTCACTACGGGATCGGGCAACCGATCGAGCGGGATCTTGTAGGCGGGCAGCGTCGACTTGCCGAGATAGGCGGCGAGCGCCTTGTCCAGCGCGCGCAGGTCGCCGAACGCCGCCCGCGCCGCCTCCTCCCCCGGTTTGCCGGCGTTGACCGCCAGCAGGTAGGATTCGAGCTGGTCGCGCCGCTTGGCATCGACCGTCAGGTAATGCGTGAGCAGCCAGCCGCGGGCATAGAGCGAGGCGGTCTGGCTTTCCGACATCTTGCCGCGATCGAGCGAGAACAATTGTTCGGCAGACAGGCCCTTGGCGATCAACAGGTCGTACGCGCGGTGCTGCGCCGGCGCGCCGACCCAGACGACGTCCTTTTCGAAGCGCGCGGTCGACAGGAATTCCGCATAGCCTTCGCCGTACCAGGCAGGGACGGCGACACGGGTGTTCGCCAGCATCAGGTGGTGCGCATATTCGTGGAACAGCACGATCTGCGGTTGCAGCGCGTTGGGTGACGTGTCGCCGCGCCCGCGCGCCGGCGTGAACGCGACGGAGCCGCTCGCCCGCCCCTGGTAGAAGCCGGCGATGTTGGTGCCGCCCGCCCCGAACATCCGCCGGACCGCGGCGTCGTTCGCGACGACATAGACGGTCAGCTTGTTCGATCCGTCTTCCTCACGGGCGGGAATGGCGTTGAAGTAACGGATAAGGCTATCGAACCGCTCCAGCAGTTCCGCCTGTCGCCGGACGTCGTCCGCATCGCCGTTCGCATAGACGACGAAATGTTTCGACGTCGCCTCAAGCCATTCGGCGGAGGCGGATTGTGGCAACGCCAGCATCGCCAGCCCGCCCAACAGCATCGCCAATCCCGTTTTCCTGCGCAACGCCGTCCTCCCCTATCATGGCGAATGCTAGCGGCGCCGGCAAACGGTGTCAGCCCGTCTTGCGACAGGCGTAGACAAGTTTTTCGTTGGGGAGCGGCGGCAACGCGGCCCGCACCGCGGCCTGACGCTGGGCCAGGCGATCGATCACCGACGGGTCGATGCTGCACGCCTTGTCCGCACCGGGCCCTCGCAGCGTGCGCATCTGGTCCATCGCCTGCGCACCCAGCATGTAGCGGGTGTTGGTGTAGCGCCGGGTCGTCGGATCGAACAGCAGCACCGATACCGTCTGTTCGCCATCCGGCACCAGCACGCGTTCCCAACGATCGCCGGCGGGCAGATATTGGGTGCGACCGTTGACGCAGCCGCTGCCGCCCCAGCCGAGCGCGACGTCGGCGGTCGACGATACGGTGACGCGGCTGCTGTCCGGCTGGAATATGCAGGTCAGCTTGCCGAGCGGTGCGTTCGGCACGACCTGACGCATCGCCGGCGGCGCCGTCGGCACATCCGCCTCGCCCGAGGGACGCAGCACGAACACCACGATCGCGGCGATCATCGCGAGGCCACCGATGCCGGCTGCCCATAGCGCCGGCCGCCGCGCCCCGCGCGATTCCAGCAGGCCCGCACCACCGAGGCCGAGCGCGCCGAGCACCAGCAGTAGGCCGGCGATCGCCATGACGTTTTCGCGCCGGGTCTGCGCCGTATCGCGGGCGCGGGCCAGCGCCTCCTCGCGGCCCATCGCCGCCCGGGTCGCCGCTTCGCGGGCGGTGGTGAGCGCATCGGCGCGGGCGCGGGCATCCGCCTCGCTGTCGTCACGCAACCGTTCCTCGATCGAGGTGCAGGGCGTGCCGACCGTGGCATAGGGCTGCTTCGCCTCGCGCAGGAAGGCGGCCAGCTCGGTATCAGCGATCGCGAACCCGAACGAGCTGTCGCCCTCCTCGCCCCGGGTGATCGCCGAATTGATGCCGATCACCCGGCCGCAGCGATCGAGCAGCGGTCCGCCCGAATTGCCGCGAGCGATGTTGGCGGTGTGCAGCAGTACCTCGACCCCGGTCAGGCTGCGCCGGCCGGAGAACACCCCCTCGGAGCGCACCGGCGAGGTCGGGCGGATGTAATCGGCGGCCGACCGGGCGGTGGCGAGATCGACGTTGCCGGGATAGCCGAGTGCGACAACCGATTCGCCCTCGCCCACCGGTCCGGTGTAGAGGGCGGCGGGCGGCAGACTGGCGCCGGCGAATTCGATCAGCGCCAGATCGCGTTGCGAATCATAGGCGACGACGCGCCCCTGGTAGCTCTTGTCCCCTTCCGACGGCACCACCCCGACGACGACGTTGTCGGGATAGCGTTCGGCGAGTTCCATGACGTGCGCGTTGGTGACGATGCGGTTGGGCGCGACCGCGACGCCGCTGCCATGGCCGAAGCCGACCACCTGCCCGTCGACCACCGCGATCGTGACGACGCGGACGACGCCCCGTGCCGTCGCGCCGATATCGTCCGCCATGGCGGGCGCGGCGACGGCGACGGTCCAGCCGAGCGCGATGAGGAGTAGCAGGAGGCGGCGCATGAGCGCGCCTTCGAACGGCAGTCGCCCGCCGCTGTCAAGCGCGCCGGCGCATCGATCGTCCGCCGGCCGGGTTTGGTTAGGAAAATGTCAAACTCTGCCGCCTACCCCTTTCGGCAGGTTCAGGGGGTATTGCATGAGCGCGTTCGGGCGTCGCAGCGGAATGAGTGGCGGACAGCCGGCGAGGCCGGCGTTCGGCGTAGCACGTCCGATGCAGGGCAATGGCCTGGCGCGACCGGAGGAATCCGCGCCGGGCAGCCAGTTTCCACCGATCGAATCGATGCCGCTTCCCGGCGAGAATGCGCTGCCCGGCACGATGCCGGCCGGTTCGCTGGACGCGATGCAGCGCCTCACCGATCGGCAGAACGCCAGCGGCGATGCCGGCAGCAGCCGTGGCGAGGGATTCGAGGCATCGATCCACAAGATCAAGGAACAGGTGCTGCCGCGCCTGCTCGAACGCGTCGATCCCGAAGCCGCCGCGACGCTGGGCAAGGACGAGCTGGCCGAGGAATTCCGCCCGATCATCGGCGAGGTGCTCGCCGAGCTGAAGCTGACGCTCAACCGCCGCGAACAATTCGCGCTGGAAAAGGTGCTGGTCGACGAACTGCTCGGGCTCGGGCCGCTCGAGGAACTGCTCGCCGATCCGGCGATCAGCGACATCATGGTCAACGGTCCCGACCAGACCTATGTCGAGCGCAAGGGCAAGCTGGAGCTGGCGCAGATCCAGTTTCGCGACGAGGAGCATCTGTTCCAGATCGCGCAGCGCATCGTCAATTCGGTCGGCCGCCGCGTCGACCAGACGACGCCGCTCGCCGACGCCCGCCTGAAGGACGGCAGCCGCGTAAACGTCATTGTGCCACCGCTGAGCCTGAAGGGCACGGCGATCTCGATCCGTAAATTCTCGGCGAAACCGATCACGCTCGACATGATGGCGGGCTTCGGATCGATGAGCCCCAAGATGGCGACCGCGCTGAAGATCGCGGGCGCCAGCCGGTTCAACGTCGTCATCAGCGGCGGCACGGGTTCGGGCAAGACGACGATGCTCAACGCGCTGTCGAAGATGATCGACCCCGGCGAGCGGGTGCTGACGATCGAGGACGCGGCCGAATTGCGGTTGCAGCAGCCGCACTGGCTCCCCCTCGAAACCCGCCCCGCCAACCTCGAGGGTCAGGGCGAGATCAGCATCCGCGACCTCGTCAAGAACGCGCTGCGTATGCGCCCGGACCGCATCATCCTGGGCGAAATTCGTGGGTCCGAATGTTTCGACATGCTCGCGGCGATGAACACCGGCCACGACGGATCGATGTGTACGCTCCACGCAAACTCCCCGCGCGAGGCGCTGGCGCGTATGGAGAACATGGTGATGATGTCCGACATCAAGGTGCCCAAGGAGGCGATCAGCCGCCAGATCGCCGATTCGGTCGAGCTCATCATTCAGGTGAAGCGCCTGCGCGACGGGTCGCGCCGCGTCACCAACGTCACCGAGGTGATCGGCATGGAAGGCCCGGTGATCGTGACGCAGGAATTGTTCAAGTTCGAATATCTGGACGAGAGCGCCGACGGCAAAATCATCGGCGAATATCGCTCGATGGGCCTGCGCCCCTACACGCTCGACAAGGCCAAGCAGTTCGGCTTCGACAGCGCCTATCTCGAAGCGTGCCTGTAGGCGCGACCGTTTCATGATGCAGGCAGACGCATGATGGCCAGCGCGGTACGCCCGCTGGTCGGTGCGAGGGCCGTTCCGGGCCTGACGGCGCCATCGTCACCGTCCGCGTTCACGGCGGGAGGGTGGACGATGCGCCGCGCCGCGACGCCGGTGCTGCTGCTGGTCATACCCGTGCTGCTGTTCCTAGCGTTCTTCCATGCCGCGACGTTGGACATCGGCAATCCCGGCTGGCTGATCCGGGCGAGCGACAATGGCGAAAACGCGCTCGGCGCGCATGCCTATTGGCATGATCCCGCCGCCGGGGCCTCGCTCACGACGCACCTGCTCAACGCGCCGGACGGCGTGCCGGTGCTCTATACCGACAGCAACCCGCTGCTGACGCTGATGGCGAAGCCGTTCGCGCGCCTGTTGCCGGACGATGCGCAGCTTGTGGGGCCGTTCACCCTGCTCAACCTGATCCTCCAGGCGCTGTTCGCCTGGTTGCTGCTCCGCCGTCATGCGCCGGGTGCGGTGGCGCTGTGGGTCGGCGTCGTGCTGCTCGCCTTTCCCCCGACGCTCGCCAACCGGTTCGTCCACGTCAACCTGATGGCGCATTGGACGATCCTGGCCGCGCTGTGCCTGTTCCTCGATCCGGTACGGCGCGAGCGGATGGGCTGGTGGGTGCCGCTGATCGCGATCACCGCCCTTATCCACAGCTATCTGCTGGTCATGGTCGGCGCGATCTGGGCATCGGCGATGCTGGTGCGGCTGGTCGATGGTTCCCCCCGCTTGCGCGCGGTGACGATCGGCCAGGGCGTCGCCATGCTGGCGCTGGTCGCGGCACTGGCATGGTGGCTGGGCGTCGGCGATCAGGTGGCGGTGCGCAACTTCGGCGCCTTCTCCATGCCGCTGGATGCGCTGTGGAATCCGGGCATCCAGAGCTTTTCCAACCTGCTGCCCGCGCAGGAACCGAGGCCCGCCCGCTATTTCGAGGGCTTCCAGTATCTCGGCGTCGGCGGGCTGGTGCTGATCGGTGTCGCGGTGCTGATCGCATGGGGTTGCCCGGCGCGGACCGGAGAGCGGGCGACCCGGCAGCGCCTGCGCCGGCTGGTGCCCGCCCTGCTGGTGCTCGGCATCCTCGCGGTGCTGCATATGCGCCTGCCGGTAGTCCTGCAGATCGCGCTCGACCCGGTGCGGGCATCGGGTCGCCTGTTCTGGCCGATCGGCTATGTCATGATCTTCGTGGCGATCCTGTCGGTCTATCGCCTGTCGGCGGAGCGCGCCGCGCTGGCGCTGGTCGGCGTCCTCGCCCTTCAATTCGCCGACCTGTCCGGCATGGCGAGCGCGATCCGTGCCCAGAGCGCGGAGGCCGACCGCCACAGGCTCTACGTCCGCACGCGCGATCCGCGCTGGGACCAGGCCATCGCCGCATCGCGATCGATCGCCTTCATCCCCGGCGACGTCACCAAGGACCTGGGCCTGTTCCAGGAGGTGGCATGGCGCGCGGTCAAGGTGGGGCGCCAGGTGTCCAACGTCTATGCCGCGCGCGGCAGCCGCGCGACGATCCGGCGGCTGGAGGCGGAACACGCCGCCTTCGATCGGGGCGCCTATATTCCCGGCAGGATGTACGTCCTCGGCCCCGACGTGCCGACACCCACGGGGACCGCCATACTGACGCTTGACGGCATACGGATCGTCCTGCCGTCTGCGCGATCCGCGTCATCGTCGGCGGATCGCAAAATCCCTGTCGCTCCCGGACGCCCAACCCCGCTATAACGGGCCGATGCTCCGCATCCGCCCTCGCCCCATCGCGGCGCTGCTGCTAATCCTGTTCGTCGGTGCCCCGGCGCACGCGCAGGGCACCAGCCGTGAGGGCATCGCGACCCTCACCCCCGACGCGGAGGCACGATGGGTGCCGTTCGACCTGACGCCGGGCAACCAGATCCGCTTTACGCTGACCCTGGACGAGCGACCGGTCACCGCGATCCTCGACACCGGCGTCAGCTATTCTGTCCTTGCCCGCAAGTCGGTGGCGGTCGATCCGGCGCGGGTGACCGCCAACGGATCGGCGACCGCGATCGGCGGCGGTGGCGGCGGTGCGGTCGCGATCGGGTGGCAGCCGACGCGGCGGCTGACGATCGGCGGCCTCACCCGCACCGGCGGCGGCGTCACCGTCGCCGACCTGCCCGCGCTCGCCACCGGCAGTGCGCGCGCGGTCGACATGCTGGTCGGCCGCGACGTCACCGGCGGCCAGGCGCTCGACATCGACTATGCCAACCGCCGCTTCCGCCTGATCCCGTCGGGGCGCCTGCCGTTCGTCGGCGCGCTGGCGCCGCTGGCGATCTCGGCCGGTCGCCGGGTCTACGAAAGCAGCGCCACGGTCGGCGGCCGGCGCATCGCCCCGATGATCGTCGATACCGGCGACGGATCAGCGATCACGCTGGCCCCGGGCGCGGCCAAGACCGCCCGGATCGACGCGCTGCCGACCACCACCACCATCTCGTTCGGGCTTGCCGGCGAAACGGTGAGCACGCTCGCGATCCTGCCGGCGGTGACGCTGGGCCAGCAGGTCGTCCGCAACGTCGAGGCGCGGGTGGAGCCGGCGGGCGGCTTTTCCGACACGATCGGCGTCGCCGGACGCATCGGTTCGGGCCTGCTGCAACATTATCGCGTATTGCTGGATCCGGCCGCCGGGCGAATGGTGCTGAAGCCCGGGCCGGATGCCGATGCGGCGCCGTTGCGATCGACGAGCGGGCTGCTGGTCGGGTTGGAGCGCGACCGGTTGAAGGTGTTGCACGTGATGCGCGGCGGCCCTGCCGCGGCCGCCGGCTGGCAGGCGGGCGAGACGATCTGCCGCGTCGACGGACAGGCGGTCACGCCCGATTATCCCACCACCACGCTGGCGAAATGGGCGGTCGGCGCATCGGGAACGCTGGTGACGCTGGGGATGTGCGACGGGACCACCCGCACGCTGACGCTCGCCCGATTCTACTGAGCGCCCGATCCGGCTGAGCAAACCGTCTGGCTGCGCCCGCGTGCATCGCGCCGTTCGCGCGGCGTTAGCGCGTGTGCAGGCCGATGCTGACCAGCAGGATCGTCGCCAGCAGCGCCGCCATCTGCACCGTGCGCCAGTCGACCCAGCCGACCCGGTCCGGATCGTCGCGCAGCCGGCGTCGCCGGTCCCGCAGCGCGGCGAACAGCGCGATGGCGACGCTCGCGCCGGCGCCCCAGAACATCGCCGGCATGCCGCCTGTCCTCAGCCGAGCTTGGCGACCTTGTCCTGCAACCGCGCCATTTCCGCCTTCAGCGCGGCGATCTCGTCGTCCTTGCTCTTGGGGGCGGGAGCCGGCGCGGGCGCGGCGGCGACACCGCCGGCCGGCGGCTGGAACGCCTGCGCCGCCGCTTCGAACATCTGCAGGTTGCGCTTGGCGATCTCGGCGAACGGCGAGTGGGCGAACGCCCCCTCGACCGCGGACTTGAACTGTTCCTGGTTGCGGCGGAAACTATCCATCGACGCTTCCAGATAGCCCGGCACCATCGACTGCATCGAATCCCCGTACATCGAGATCAGCTGGCGCAGGAAACTGACCGGCAGCATGGTCTGGCCGCGGCTTTCCTCTTCCATGATGATCTGGGTGAGGACGTTGTGGGTGATGTCGTCGTCGGTCTTAGCGTCGACCACCTTGAAGTCGCGGCCTTCGCGGGTCATCGTCGCGAGATGGTCGAGCGTGATGTAGGACGAGGTTTCGGTGTTGTAGAGGCGCCGGTTGGCGTATTTCTTGATGATGACGATCCCGTCGGCGTTCTGTTTCTTCATACCGCTCCCCTGTCCGCAACCCCACCTTGCAAAGGCGGACGTCCATGACTGAAGCTGTTGCTACGCCTCAATTTGCCGCGCCGCAACACGGACCGCGCCCATTGCCCCTGTTCCTGGATATGCTGCGCAGCGAAACCGCAGCAAATCCCGAACGGATGGCGGCGGCGCTGGCGGGCCTCGCCGCCTACCAGCGGGCGCCCCGCCCCGCCCCGCCCGCGCCGATGCCGGCGCTCGCCACCGCCGGCCGCGCCAGCCTGCGCTATTACGGCGGGCGCGGCCGCATGGTCGTCTTCGTCCCCTCGCTGATCAATCCGCCCGCGATCCTGGACCTGGGCGAATCATCGCTGGTGCGCTGGATGACGCGACAGGGGTGCCGCGTCGCACTGGTCGACTGGGGTGCGCCGACGCCCGCCGATCGCGACATCGACATGACCGCCCACATCGAATCGCTGCTGATCCCGCTGATCGAGCAGCTGGACGAACCGCCGGTGCTGGTCGGTTACTGCCTTGGCGGCACGATGGCGCTGGCCGCCGCCTGTGCCAGCGCGGTGGCGGGACTGGCGCTGATCGCCGCGCCGTGGCGCTTCGCCGGCTATGGCAGCGCGGCGCCAGTGATGCTCGACATGTGGGCCGCCGCCAGGCCGACCTGCGAGACGCTCGGCGTGCTGCCGATGGAGGTATTGCAGGCCGGTTTCTGGCGACTCGACCCTGCCCGCACGGTGAGCAAGTACGAAGCGTTCGGGCGGTTCGACCCCGCGGGCGAACAGGCCCGATCGTTCGTGCAGCTCGAGGATTGGGCGAACGCGGGCGAGCCGCTGCCGCTGGCCGGCGCGCGCGACCTGTTCGAACGCTTCATCGCGCACGATCTGCCCGGCACCGGCGGCTGGACGATCCGCAGCCGCGCCGCCGGTCCCGATCGGCTCGCCTGCCCGGCGGTCGAGTTCGTGTCCGCGACCGATCGCATCGTTCCCGCAGCGACCGCGGCGGGCCTGCCCGATCGCCGCGACCTGGCGCTCGGCCATGTCGGCATGATCGTCGGCGGTCGTGCCCGCGCGATGTTGTGGGAACCGCTCGCCCACTGGATCGCAACCCTGCCACCGGGTAGAGGCGGGACAAAGGAGTAGGGCCATCATGACCGAGATCGTCGTTACCGCCGCCAAGCGCACCCCGGTGGGAAGTTTCCTGGGCGCGTTTGCCGCCACCCCCGCGCACGAGCTCGGCCGCGTCGCGATCGAGGCGGCGCTGGCGCAGGCCGGCGTCGACGGCGCCGACGTATCCGAAGTGATCCTGGGGCAGGTGCTCACCGCCGCACAGGGGCAGAACCCGGCCCGACAGGCATCGATGGCGGCGGGCATCCCCAAGGAGGTTCCGGCGTGGGGCGTCAACCAGGTCTGCGGATCGGGCCTGCGCGCCGTCGCGCTGGCATGCCAGGCGATCCAGACCGGTGACGCCACGATCGTCGTCGCCGGCGGGCAGGAGAGCATGTCGCTGTCCGCGCACGCCCAGACGATGCGCGGCGGGACCAAGATGGGCGCCGTCAGCCTGGTCGACACGATGGTCAGCGACGGCCTGACCGACGTCTTCAACGGCTATCACATGGGGATCACCGCCGAGAATCTGGCCGAACAATATCAGGTGACGCGCGTCGACCAGGACGCATTTTCCGTAGGCAGCCAGAACAAGGCCGAGGCGGCACGCGGCAGCGGCCGGTTCAAGGACGAGATCGCGCCGGTGACGATCAAGGGTCGCAAGGGCGACACCGTGGTCGCCGACGACGAATATATTCGCGCCGGTGCGACGCTGGACAGCGTCAGCGGCGTGCGCCCCGCGTTCAAGAAGGACGGTACCGTCACCGCGGCCAATGCCAGCGGCCTCAACGACGGCGCCGCCGCGCTGGTCCTGATGAGCCGCGAGGAGGCCGACAAGCGCGGCACCCCCGTGCTTGCGACGATCAAGAGTTGGGCGAGCGCCGGCGTCGACCCGTCGATCATGGGCATCGGCCCCGTCCCCGCCAGCCGCAAGGCACTGGAAAAGGCCGGCTGGACGATCGCCGACCTCGACCTGATCGAGGCCAACGAAGCGTTCGCGGCGCAGGCGCTGTCGGTCGGCAAGGAACTCGGCTGGGACGCCGACAAGGTCAACGTCAACGGCGGCGCGATCGCCATCGGCCACCCGATCGGCGCCAGCGGCGCACGCGTGCTGACCACGCTTATATACGAGATGCAAAAGCGCGATGCGAAGAAGGGACTGGCGACGCTGTGCATCGGCGGCGGCATGGGCATCGCGATGTGCGTGGAACGTGACTGACGCATTTTAAGCGGTTTGGAAACGAAGCGACACGAAACCCGACAGATTCGTGTCATTTTGGCGACAGTTCCGATGAATATCGAGCTATGTCCATTGTGGATATTAAATCCACTTGTTTCAATGAATTGAGTTGGGACACGTTAGTCCCCTGACAAAGGCGAAAAGCCTGAAACAGGGGATTAAAATGAAGAATTGGTTGCTATCCGCGAGCGCGCTCGCGGGCGGGATGCTGTTGGCCCCGATCGCGTCTGCGCAGACGACGACGCTCCCTCCGTGCTCTGATACCGTGACGACTGAATGCGTGCCGCAAGAGGCGCCGGCCGGTACGTCGAGCACCGGTACGAACAGTGACGACTCGGCGCGCCCCAATGAAGACATCGTCATCACCGGTTCGCGCATTCGCAGCCCGAATCTCGTCTCGGACGTTCCGATCACGTCGGTCAGCGGCGATAGCCTGTTGGCGCAAGGCCAAACCAACGTTGGTTCGGTGCTGAACGACCTGCCGCAGCTCGCCAGCACCTTCTCACAGCAGAACCCCGGCTCGGGCATCGGCATCGGCGGTCTGAACCTGCTCGATCTTCGCGGTCTGGGCACCTCACGTACGCTGGTCCTGGTCAACGGCCGTCGCCACGTCGCCGCTGACATCCTGAACAACGCAGTGTCGCCCGACGTCAACTCCATTCCGAACAACCTCATCGATCGCATCGACATCGTGACCGGCGGCAACTCCGCGGTGTACGGTTCGGATGCCATTGCCGGCGTCGTGAACTTCATTCTGAAGCGCGATTACAACGGATTGGAGCTCCGTGGCTCGACCGGCATCAATGAACCTGGCTTTGGTGGCAACCAGCTGATTTCCGTCCTTGCCGGCAAAAATTTCGCGGATGGCCGCGGCAACATCACCGTCAGCGGCCAGTTCACGCATCAGGAGCGCGTATTCGCGTCTGATGTTCCGTACTTCCGAACGGTAAACGCCATCGCCACGGTTGATACCGATCCTGGCGGGCTGACCAGCGGCAGCGACGGGTTTCCGGACGCGATATTCCTGCGGAATATCCACAGCGCCACCAATAATCCGTACGGCCTGATCCCGATCCAGCAGCAGCCCGGGATCGCGGCATGCGGCACCGGCACGCTGGCCACCGCCGGGGGCCGAACACCAACGGCACGCCGTACAATTGCACCTACATCTTCACCCAGGACGGTCGCCTGACGCCGCAGACCGGGACGCGCTACGGCTCCGGCCCGACGGGTGGCATCCTGGGAGGCAACGGTGCGACTGGCCGCGAAGGCCAAACGGTCTCGATCCTGCCGTTCCTCGAGCGTGCCAATTTCAACGTGCTGTCGCATTACGAGTTCGCGCCGGCGTTGGAGGTGTTCCTCGAGGCGAAGTACGACCGGGTACGGGCAGTCGGCAACAATGCCGGCCCGTCTTTCATTCAGACCGGTTCGGGCAACACGGGCAACATCGGCGACGCGCGCGAGCGGCCGCGTATCGACAACCCGTTCCTGGCTGCGGCAGACCGTACCACGCTGGCGAACCTGATCCTCGCGTCGGGTTGCAACACCAGCCTCACCGCGTCGTGCCCGGCAGGCGGCAACCTGACCGCCGCCAACCGCGCGGCAATCGCCGATGGCTCGTATCGTTTCCAGCTTGCACGCAATCTGCTGGACGTTGGCCTGCGTGACGAGAAGTTCACCCGCGAAACCTATCGTATCGTCGGCGGCCTTCGTGGCACGTTTAATGGCGACTGGTCGTATGAACTCTCGGGCAACTACGGCGAGTTCAACCAGACGACCAACACCAACGGCTTTATCGATCGCCAGCGCTTCTCGCTTGCGATGGATGCCGGCCGTAATCCGGTGACGGGCCAGATTCAGTGTCGGTCGCAATACGATCCGGCCTCGGCAATCGCCATCCAGCGTGCAAATTCCGGCGACACGGCGGTCAACGCGGCGCGTCTGGCGGCGGATATCGCGGCCTGTCGGCCGTACAACCCGTTCGGGGGTTCGGATAACACCGCAGCCGTCAATTACTTCTCTCGTGCCTTCGACGCGAAGGCAAAGCTGACGCAGCTCGACATCCAGGCATTCGTCGGCGGTGACACGAGCCAGCTGTTCGAGCTGCCGGGTGGCCCGATCCGCTTCTCGCTCGGCGGTGAATATCGTCGTGAGAAGGCCTATTACAGGCAGGATCCGTTCGTGACCGATGGCTACACCAACGGTGTGTCGATCCCCCTGTTCGATCCGCCTGCCTTCAAGGTGAAGGAAGGCTTCGGCGAGGTCCAGGTGCCGCTCCTCAAGGATCTGCCGTTCTTCAAGGAACTGACCCTTACCGGAGCCGGCCGTTACTCGGATTACGGCAAGGGCATCGGTTCGACCTGGACCTACAACGGCGGTGCACAGTGGTCGCCGATCAGAGACGTCCGCTTCCGGGCCAATTACGGTCGTGCAGTTCGTGCGCCCAACGTTTCGGAAACCGGCTTCCCGCTGGTCCCGAACTTCGCCAACAACTTCCAGGATCCCTGCCAGGCGAACAACATCGGCGCGAGCGCCAACCGTAACACCAATTGCACGGCCCAGCTGACGGCGGCACAGCGGAATAATCTGGTAAATGGCGTCGCCCTCCCGATCGTGAGCGGCAGCAACCCGAACCTGGCGCCTGAAAAATCGGATTCCTGGACGTTCGGTGGCGTGATCCAGCCGAGCTTCATTCCGGGTCTGTCGGTGACGGTGGATTACTATAACATCCGGGTGAAGGGCATCATCACGTCGGTCGCCGCGCAGACGATCGTTAACCAGTGTTACGACTCGGCAAGTCTGAACAACGTCTTCTGCTCCTCGTTCTCGCGCTACCTTGGCACCGGCACGGGTCCCGCCGGCGAACTTCCGGGACAGGTCCTTGCCAATTCGCTGATCCAAGCGCCGCTCAACTTTGCGAAGCGCGAGCGCAAGGGCATCGACTTCAACGTCTCGTATCGCAAGGACATTTCAGAGAACGTGAAGTTCAACACGAACATGATTTACGTTCACACCCTTAAGAACAGCGACTATCAAGATCCGACCAATCCTGATTTCGAAACGCATAATCTCGAGAACATCGGTTTCCCGAAGGACGAATTCCAGTGGGACACGGATCTCGGTATCGGGCCGGTTATCCTCGGGTATCGCCTCCACCTGATTGGGACGCAGTACGTGACCGCGTACAACAACTTCAATTCGGTGAATGGCTTGCCACCGGCGAATATCGATGCATCGTCCCCCATCAAGTATCCGGTGATCACGTATTCGGATCTTCAGATGACGTGGAATATCGAGAATAACGGAAAGAAGGACGCCTTCCAGTTGTACGCGGGTGTCGACAACGTGTTCAACCAGCTCCCGCCGTTCGGTACGCTGGCGAATGGCGTTGGTACGGCGATCTTCCGGTTTACCGGCCGCGCCTATCACGCTGGCTTCCGCGCCCGGTTCTAATACGGCGCACTGCATCTAAAGGGGCGAGAAAAATCTCGCCCCTTTTTTTGTGCCGGATTGCCGCTGTGCGCCGCTGTCGGCATCACACTTCGGGTGAGATCACTATATCGTTCGCACCGGGACGACGCCGCAATTAGCGAAACGCGCCAGTCCCGTATCCTGTTGTGCTGGCGAAACCTGTGGCCGCGTAAAATTTCATCCGGCAACAGCCGCGCGCGGTATTACGCCCACAGCCGCTCGTAACGCCGCCCCAGCCCCGTCAGTAGCTCATATTGCGACAGGCCGCTACGTGCGGCGACATCCGGCAGGGCGAAGTCTAATGGGACCCAATCGCCCTCTGCAAGATCCGGGGCCGCACCGACGTCGAGCGCAACCAAGTCCATCGAAACGCGGCCGATCACCGACAGGCGACCGCAGTCGGCAGTGCCGCGGTCGGAGAAAGCGCGGAGGTAGCCATCGGCGTAACCAACATTGATGATCGCGACCTCCGTCGGCTGCGTCGCAGTCCAGGTCGCGTTGTATCCGACGGTATCGCCAGCGGCGACGGTACGTCGCTGCAGCACCTGCGCCTCCGGCATCGCCACCTGTCGCAAGGCGTCGGCCAGCTCGCCGCGCGGGACACCGCCGTACAGCGCCAGCCCCGGCCGCGTCAGGTCGAACGCATAATCCGTCCCCAGCGCAATGCCGGCGGAATTGGCGAGGCTCATCCGCCGCGCGCCCGTCACCCCGCGCAATGCGGCGAACGCAGTCCGCTGCGCGGCGTTCATCGCACGATCCTCGTCGGCGCAAGCGAGATGGCTCATCAGCGTGTCGATCGTCAGGCCGTCGAGCAGGCCGTCCCGCACCGCATCGGCGGACACGCCCAGCCGGTTCATGCCGGTGTCGACCATCACGTCGCACGCCCCGCCGCTCGCGGACCGCCAGCGCGCGACCTGCACGTCGCTGTTCAGCACCGGGCGCGCGATGCCGCTCAGTGCGATCGGCATGTCCTCCGCCCGCACGCCGTGCAGCACGGACAAGGGCAGCCGCAACGCGGCGACCCGCTCGGCTTCGTCCCAGGTCGCGACGAAGAAATCGCGACAGCCCGCGTCGGCCAGACGCGCCGCGACGCCTGCCGCGCCCAGGCCGTAACCGTCCGCCTTGATCGCCGCGCCGCACGCCGCCGTACCGCTCAGGCGGTCCAGCGCCTGCCAGTTGTGGATGAGGGCGGCAGCGTCGAGGCGAAGGCGATGGGGAGCGGTCACCGGCCATCGCATAAAGGCGCCGCCCGCCCACGTCGATGGCCGAGCGCGCCGGTTGCCGACCGGTTCAGCGCAGGATGCGACCGATCGGTACCATCATCGCGCTGTCGGGCAGCATCGCGACCCGCACGTCGAACACGTCGGCGATGCGTTCCGGCGTCAGCACCGCGGCGGTCGGCCCGTCCGCGACGATGCGACCCTGCCGCAGCAGCAGCACGTCGTCGGCGATCCGCGCCGCCTGCGCCAGATCGTGGAGGACGAGCGCCACCCCCCTGCCCTCCTGCGCGACGCCGCGCAGCCGATCGAGGATATCGACCTGATGCGCCGGGTCGAGGCTGGCCAAGGGTTCGTCGGCGAGCAGCCAGTCCGGGGTGCCCGGTGGGCGGGTTCGCGCGCCTGACCCAAGCCGCGTCAGGCCGCGCCACGGCGATCCCACCAGTCGCCGGCCCCATGGGTTGCCGGCGCGGCACTCCGTCCGCTTGACCGGATCCCCTTCGCCCGCCAACCGACCGGCAGCGGATCGCTCATCCGATCTTCGCGCGAACGCCGATCCACAGCGTACGCGGCGTCGCGCGTTCGACGATGTTCGCGCCGCTGATCCCCGCCTCGACCCGCGCGTCGAAAACGTTTTCCGCCCTTGCCTCGATCGCGATGCCTCGCGTCACCGGTAGCGCAGCAAATCCGTCCAGCGTCGTCGCCGGGGCCAGGCTGCGGCTGTTCTGGTCGTCGTCGAACTGGCTTGCGACATGGCGCACGGTCGCCGACAGCGCGACGCCGCGCTGTCGCCAGCCGATGGTCCCCGACACCGCATCGCGCGGTGTTTGCGCGGGGCGAAGTCCGTCGAGCGCCGCCGCCGCGCCCGATGATCGGACCCGCGCGTCGATGTGGCTCCACGATGCCAGCATGTCGAACGCGCCCAGGGCATAACGCGCATCGACCTCGAGCCCGGTCGAGCGGATCGCATCCAGGTTGCGCCGCACCCGGGATGCGCTGGTCGCGGTCGACGACAGCGTGACGTTGGCGATCGCATCGTCGAGCTGGTTGCGGAACACCGTCGCCGCCAGGCTGGCGCCCGCGAACGGCGTCAGCGTGACGCCGCCCTCGATGCCGGTCAGCCGTTCGGGGGCGAGGGCGGCGTTGGCGGCGGTGATGTCGTTTCCGACGCGGAAGGGGCGGTACAGTTCGTTGAGCGTCGGCAGCCGCCAGCCGCGATAGGCCGCGCCGCGCAGCGTCACCGCATCGACCGGCCGCCACGCCGCACCGACCCGACCGGTGAATTCGCTGCCGTCGCGATTCGCGAAGCGGTTGTCGGTCAGCGCCGCACCCCCGGCGACCGGCCGTTCGCTGAGATAGCCGCCGTCGATGCTCCACCAGTCGACGCGCGCGGCGCCGGTCAGCGTCAGCGCACCCGAAGCGACGCTGCCGTCGACGAATATCCCGTTGGTCCGGGTCGAGCCGCCCGCTTCGCGGCGCCGCGTCGGTGCGGCGTTGACGAAGGTGAACAGCTCCTGCGTCTTGCCCGATACGTCACGAATGTCGGCGCCCAGCCGGAGGTCGACCGCGTCGCCGACCGGCGGCTGCACCTCCAGCCGCGCGCCGAGGCCGGTGGCAGGGGTATTATACTGGTCGAGCGACTGGCTGACCGTCGTGCGCGCGGCATTGACGCTGGCGAAGCCCGAGGCGAACGCCCGCGTCTGGAGGTAGGCGAGCGCCGACCAGCCCCAGCGTCCGCGCCCGACCAGCCGCACGCTGGCGTCCGCGCCCTGCGACCGGTTAGCGGTGAATGCCGTGCCGCGTTCGCGCCGGTCGGTGAAGGCGCTGACATTGGCCTGCACTTCGGTCGAGGGCGCGATCGTCACCACCGTGCGCAGTGCGCCCGACGCCTGCTCATAGGGCGCTGCCCGGTCCACCGGGCCACGGCTGGCGGCGACGGTCGGCACGAAGCCGTCGCCGCGCGCATAGGCCGCCGACAGCGTGGCGAAGCCGCCGCCGCGCACCAGCGCCGCCGACCCTTGCGCCTCCACCGCCTGGCGGCTGCCATAGAAGGCGCTCGCCTCAAGGGGGGACAATTGGTCCGGCGTCGCGCTGTCGAGCTGGATCGTCCCCGCCAGCGCGCCCGGTCCGAAATAGCCGCTGCCGCCGCCGCGCGTCACCCGCACCTGCCCCAGCCGCCCGGTGGCATAGGCGGGAAAGGCGACCCAGCCGCCGAACGGGTCGGCCTGCGGCACGCCATCGAGGATCAGCAGCGCACGGCTGGACGCGTTGCCACCGATGCCGCGCAAGGTGATGCCCTGGCTGGTCGGGTTGGCGGTGCGGCTGTCGGAGCGGCGGAACTGCTGCAAACCGGCGACGTCGGCCAATACGCTTTCCAGCCGCTGGCTGGCCTTCGCCTGCAACCGGTCGCGATCGATGGTGACGATATCGAACGCGCGCTCGCCCGGCGATGCGGGCAAGCCGCGCCCGGTGACGACGATGTCGGGACCGGTGCTTTGCGCCGAGGCAGGCCCGGCAAGGGCAAGGCTGGCCAGCGGAAGGACGGCGATGACGGAAGGACGCATGCGCCCTCCATGCCGGTTTTCGCGGACACCGCAACGATGATACCGAATCGGGAACGATCCGGACGCTGCGGCGCTTGGCCAAGAACAGGGAAGGAAACGCCATGTCCGTCGTGTGCACCCGCCAATGAGCCGCCCCACCCTTGGCGCCGCGGCGCTTCGCGACGAGCTGAACCAGGCCGCCCTCCATCTTTCGCGGGACAGCGAGGGCGCGAAGATCGATTTCCTCCTCCCCACGCTGGCGGAACCCGACGAGGGGTTGCTGCAACAGGGCCTATCGGGCCACAACTGGGACGTGCAGGTCTATTGCCCCGAGGCGCTGGATGGCATCGCACGCAAGGCGGTGGAAAAGGTGGCGGCGGTGTGGGACCTCGATCCGCACGCGATCGACGGGGATGCCGCGACATCCGCGGATTGACACCGGGTCGACGCGCGAGGACCTGGACCCACCCGCCATTGCGGGGGCGGTTGTCGGCGACGCCGATAGGCCCTACAATAAGTCAGACATAATCCACGAGAGGTACTCCCATGATCGACGGCGCCCTGCTGATCGGCGGCGAAGCACGCCAGGCATCCGACCGGTTCACCGCGGTGAATCCGGCGAGCGGCGACACGCTGTCGCCCGACTTCTCCTCTGCCGGCATCGATGCGGTCGCGGAGGCATGCGCCCTCGCCGAGGCCGCATTCCCCACCTATGCCGCCACCGACCTCGCGGCGCGCGCCGCATTCCTGGAGGCGATCGCCGAGAACATCCTCGCGATCGGCGACGACCTGATCGTCCGCGCGATGAGCGAGAGCGGCCTGCCGCGCGCGCGGCTGGAGGGCGAGCGCGGCCGTACCGTCGGACAGCTGAAGCTGTTTGCCGGCGTGGTCCGCCAGGGCGACTTCCTCGATGCGACCATCGATCCGGCGATGCCCGACCGGGCGCCGCTGCCCCGCCCCGACCTGCGCCGCATCAATCTTGCGATCGGTCCGGTCGCCGTATTCGGTGCGTCCAACTTCCCGCTCGCCTTCTCGGTCGCCGGCGGCGACACCGCATCGGCCCTTGCCGCCGGCTGCCCGGTGGTGGTGAAGGGCCATCCCGCACATCCCGGCACCGGTGAAATGGTCGCCCGTGCGATCCAGCAGGCGGTGGCCGATGCCGGCCTGCCCGCCGGCGTGTTCGCCTATTTGCCCGGCGAAACCAACGCACTGGGCGGCGCATTGGTCGCCGATCCGCGCATTCAGGCGGTCGGTTTCACCGGGTCGCGTGCCGGCGGTCTGGCGCTGGTGCGCATCGCATCGGAACGCCCCGAACCGATCCCGGTCTATGCCGAAATGTCGAGCATCAACCCGGTCGTCCTGTTTCCGGCGGCGCTCGCGGCGCGGGGCGAGGCGCTGGGGAAGGAATTCGTCGCATCGCTGACGATGGGCGCCGGGCAGTTCTGCACCAATCCCGGCCTGGTGCTGGCGATCGACGGCCCCGACCTCGACACCTTCGTCGCCGCGGCCGCCACGGCGATGGCCGACGCCGCACCGGCGACGATGCTGTCGCCGGGCATCCATGCGAGCTTCGAAAAGGGCGTCGACGCCCTCGCCGGCCATGACGCGGTCCGCACCGTCGCGCGCGGCAAGGTGGGCGAAGGCGTCAACCAGGCGGTCGGCGCGGTGTTCGAAACCGATGCGCAGGCATTCCTGGCCGATACGGCGCTGAGCCACGAGGTGTTCGGGTCGTCCTCCGTCGTGGTCCGCTGCAGCGACATGGCGGAGATCGCCGCGGTGATCGCCGGACTGGAAGGCCAGCTGACCGCCACGCTGCAGATGGACCCCGCCGACGAGCGGGACGCCGCCGCGCTGGTGCCGGTGATCGCCCGCCGTGTCGGCCGCATCTTGGCGAACGGCTGGCCGACGGGGGTCGAAGTCGCACCGGCGATGGTCCATGGCGGGCCGTTCCCGGCGACCAGCGATGGCCGCACAACCTCGGTCGGGACGCTCGCCATCGCGCGCTTCCTGCGACCGGTGTGCTTCCAGAATCTTGCGCCCGGCCTGCTACCGGCAGGATTGCGGGACGACAACGCGTGGGGCGTCGCCCGGCGGATCGACGGGGTGCGTGAGGGCGGTTCGCGGTAAGCCGGGGTCCGTACGCAAGCGCGACGACCTCGATCCGCGCATAGGTGCGCGGCCGCAAATGTCGCGTGCCGGTTCAGGCAGGCCCCTTCGTCATGCAGGTGGTGAAGGGGCCTGCACGCGGCTCGCTATACCAACGCATCCGCTACAAGTGCCGAAAGGCCTCCGCCTCCCGCCTGACTTCGCTGCAATGCCAAGTCGGATCGACGTTCAACAGCAAGGGCGGCATTTGGACCAGCTTGCTTCCCCGGCGAAGGCCGGGGCCCAGTTGGGAAAGCCGCTGTAACGGTGGAATGCGCCTCATTACCAGCCTGTTCCAGCTGGGCCCCGGCCTCCGCCGGGGAGGTAGAGGGCTGAATGTCGATACACCCTACATCGCGACCGGTGTCACGGCGATCCCGGCCACGCCCGGATCGAACGCGAACAGATTGCCCGCCTCCGGCTGCTCGGCAAGGGCGGCGGCATCCAGTCCCTTGCGCGCGCTGGTCGCATAGGCGGTCCGCAGATCGGGGCCGCCGAACGCGATCTTGGTGATGTTGGACGCCGGCAGCGACACCGTCCCCATCAGCACGCCGGCGGGATCGTAACGGCGCACGCCCCAACCGCCCCACAGCGCGACCCACACGCAGCCCTCCGCATCCACCACCGAACCGTCGGGATGCCCGGCGCCGTCCTCGATCGTCACGAATGGCGCGGGCGCACCGAGGGTACCGTCGTCGCGGATCGTCGCGCGCCACACCGTCTTGCCGACCGTGTCGGTGTGATACAGCGTGCCGGTCGGCGCGTGGATCGCGGGGCCGTTGGTGATGCACACCGGCGGCAGGCCGCTGTCCGCGACACCCGCGCCATCGAAGCGGAACAGCCGGCCGCTCGCCGCGCGCTCGTCATCGTCCATCGTCCCGAACCAGAGCCGTCCAGCGCCATCGGTGGCGGCATCGTTCAGACGGTTGTGCGCCGGATGCCCGTCGGGCTGCGCCAGCAACACGAAGCTGCCGTCCACCGGATCGAAGCGATGCACGCCGCTGCGCAGGCCCGCGATCAGGCCGCCGGCCGCCGTCGGCAACACCCAGCCGACCTGATCGGGTGCGTCCCAGCGCCGCGCCGCGCCCGTCGCCGGGTCGAAGCGATGGACATGATGACCCTTGATGTCGACGAACCACAGGGCGCTATCGCGACCGATCCATACCGGCCCCTCGCCCAGCATCGCCTGCACCGGCAGCACGGTGCGCACATCATGGTCGGTCATCGCAGCATCCTCTTCTGGCCTGCGCGCTTCATCCACTGCCCGGCGGCCTGCGTCTAGTCAGACAATTGCCGGTCGACGTCGAACAGGTCGCGATACTGGCGGGGCTGCGACCGGAGATATTGATCGGGCGCCTTCACGTGCGCGCCCAGATGCGCCGCTGCATGCCATGGCCAGCGCGGATCGTAGAGGATGGTGCGAGCGAGCGCGATCATGTCCGCATCATCGGTGCCGACGATCGCCTCCGCCTGCTCGTAATCGGTGATGAGGCCGACCGCGACCACCGGCAGCCCGCACCCCTGCTTCACCGCACGGGCCAGCGGTACCTGATAGCTCGGCCCGACCGGGATCGCCTGCCGCGGGTCCAGCCCGCCGCTGGATACGTGGATCGCCGCACAGCCGCGCGCCTCCAGCGCCCGCGCGAACGCGACGGTCTGCTCCGCATCCCAACCGCCATCGACCCAGTCGCTGCCCGATACGCGCATCGTCACCGGCCGGTCCGCCGGGAAGGCGGCGCGGACCGCATCGAATACCTCCAGCGGAAAGCGCATGCGGTTGTCCAGGCTGCCGCCGTAATCGTCGTCGCGCCGGTTGGAGAGCGGCGACAGGAACTGATGGAGCAGATAGCCGTGCGCACCGTGCAATTGCACCGCATCGATGCCCAGCCGCGCAGCCCGTCGCGCCGCCGCGGCGAAGGCGTCGCACAGGCGTTTCAGATCGTCGAGCGACAGCGCGGTCGGCGCATGCTCTCCATCGGCGAACGGCAGCGGCGATGGTGCGACTGTCTGCCAGCCATCGGCATGGTCCGGCGCGATCTGCTTGCCGCCCTTCCACGGCAGGTCGGTCGACGCCTTGCGCCCGGCATGGGCCAGCTGGATCGCGATCGGCATGTCCGAATGGCGTCGTACCGATTCCAGCACCCGCGCCATCGCCGCCTCGGTCGCATCGTCGTATAGGCCGACATCGGCGTGGGTGATCCGCCCCTCCGGGACGACGGCGCTCGCCTCGATCGTCAGCAGCCCCGCCCCCGACAAGGCGAGATGGCCGAGGTGGATCAGATGCCAGTCGGTCATGCAGCCGTTTTCGGCGGAATATTGGCACATCGGCGCGATCACGATGCGATTGCGCATCGCGAGCGATCCGACGGTGATGGGTTGGAAGAGGGCGGGGCTGGTCATGGCGGCCTTTCGAGATGCGACGTTCGCCATGCGGTACGCCCCGGCGGCGGTTTAGTGCCGTGCCGGCAGGGCGACCCGTGCCTCCAGTCCGCCGCCCGGCCGCTCGGATAGCGTCAGCCGCCCACCGTGCAGCTCGGCGAGCTCGCGCACGATGGCGAGGCCGAAGCCATGCCCCTCGCCGCGTTCGTCGAGGCGCACGCCGGGCTGCGTCACCCGCTCCCGCTCGGCAACGGGGATGCCGGGGCCGTCGTCGGCGACGATCAGGTCCAGCCACCGCGCGTCCGCCTGACTGTGTGCGCCGACCCATATGCGGCTGCCCGCATAGCGTGCGGCATTGTCGAGCAGGTTGCCGAGCAGTTCGTCGAAATCCTGGGGGTCGATCGCGGCGGTGACGTCCGCGCTATCGGTCGCGATCGACAGCCCCCGCCCCGCATGCAGCCGCCCGATCGCCTGCACCAGATCGGCGATGGCGGGCGCGACCGGCGTGCTGGCGCGGGCATCGACCATGCCGGCACGCGCGCGCGACAGGTGGTGGCGGATCGTCGCATCGATGCGTGCGACCTGCGCCGCCTTCGCCGGATCGTCGCGCACGCCCAATGCCAGCGTCGCGACCGGCGTCTTGAGCGCATGCGCGAGGTTCGCGGCGGACTGGCGTGCGGTCGCCAGCGCCGCCTCTCGGTCCGCAGCCAGCGCGTTCAGTTCGGTGGCGAGGCCACGCAGTTCGACCGGCTGGTCTTCGTCCAGCCGCGACGCCTTGCCGGCGCGGATCGCCGCGACCTGTGCCCGCATCCGCCCGAGCGGCCGCAACCCCAGCCGCAATTGCACCCAGGTCGCCGCCGCCAACAAGACCGCGAGGATCGCCAGCGCCGCCAGCAGCGGCACCAGCGCATCGCGCAACGGCCGCGCGATCACCGCGCGCGGGGCCGCGGCGAACAGCGTCACCGCCCCCATCGTCAGGCGGCGGGCGTGGATAGCGTGGCCGCCGGCATCCTCGCCGTCGATCGCCTCAGGTCCCCGCTCCCGCTCCGCATCCGGGCCGGGACGTGCATCCGGATCTGGACCGGGACCGGCACCGGGGTTCGGGACGGGACCGGGGGGATGCGGCCCCGCGTGCATCAGCGGCCGGTCCGCGGAGCCGATCGCCCCCTGCGGCGTCTCGATCCGCCAGCGCCAGCCGCGCCCCGCCTCCAGCGCGCCGGCGCGCTGCGCCAGCGCCGCCCGGTCGACGCGTCCGTCGCGGTCCACCACGCTTGCCAGCAGCGCGATCTCCGCATCCAGCCGGCGGTCGATGCCCTCGGTCACCACCCGTTCCAGCACGCCGCCGATCGCCCAGCCAGCGATCCCCAGCGCGGCGAGGATCGCGATCGCGGACAGCAACAGCATGCGGCCCTGGATGGATCGCAGCTTCATAGGCAGGTCAGCCGATAGCCGCGACCGCGCACCGTCTCGATCATCTCCGCCCCGATCTTGCGGCGCAGGCGCCCGACGATCACCTCCAGGCTGTTCGAATCGACATCGGCATCGCCTTCGTAGACGCGCTCGAGCAGGTCGAGCCGCTCGATCACCGCCTCGCGTCGCAGCATCAGTGCCGACAGCACCCGCCATTCGAACGCGGTCAGCTTGAGCGGCAGGCCGTCGAGTTCGAAATGGCCGATCTGGGTGTCGAACGACAGCCGCCCGCAGGCGAGCACGGGCTGCGCATGCCCCGCGGCGCGGCGCACCAATGCGCGCAGGCGCATCACCAGTTCCTCGAGCCGGAACGGTTTGACGAGGTAATCGTCCGCTCCCGCCTTGAATCCAGAAACCTTGTCCGACCAGCCGTCGCGCGCGGTCAGGATCAGCACCGGCAGCGTGCGGCCGGCGGCGCGCCATTCCTTCAGCACGGTGATTCCGTCCTTGCCCGCCAACCCCAGGTCGAGCACCGCGGCGTCATACGCCTCCGTCTCACCCAGATGCGCGGCATCGATGCCGTCGGCGATCAGGTCGACCGCGAAATGCTCCGCCCGCAGCCCGCGCGCGATCGCGGGGCCGAGGTCATTGTCGTCTTCCACTAGCAAGATGCGCATCGGCAGGCGGTATCCCTCGTCGCTAAACCGAAACTGAACCGTGCGGTTCAGCGGGGGTCGGACGCATCGTCCTAGAACGGCGTCATCGACACACCAACTAGAGAGACTCGATGGCAAGAATGACAATCGGACGCCGCCAACGCCTTGGCCTCGGCGCAGCAGCCCTGATCGCGGTCGGCGCGGCCGGCGGCGCAGGCGCGGTGGCGCTCACCCGCCCCTCGATCGAGATGGCCCCCACCATCGCCACCCCGATCGCCAGGCTGGGCAGCAGCAACGGCATCGTCACCGTGAAGGGGCGCGTCGCGGAAGTGTTCGGCGACCGGTTCGTGGTGCAGGACGGCAGCGGCCGCGCGATGATCGATGCGGGCCGCAACGGTACCGGCAGCGTGACCAAGGGTAGCCCGGTGATGGTGCAGGGCCGCTATGACGAAGGCCAGTTGCGCGCGCGCTTCCTGGTCGATCCCGCCGGGCAGGTCCGCGAAGTCGGTCCGGCGCACGGTCCGCACGGCCCCGGCGGTCCGGGTGGTCCGGGTGGCCCGGGTGGCCCGGGCAGGGATGGCCCCGGCGGCCCTCGCGGTGACGGCCCGCCGCCGCCCCCGCCGGGTGCCGGCCCGAACGCCGCGCCGCCGCCGCCCGCCGATGGCCGCGGTACGCCGCCGCCGCCGGTGGCCGCCAACGCCCCCGCGCCGGTCGCCGCGCCGACCGCAACGGCACCCCGCTGAACGGCAGCCCCGGTCGCACCACGCGACCGGGGCTTTCGCCGCATCGCATCCGGCGCGATAAGCGGCCATGCCGTTTTCGCCCCACCGCAACGATGCGCTGATCGTCATCGACCCCCAGAACGACTTCTGCGCCAATGGCGCGCTGGCGGTCGCGGACGCGGATGCGATCATGCCCGCCATCGCCGACCTCGCCGCCACGTTCGCGCATGTCATCGTGACGCAGGACTGGCACCCCGCCGGCCACAGCTCGTTCGCCAGCAGCCATCCCGGCGCCACCCCGTTCACGACCGTCGTCATGCCCTATGGCGAGCAGGTGCTGTGGCCCGACCATTGCGTGCAGGGCAGTCACGGCGCCGCCTTCCACCCCGCCGTCGCCGCCGCCGTGACGAGCGCTGGCCTGATCCTGCGCAAGGGTCACAATCCGACGATCGACAGCTATTCCGCCTTTCGCGAAAACGACCGCGTCACGCCGACGGGTCTTGCCGGATATCTGCGCGACATCGGCGTGACGCGCTGCGTGCTGGTCGGCCTCGCCTACGATTTCTGCGTCGGCTGGTCGGCGCTGGATGCGGTGGAGCACGGGTTCGAGGCGGTCGTGCTGCGCGACCTCACCCGCGCCATCGCGATGCCGCTGGCGGATGGCCGCACCACCGTCGACGAGACGGAGGTGCGGTTCGCCGCGGCGGGCGTCGTGCTGGCCTAGCGTCCGGTCGCCGCGGCCCCGGTCGCGACGGCATAGATCGCCGGCGCGCCCTCCATATTGGTGCGATAGACGATCCACTTGCCGTCGGGCGTGAAATGCTCGTTGGGTTCCAGCGTGTAGTCGTGCGTCGCCAGGTTCGCGAGCCGGGTCGTTTCCAACACCCCCGGCGCGATCAGGCCCGGTTGCGGCGTTGCGGTAGGCCTCGCCGCGAACAGGCTGATCCACTTGCCCGCATTGCTGCCATCGCCGGCGAAGACGCTGCGGTCGGGGGATTGGGTGAAGTGATACGAGCCCTGATCCTCGCCGATCGCATAGCGACTGCGCGCGCCGGTGGTCACGTCATAGCTCGACAGCCAGCCCGCGCCCTTTGCCGGGGTACGCAGGTCGTACCAGATCGTCCGCCCGTCGCTGCTCCAGAATTCATGGCCGGCGATTTCCCCCGCCATTGTCCTGGTATGCACCTTGGTCAGCCCCGTGCCGTCGGTGCGGATCGTCCAGATGCGGTCGACCTTGTCCCACGGCCCTTCATGGCAGAACATCAGCAGCCTGGGGTCGGTCGGCGAGAACTGGACGTGGTTCAGCCAGTCGGTCGCGCGATGGATCGTCCGTCGCCGGCCATCGGCGATGGCGACGCTGTACATCTCCATCGGTACCCGCGCGGCCAGCCGCGCCGCCATCCATTGCCCCTTGGCGGCGGCGAACGACAGCGGCCTGCCGTCCGGCCCGGTACCGGAATAGGTCGGCGCGCCGGTCTTCGGATCGCGCCGGCCCTGCGCGGCGATGGCGGGCGGCGGCGGCTGCAACTCGCGTTCGCCCGCCAGCAGCGTTTCGTCGGCGTTGATCGCCTCGATCCGCCCGCCCGGCACGTCGGCGATCTTGCGCGTCGCCCCGCTGTCGAGGTCGACGCGCCAGACCTGGAACGGCCCGCCGTCGTCCACCGCGACGTCGCGGATGGTGTAATAGGCGCTGCGGCTGCGTGGCCCGGCGAACAGCAGCCGGTCGACCTTCGCCCGCAGCACCAGTCGCGTGTTCCACGTCTTGAGGTCGACCACCCGGATGCCGTCGGGCGTCAGATAGATCATCAGGTCGCCCTGCGGCGTGAACGGATTATAGTTGAAATACAGCGCGTAATTGCCCGGTGTGGCATCGATGCGGACGATCTGCCGGCCGGTGGTCGGATCGATCCACGACGCCGGGATGGCGAGCGTCGTGGCGGCGGCGGCGGCAAGCAGGGTCGTCAGCATCGATCGTCAGAACCGCGCCGTCGCGCCGATGGTGAACGTGCGCCCGATGCGCGTTTCGAACAGCGTGTCCTGCCGCTTGCTGTCGATGTACAGCGAGTTGCGCTCGTCGGTGATGTTCTGCACCTCGGCGATCAGCTTGAACTGGTCGGTGATGTTGAACGAGGCGGAGGCGTCGACGAACGTGTTCGGGCGGTTGCCCTGCAAGTCGCTGCCCGGCGATGCCGGAATGCCGCGGATGTACCGGTCGCGATAGCTTGCCGTGCCGCGGATGCTGAAGCGCTTGTCTTCGTAATAGATCGTGCCGCTCGCCGAATTCTTCGACAGGCCGACGAGGTCGGCGGTGGTCGTGACGGTCGGTACGCCGTTCACCGAGGCGAGGATGTAGGTGATCTTCGACGTCACCCGGTTGTAGTTCGCCAGGACGCCGAGATTGCTGAGGAAGCTGGGCAGGAAGTCGAGCTGGACCTGGGCATTGACCTCGAACCCCTTCAACTTGCCCCCCGGCGTGTTGAGCGGCTGGCTGACGGTGAAGATCTCGCTGGGATCGGTGCTGGTATTGGCGAGCAAAGCACTCGGCAGGCCGAGCTGGTTGAACGGGATCTGGCTCGATATGCGCTGCACGTAGGTGCCGATATCCTTGTAGTAACCGGCGATCGACAGCAGCGATCCGGGCTTGAAATACCATTCGAGGCCAAGGTCGGCGGTATTGGCGCGGATCGGGTCGAGCAGCGGATTGTTGAGCGTGCCGGTCCGAGTCGTCGCGGTGACGCCGCTGTTCGGCGCCAGCGACGGCAGGTCGGGGCGCGACATCACCTTTGCCCCCGACAGGCGCAGCAGCAGTTCTGGCTGCAATTCGAACACCACGTTGGCGGACGGCAGCCAGTCGTTGTAGCTGCGGTCGACCACCGCACGCTGGCCGCGCAGGCCGGTCGGCGTGGTCGCATCGGCGACCGGGATGAAGCCGACCGAATGCTGGTTGGTGCGCACGTAGCGGACGCCGAAGTCGCCGCGCACCGGAATCGGCAGCGCCGACTGGGTGTCGAACTGCGCCATGGCGTACGCACTCGTCACCTGTTCGCGGATCTGCGACACCGCGGCGCCGCATTCCGAACCGCAATATCGCACGCCGGCGAAGTTGAACGTCTTTTCCCACGCCTCGCTGTCGATCGCGACCCAGCTGGCGGGCGCGCCGGTGCCGAACAATTTGTCCACGCCGGTGATCTGGCGGGTGATGCTGGCCAGCGTCGTACCGGCCGGCAGCGCGGTGACCACCGTCTGCGACAGATAGGGCAGCTTGCCGTCCGAGTGGAAATCGGATTCGCGATACTGGCCGCCGGCACGGACCGTGAAGCCGGGTGCCGCCTTCCAGTCGAAATTGGCTTCGTAGGTCTGGTTGACGGTGGTCTGCTTCAGCGGGCGCGCCTGGAAACTGAAGCCGCCCAATACGGTGCCGTCCGACAGCGCGGGCGCGTAGGCGAAGTTTGCCGGATCGGCGACGTCGAAGCCGAAGCCCAGCGTCGGCGTGTTGCCGCCATTGCGGAAATCGATCGTGAAATTGTCGGTGTCGATCGCGTCGATGAAGGTCTGCAGGCGCTTCTTGCCGTCCAGGATCGACTTGTTGACGCCCGCCATCAAGGTCACCCGGAGGGTGTCGCTGAGGTCATGCTCCAGGTTCCAGTTCACCTGACCGAAGCTGGACACATAGTGATCGACCAGACCTTCCGACCGCACGTCGACGCCATCGAAGGTGCCGTTGGTCAACGATCCCAACGAATCGAACGCGATGTCGCGCACCGACGTCATCGGCTGGCCGTTGTTGGTGACGCTGCGGCCGAAGGACAGGGCGGCGATGTAATTGTCGCGGCGGGTGACATCGAGGCGCGAATAGAGACCATCGATCCACATGTTCGTCGCATCGTCGGGCCGCCATTGCAGCGTGGCCGATCCGCCGATCCGCTCCTGCGTCTGTTCGGAATTCACGTAGCGCGGCAGACGCGGCAGGAAGGCGCCGCTGCCCTGGACGTTGGGCAGGTCGGGCCGGCGCAGGCCGATCACCGTATTATACGCCGCCGCGGTGCTGGTCCGCGGATTGCCGGTGCTGCACAATGTCGCGGTCGCGCCCTTGGTACCCAGCGGCGGGCTGATCGGCGCATAGCCGACCGGCGTACAGAAGGGCGCGTTGACGCCGTTGGTGGTCAGGCCGTTGGTATTGGCCGACAGGATGTCCACCGCGGAATAGCCGACCTCGCGCGTTTCGCGCTTCTGGTACGATCCGGACGCCAGGATGCCGAACTTGCCATCGCCGAACTGCTTGGACACCAGCAGCGATGCGCGCGGGTTCACCTTTTTCGACAATTCGCCGTAGATGCCGCGCAGCGTGGCGGCGACGACGAAATCCTGCTTGTAGTCGAGCGGCTTAGGTGCGCGCAGATCGACCGTCGCACCCAGCGATCCCTCTTCCAGATCGGCGGACGGCGTCTTGCGTACGGTCAGGGCCGAGAAGATTTCCGATGGAAAGACGTTGAAGTCGAAGCTGCGGCCGGCGTTCTGCGCGCCATAGATGTCGGAAGAACCGGTCTGCGCCGTGCCTTCCATGCCGTTGATGCGGACACGGGTGAAGGCGGCGCCGAGGCCGCGGACCGAGATGTTGCGCCCTTCGCCGCCGTCGCCGCGTGCCAGCGACACACCCGGCACGCGCTGCATCGATTCGGCGAGGTTGGAATCGGGGAATTTGCCGATGTCTTCGGCGACGATGCTGTCGACCGCCGCGGTTTCCAGCCGCTTCTGGTTGAGCGCGCTGTTGAGCGAGGCGCGAAAGCCGGTGACGACGATCTCGTCGCCATCGCCCTGCACGGCCGGTGTCTGGTCGGCGGCGGTGGTCGCGGCGGGGGTTTCCAGCGCGGTCGAATCGGCGGACGGCGTCTGTCGCTGCTGCGGCAGCGGCGCGGGGCTGGGGTTCGAACCCGCGGTCCCACCCGCCTGTGCGATGGCCGGCGCCGCGGCCAGACCGGCGATCAACGCCGCGATGGATGCCGTCGCGCGGATCCTGGGCAAGTGACCATTGAGCATGCTGCGTCCCCTCTCCTGTTGCCATGGCCGGATGACGTCCGGCTTCTCGGCTTGGGGGACACGCTATTCGGCAACGGTGTCAGGTCAAGCCATTATCTGCCCTGACAATCCACATGTTGGGAAGTGCGTGCCATCAACATACTCCGACGCGTCATTTTTCGCGATTGTGTCGTATCGGCCACATCCTAGGGCCGTGCGATAGCGGCGATCGTCGCATCCGCCAGCCCGTCGGCATGGGCCGTCAGCGTGAACCGGCCAGTCCCCTTGCCGCGGACGAAGGCGACGGCGCGACCGCCCGCGACCTGCCGGACGCTGGCGGTGAACGGCGTGTGATCCGTGATGCTGCCGTTGTCGAACGCGGCGAGTGCACCCGGCCCCTGGATGCTCAGCGCGATCGGCGTCGTCGCATCCGGCACCACCACCCCGCGCGCATCCACCACCTGCACCTCGACCGCGACGACATCGTCGAACCCGGAACCGACGCGCGTCGCCTCAGGCACCAGCCGTATCGCACGTGCCGGCCCGGCCGTGCGCAGGACGTCCTCGGCCACCTTGCGGCCGGCGCGGTAGCCCACTGCCCGCAATTCGCCCGCGACGAACGGCACCGTCCAGGTGATCGCACTGTCGTCGGCATGGCGCGGCTTGCGGCCCAGCGATCGGCCGTTCAGCAGCAATTCGACCGTATCGGCATTGGCATAGACCTCGACCGTCTCGTCATGCCGGCCGCGATCCGTCGGCGACCAGTCGGCGAGCGCCCCCGGCCCCTTGGGCTGCGGCACGGCGATGCCGACCATCGTCGGCATCTCGCTGACGTCGATCACCGGGGTCACCCGCCGCGCGATCTTCACCACCGGCGCCTGCGACCACCAGCTTGCCCGTTCCCAGCCGATCGGCTTGACGCCGTCGACCCGGTCGACCAGCCCGGACGGATTGCTGATCGCGGGCCAGCCGATCCGGTCCGCCTCGCCCAGATAGTCGGCGCCCGTCCACAGGAACATGCCCGCATAGGCCGGATCGTCGCGCACCACGATCCAGCTCCCCCGGTTCTTGCTGTTCTCCGTCCCGATGATCGCGCGCGACGGCTTGTCGGCATGCGCCTTGGCCAGTTCGGTCTCGCGATAATTCTGCCCGACCACGTCGAGCAGGTCAGCGGTGCCGTTCTCGTAATCATGCGTCGTGTTGGGCCGGAACAACGCCATCGTCACCGGGCGGGTCGGGTCCTCGGCATGGAAGACCGCCTTCAACCGTTCGATGATCGACTGCGCGACCAGGGGATAGGGCGTGTCGTGGATCTCGTTGCCGATCGACCAGATTACGACACTGGGATGATTGCGATCGCGCCGCACGAAATCGCGCGCGTCGATCGACGACCAGTCGGTGAAGAACAGGTGATAGTCCTGCGGGTTCTTCGCCACCGTCCACATGTCGAACGCCTCGTCCATGACGATCAGCCCGAGCCGGTCGCACAGGTCGAGGAATTCGGGCGAGAAGGGATGATGCGCGGTCCGGATCGCGTTGACGCCCAGCCGTTGCAGGCCGCGCAGCCGCCGTTCGTAGACCGCCAGCGGCACCGCCATGCCGAACGGCCCGCCATCGGCGTGGATCGCGACCCCCTTCAGCTTGACGTTGCGGCCGTTGAGCCAGAATCCGGTCGCGGGCACGAACCGCGCATCGCGCACGCCGAACGGCACGCGCTCTTCGTACAGCACGTTGCCGTCCGCGGCGCGAACGCGGACGAGCGCGCTGTAGAGCGCGGGATCGCCGATGTCCCAGCGGCGGGGGTTGGCAAGCCGGCCCGTCACCGCCAGCGCCGTCGTGCGGCCCGCGGGCAGCGTCGTCGTGTCACTGGTGAAGGCCGTCAGTTCGCGGCCGTCCGGGGTGCGGATCACCGCCTCCAGCCGGGCCATGACCGGTGCGGCGGACTGGTTGACGACGGCGCTGCCGATCGACAGGTCGGCGATGGCCGCATCGAGGGCGGACACGCGGACCTGCGTACCCCAGGTGTCGGCATGGACGTCGCCGGTGACGACCAGCCGGACGTGGCGATAGATGCCGCCGCCGGCATACCAGCGCGATGCCGGCTGCGATGCTGTGTCGGCGCGCACCGCCAGGACGTTCTCGCCGGCGTGCAGGTGCGGCGTGACCTCGTACCGGAAACTGGCGTAGCCGCTGGGGCGATAGCCGACGTGGTGGCCGTTGATCCACACGCCCGATCGCTCCATCACCCCGTCGAATTCGACGAAGACACGTTTGCCGGCGGCATCGGCGGGCAGGGTGAAATGCTTGCGGTACCAGGCCACGCCGCTCGGCAGGAACGCACCCGACCCGGTCGCGGCGGCATGTTCGTCGAAGGGGCCGGCGATCGCCCAGTCGTGCGGCAGGTCGACGCTGGTCCAGGCGGCATCGGCAAAGCCCGCGGCCTCCGCCCCCGCCACGTCGCCGCGCGTGAAGCGCCAGTCGCTATCGAACGAACGCGCGCCCAGCGGCCGTGCGGCCAGCGGCGCGGCCATCGCCAGCGGGGCCATCGCCAGCGGGGCCATCGCCAGCGGGGCCATCGCCAGCGCTGCCATCGCCGCCGCCCTGATCGCTGCGATAGTCCCTGCCCGGTGCCACCACGCCATCGCTCTCTCTCCCGTCCTGTTTCGCACATCATGCGACGCTGGACGGCCTTTCGCAATGTATATCATGGTCTCACATATTGGACTATGTCTGCCATCCACCGCCGAGCGCGAGGAACAGCTGCACCTGATCCGCCGCCAGCCGGCTCTGCGCCGCCGCCAGCGTCTGTTCGGCGGTGATCGCGGTACGCTGCGCGTCCAGCACCGGCAGAAAGCCGGTACGCCCGGCGCGGAACAGCGTTTCGGCATCGCGCGCCGCCCTGCCCGCCGCGCCGCTCGCCTCGCGCAGTGCCGCGATCCGGTCGAGGTCGCGGGCGTAGACGGTCAGCGCGCTTTCCGTCTCGCGCAACGCGCCAAGGACGACGCCGTCGAACCGTGCGAAGGCCGCGTCCCGCCCGGCCTCGGTGGCGGCGATCCGGGCGCGCACACGCGTGCGATTCGGGAATTGCCAGTTGATCAGCGGGCCCAACGAAAACTTGTAGGTATCCCCCCGAGAACCCGCTCCGCCAGGCCTACCGATCCGACCGAGGCCCCCAGCGAAATATGGGGATACAGATCGGCGGTGGCGACACCGATGCGTGCGGTGGCGGCGCGCAATTCCCATTCCGCGCGGCGCACGTCGGGCCGACGGCGCAACAACGCCGCCCCGTCGCCGATCGGGATCGCCTGCGCCAGTTGCGGTTCGCGGGTGCAGGCAGCGACGTCGCGGTCGAATCCGGCCGGCGGGCGCCCGGCGAGCGTCGCCAGGCGATAGAGCGCGAGCTGCTTCGCCGCGAGCAGGCCGGGCATCGTCGCGCGCACCTGCGCCTCCTGTGCCGACGATCGGGTTGCATCCAGCGATATGCCGCGACCGCCGCGGACGAGGCGCCGGGTCAGCTGCGTGGTGCGGCTTTGCAGGTCGAGCGCGCGCTGGGCGACGCCAATCTCCCGCCCCGCCGAACACGCGTCGAGATAGGCGCGCGTCGTGTCGGCGGCGACGGTGACGCGCACGCTGTCATAGGCGGCACGGGTCGCCGCGAGGTCGGCATCCGCCGCCTCGATCGCGCGCCTGACCTGTCCGACGAGATCGACCTGATAGGAAATGCCGGCGCTGGCGGCATAGACGAAGTTGCTGGGCAAAGCGGCGCCGGGCAACAGTTCCTCTTCCGCCGAGCGCTGGGCATAGCCGGGGCTCGCCTGCACCGTGGCCTGCGGGCGACGACCGTCCTCGGCGATGGCGACGTCGGATTGTGCGCGGGCGATGTTCGCCGCCGCGACGCGCAGGTCGGTGTTGGCCGCCAATGCCTGTGCGACGAGGCGATCGAGCACGGGATCCCGGTACAGCCGCCACCAATGATCGGGAAGCGGCGCCAGCGCGGCGAACGCGGCCTCGTTACCGCCGATGAACGGCGCGGTCGCGGACGGCTTTTCGATCACTGCGGCGGCGGGGCGATGATAGTCCGGGCCGACGGTGGCACAGGCGGAAAGCAGGCCCGCGGCGCAAAGCGCCCCGGTGCGCATGTGTGTCATCAGGACGCGGGCGACGGTCATGCCGGCGCCCCGGCGGTGCGCGGCATCACCTCCACCGTCGCGGTGCGGCCGACGACCAGCGTTTCGCCCGCCGGCATCCGGTCGATCGCGACGCGGACGGGGATGCGCTGTGCCAGGCGCACCCAGCTGAAGGTCGGATTGACGTTGGCGAGCAAATTGGCCCCGGCGCTGCGGTCGCGATCCTCGATACCGCCGGCGATGCTCTGGACGTGCCCGACGATGTCGCGCGCCTCGCCCATCAGGCGGACGCGGACGGGATCGCCGATGCGGATACGGGGCAGCTTGGTTTCCTCGAAATAGCCGATGATGTGCAGCGATCCGCGGTCGATGATCGCGAATTCCGGATGACCGGCGGTGGCATAGTCGCCGGGTCGCAGATCGAGGTTGCTGACGGTGCCGGCGACGCTCGCCCGCACCTCGGTGCGCGACAGGTTGAGTCGGGCGGTGGCGAGCGCGACGCGCGCCTGGTCCAGCGCGGCGGCGAGTTGCGCGACCTTGGCGTCGCCCTGTTCGCGTACCTCGCCCGCGACGAGATCGCCGAGCGTGCGGTTGCGCTGCGCCTCGCGCCGGGCCTGTGCCAGCTGCGCCGCCTGTTCGGCGACCGCGGCGGCGGCCTGCGCAACCGCCAGGCGGTAGCGCGGACGATCGACGCGGAACAGCGGCGTGCCGACCGCGACCGGCTGGTTATCGCGCACCAGCACGTCGGTGACGAGACCCGATACGTCGGGCGCGACCTGGACAATGTCGGCGCGGACGCGGCCGTCGCGCGTCCAGGGTTCGGTTTCGTAATGCGCCCACAGGCGGCGGCCGGCGAGCAGCGCCAGCGCGACCACGACGAGCGTGACGACGACGCGTCCCGCGACGCGAAGGGGGGGATGGAGGGTCATATGCTTTCTAGCCGAGAACCGCGGCAACGCTGCCGCCGGTGATGAGACCGGCGAGTCCGGCCCAGAGGATGACGGTCAGCGCGACGTCGAACAGGCCGCGATGCCAGACGAAGCGGTACAGTCGCGTGGCGGTCAACGCCCAGCCGATCGCTTCGGCGAGGACGAAGGCGAGGACGGCGGCGATGAGCAGCGGGTGGACGAACACGCCGCTGAGATCGATGTCGGCGGTCATGCGACGAGCCTCGGTTCGCCCCATCCGGGCGCGGCGGGAAAGACGTTGCGTCGCAAGCCGACCAGGCTCGCGATCGCGCCGGGTTCGGCCTTTGCGATCGCCTGATCGATGTGGTCGAGCAAGGCGGGCGGCGGCGATGCTTCGTCGCCATGCGTGAGGTCGCGGAAATGGCCACCCAGCGCCTGCACCAGCGGCCGGTGGTGCGGGTCGCCGGCAAGTTGCGCGAGGCTCAACCCCATCCGGAGTTCGCGCAGGGCCGCAGCGGCGCCGTCGCGCTCCTCCTCCTCGACCTCGCCGATGCGCGCCGCGAGCAGGCCGATGCGATCGACCATGCGGCTGCGCCAGGTCGCGATCTGCGCCGGCCGCTCGACGAGCGCGGCAAGGTCGCGCCAGCCGGCACGGCGCAAGCGGCGGATCGCGGTGCCCGCACCGATGCTGCGGATCAGCCGGGTCGTCATCATCGCCGCCGCGACGCCGATCACCTGCGCGATGTTACTGTTGAAAAATCCCGCCGCATCGACCGCATAGATATTGGTGAGCGCCAGCCCGCTCGAAAAGCCGATCAGCATCGGCATCATCCGGCCGTACCAGGCGGGGATGGCCATCAGCGTCCCCAGCGCGAGCAGCGGCGGCGCCAAGGCGAGCGCCAGCATGGCGAATCCGTGCACCGCCGGCAGCACGGCGAACAGATACACCGCAGCCAGCGGCAACGAGGCGATCGTCCATATCAGGAAACCACGCTGCGCCGGAACCGGATCGTCCAGCGTCGCGAAGAAGCAGCAGACGACCGCGGCGATCATCGCGGCGATCGCGCCCTCCGGCCAGCCGGTGACGATCCAGAACAGGCAGCAACCCAGGACGGCCAGCATCGTGGCGGTCGCCGATAGCAGGGCGATACCATAATCGCGGTGCAGCGGCCGTACAGCGACGGCAATATCGGCGGGCCGCGGCGCGGCCGGATCGGCGATCGCGGCGACCAGCGCGCGCGTCTCGGCCAGCGCCGTGACGAGTTCGTTGAGGCGCGTGGCGAGGTTGAGGCGCAGCATCGCGTCCCAATCGCCCGCGGCGGTCGGTAGCGCGGCGGCCGGACGCGGCAGCATTGGGTCGAGCACCCAGGCGCGGATCGCCGCCGTCGCCGCCGGTGGCATTGCCGCCCCGCGGCCGGCCAGCACCCGCATCCGGTCCTCGACCGCGGAAACGAGGGGGATCAGCTGCACCAGCCGGTCCTGCAATCCGGTCAGCATCGCGCGGGTCGGCCGGATACGCGCGGTGTCGAAGGGAATGTGCGTTGCGGTGACGTGCAGGTCGGTGACGTCCGCCGCCAGCCGCCGCCGCTCGCGTGCCGTCGCCCCGGAAGGTTCGGCGGCGAGGACGTCGGCGATCCAGCCCTCCGCCTCCGCCAGCACCGCCTTGGCGCGCGCGCCGAACACGGCGCTGACGTTGCGCGGGAACACCAGCGAATGCATCAGCGACGCGCACAGCACGCCGATGCCGATCTCCTGCACGCGCAGCACCGCGATGTCGAAGATCGCCTCCGGATGCGTCACCGCGGGAAAACCGATCAGCGCCGCCGTATAGCCCGCCAGCATGAACAGATAGGCGCGCGGCGTGCGGTCGAGCAGCGACACGAACTGGCATCCCGCCACCCACAGCGCCAGCGCCAGGCTCAGCAGCACCGGTGCATTCACCAGCGCCGGCACCAGGATCACCGTCACCAGCCCGCCGACCGTGGTACCGGCGATCCGGTACACCGCCTTCGATCGCACCGCGCCGCTGAGTGGCTGGCTGGTGATATAGACGGTCGCCATCGCCCAGAACGGCCGGTCGAGCCCGAGCGAGAAGGACACGAACAGCGCCAGCATCGCCGCGACGAAGCAATTGGCCGAGAACAATGTCTCGCGCAGGCCGACCCTTGGCACCGCGATCAGTCCTGCGCTTCGCCGGACGCCAGCGCGGCATGCAGGCGGTCGAGCACGCGTGTCGCGGCGATCATGTCCGCCTGGTCGATCCCGGCGAACAGGTCGCGGCGGATCTCGGCGGTACGCGCCTCGACCTCCGCCGCGATGGCGCGGCCGGCATCGGTCAGGTGCAGGGTGCGAACGCGCTTGTCGGCAGCATCCACGCGGCGCTCCACCAGTCCGCCGCGCTCCAGCTGGTCGAGCAGCGGCACGACCGATGGCGCCTCGACGCCGAGCTGGTCCGCCAGCCCCCCCTGCCGCAGGCCGCAGTCCGCCCGCCCGATCAGCATCACCGCCAGCGCCGAGGTGTGCGAAAGCGACAGCCCGGCCATGCCGCGATCGAGGTGGCGGCGATACGCCCGCGCCATTGGCACCAATTGTGCCGCGAATCGGCGGTGCAGCAAGGCAAGATCGATCGTCATCGCAAGATAGATAGATGCCTATCTATCTTGCTTCAAGAGTCTTCTCGTCAGCTGTGGAAGCGCAGCGTCAGCCCGATCGTCCGCGGATCGCTGGGGGTTGCGAGGATCAGGCCGGAATTGCCCGCCTGCACGGTGACGTTCTGAATGTAATCCGCATCGAGCAGGTTGCGCGCGAACACCGCCACCTCGACACCGTCGGCGAAGCGGTAGCCGAGGTTGGCGTTGGTCAGATTATAGCCGCGGATGTAGGTCGCGCGCGACAGGCTGGGATCGCCGTTGAAGCCGCTCCGCGACGCGGTATCGACATGAACGAAGACCGCGCCGTCGCCGACGGGCCGGGTATAATCCAGCCCGCCGGTGACCGCGAAGCGCGGCAGCGATGCGAGCCGCCGGCCGCTGAGGTTGCAGGCGGCGGTCGTCGCGGTCTGCACCTCCAGCGGACACGGCCCGGCCGGATAGTCGCTGTATTCGCCATCGGCATAGGCCAGGCCGGCACGGAGCGACAGACCGCTCAGCGGGTTGACGGCAGCATCCGCCTCGATCCCCTTCACCGTCACTTCGGGTATGTTCGACAGATAGCCGCGCAATGCCACGGTCTGACTGGAATCGACCAGGGTCGCCTGGAAATTGCGCACCTGCGTGTAATAGCCGTCGATGTTGAAGACGATGCGGCGATCCCAGACTTGCGTCTTCAGCCCGACCTCATAGGTCGTGTTGCGCTCCGGCCGCACCACCGCGGTCGCCAGCACCGGCCGGTTCTGGTTGTCGAGCGGCAGCCCCGACATGTTGATGCCGCCCGATTTGAAGCCGCGCGCATAGCTGGCATAGCCGAGCACGCCGTCGGTGATCGCCCAGGCGATGTTGCCACGGCCCGACAGACTGCCGTCGCTGTCGTGCGCGGTATAGCTCTGCGGGCGCAGGATCGACAATTTGGCGTTCACCAGCGCGGTGTTGGTCGTCGCCAGCCCGCCCGACACCGTCGTCGCATACGAGCCGTCCTTGTCCTCATGCGTGTAGCGCAGGCCGCCGGTCAGCGTCAGCGTCGGCACGATCCGCCAGTTGACCTCGCCGAACGCGGCATAGCTGGCGGTGCGGAAATCGGTGCGTCCGTCCTGCCCATAACCGTCAAGCAGATTGCCGGGGACGGCGGTGACCGTCTGGTTGGGCGCCGTCCCCGTCGTGACCGTCGGACCGATCAGCCAATAGGCAGCGGCAGGGCCATAGATGCTGATCGGCCGTCCGGTGATCCGCTGGCGAAAGCCGTACAGGCCGACGACATAGCTGACCGGCTTCGCCCCGTCCGATGCCAGCCGCAATTCCTGACTATACTGGTCCTGCCGCGACGGGATGTGCTGGGACAGCTGAATCGGCACGCCGATATAATCGCGATCGTTCTCCGCATCCCAGTTCCAGAACCGCCAGGCGGTGACCGAAGTCAGCGTGCCGAACGGCAGCGTCACATCGGTGATCGCGCTCACCCCGCCCTCGTTGGTGTCGGCGCCGAGCGGGCCGTCGATATCCGTCAGCCGGTCGTAGGGATTGGTGCTCGGCACGCGATAGCCGATCCCGGCCGCGAGCGCCGCATATTGCCGCGCCACCGGACGGCGGCTCGCCGAAACGCCGTAATAGACCTGGGTGCAGCAATAGGCCTGGAAATTGGTGAAGTCGGCGCTGACCCGCATCTGGATGACGTCGTCGGGCTTGAACAGCAACTGGCCCCGCACCGCCTGCGTGCCGAGCGTGTTCGCCGCGCGCCCGGTGCGCACGTTGTCGAGCACGCCGTCGCGCCGGGTCGAAACCCCGGATACGCGATAGGCGACGCTGTCGCTGATCGGCCCCGAGGCCCAGCCGCGCGCCTGGACGAAATCGTGGTCGCCATAGGACAGTTCGGCGAATCCTTCGCGCGTAAAGCTTGGCGCGCGCGTGGTGATGCTGATCGCACCCGCCGTCGTGTTCTTGCCGAACAGCGTACCCTGCGGACCGCGCAGTTCCTCGACCCGTTCGACGTCAGCGAAGTCGAACGCCGCGGTCGCCGGCCGCGCGTGATAGACTTGGTCGACATAGAAGCCGACACCGGGCTCCAGCCCGTCGTTCGACTGGCTGACCGCGACCACGCTCGATCCGAGGCCACGGATGGTGAAGGCGGTGTTGCGGGGGTTGGCCGAACTGTAGTTCAGGCTGGGGATCAGCGTCGTCAGCCCCTGCGTATTCACCGTATAGCTGCGGTCGAGCAGCGTGCCGCCCACCACCGACAGCGAGGTCGGGATCGATTGCGCATTCTCGCTGCGCAACCGCGCGGTGACGATGACGTCGTCGATCGCATCGTCGTCCGCGGTGGCCGGCTCTGCGCCCCTTGCCTGCCCAGCCTGTGCCTGAGCCATCGCAGGCGTCATCGCCAGGCACACCGCCACCGCCGCAAGGCTACTTCCGAAACGCATCGATCGACCCCCTGTTTCGCCCACGTGGCGAATCTCTATATCCGAGCGTATACACAGAGAGCCATCGGCGAACAGCCCGCGGCGCGAGGATTTTACGAAGGATCGGCCGGCGTATCGCGCAATGCGGCGGCAAGCCTGCGATAGGCGGGATGATCGGCGACATCGGCCATCGCCGCCTCCAGCTCGCGATAGGCGGCGAGCATGTCCGTTCCCGCCGCCGTCAATCGCGCACCGCGTTCCCGCCCGCCGCCACGCAACGTCTCGACCAGCGGCGCGGCGAAACAGCGGTTCATCTCATCGACCAGCAGCCACGCGCGGCGATAGCTCATACCGAGCGTGCGGCCCGCCGCCGAGATCGATCCGTCCCGTCCGATCGCATCGAGCAGGTCGGCCTTGCCCGGGCCGAGCGCATAGGCATCGCCGCAGGCGAGTTGCAGCTTCAGCTTGAGCGCGCCGACCTTCACGTCATTTGCCGATCAGCACGTCGCTCGCCTTGACGACGACGGTGACGCGGTCGCCCTCGGCCAGCGCCAGATCGGCGATCGCCTCTTCGGTGATGCTGGACGTGACGATGATGCCGTTGCCGATATCGACCTTGATCGTCCCGTTCACCGCCCCCGGCGTGATGCCGACGACCGTACCGGGAATCTGGTTGCGCGCACTGAGCTTCATCTGGACCTCCTGAATGTGCCGGCGACGATAGGCGCATCCGCCATCGCCGCCAACACGGGACGGTTCAGAACTTGTAGCGCGCGCCGACGAAGAACTGGCGGCCGGTGGAGCTGTACACCTGCTGGTCGCGCAGCTTGTCGCCGTCCCAATAGCTGGTCGGCTGATTGGTCAGGTTGATGGCATCGGCGGTCAGCGTCAGATGGTCGCCGATCTTGTACGACATCGATGCATCGAGGTTGGTGGTCGAATAGGAACCGGTGACGTCGGCCAGCCCCGACCGCAGTGGCACCTGCCGCAGATATTCGTCGCGATAGGCGAGCGACACGCGCGCCGAGAAACGCTTGTCCTCATAATAGAGCGTCGCGTTGGCGGCGTTGGGCGACACGTTGACCAGCGGTGCCAGCAACGTCGGCCCGCTCGCGTTGGTGGTCAGGATGTAGCTGATGTTCGATTTGATGTGCGTATAGTTCAGCAGCGTCCCGAAATTGCTGAGCACGCCCGGCAGGAAGGTGAAGGGCTGCTGGTATTGCACCTCGACGCCGTCGATCTTGCCGCCGGTGGTATTGGCGTAGGACGTGATCGAGGTGAGGGTATTCGGGTCCTGCGACGGGGTCAGCAGGCTGAGCGGCAGGCCGGCTGCGGCATAGGTCGTCTGCGTCGACAATTGCTGGACGAAGCTGTCCACCGTCTTGTGGAAATAGGCGAGCGACAGGACGGCGCCGGGCTGGAAATACCATTCCACCGTCGCATCGATATTCGTCGCGCGATAGGGATTGAGATACGGGTTGCCGACCGTCGCGGTGAACGGCGGATTGGCGGTGCCGATCGATCCGCCCGGCGTCAGGAAGCCGAGCGACGGCCGCGACATCACCCGCGCGGTCGCGGCGCGCACGGTCAACCGGTCGGTCAGATCGAGCGCCAGGTTCAGTGCGGGCAACCAGTCGTCATAGTCGCGCTTGACCTGCAGGGCGGTGCCGATCCCGACGAAGCCGTTCGACTGCTGGTAGGTCTTGGCATAGCGCACGCCGGCATCGCCGCGCAGCGTCATGCCGTTGCTGAACGGCAGCTTGAAATCGAGCTGGACGTAGGGGCTGATGTCCTGCTCGATCACCGATCGGTTGTCGCCCTGCGACCCCGTGCCGATGCTGCCGATGCGGAAATCGCCATATTGGTTGACGCAATAGCAGTCGACGTTGAACGCGCTCATGATCTTGTCGATGTCGGGCACGATGAAGCTGTTGGTCGCACCGGACGGCAGGCCGATCGTGTCGATCGTGATCGGCTTCAGGCTGACGTCGGCGATCGTCAGCCCTGCCGAGGACAGCGCCGGGATCGCGGCGGTCGAGGCGATGCGCTGCTGCCGTGCCGAGATGAAGTTGAACCGCTTTGCCGCGATGCCGGCCTTGACGGTATATTCGTCGGACAGGTCGTATTTGAAATCGACCTTCAGGTTGCGCAGGCGGTTCGTCACTTTGGACGTGAATTCGCGAATCTGGTCGTAGCCGTTCTGATACTGCCAGTTCGCCGGATTGGTGGCGTCGAAGCCATAGATCAGCGCCGGCCGCTTCCGATCGCCGCGCGCGTCGTAGATGAAGCCGTCGCTGTCGAAACGGCTGAACGTCACCAGCCGCGAATAGGGATTGTCGAACACCGAATCCGACTGGCCGTACAGCACCTCGACGTTGCCGCGATCGCCCAGCTTCTGCTCGATCTTGATGTCGGCCTGGTAGAAGGTGGTGGTCGAGATGTCGTGGCTGTTGGTCACCGAGAAATCGGTGTCGTTGAACACGCCGTAGACGAGATAGCCGTTCTCATCGACCTGCGCGTCGCGGATCTTCATATTGGGGCGACCGCTGAGCTGCGCCGCGGTCAGCCCCGCCGCCGCCGCACCATTGGCGCGGTTGAGGCTGATCGGGTTGGTCGCCAGATCGTTCTTGTCCTGCTTGAACCGCGAATAGGCGCCATCGATGGTGATGACCGAGGTGTCGGTCAGCTTCGCCTGGAACGTGCCGGTCAGGCCCAGCCGCTCCTGTCGGTTGGTGAAGCGGCCATAGCCGGGCAGCTTGGCGACGAACACGCCGGGCTGGTTGACCGTGTTGTACGCCGCCGGGGTCGATCCGGGAACCGCGCCGGCTTCGGGAATGCACAAGGTCGCGCGCGGCGTCGTTCCGACCAGCGGGTTGACCGGCGTCGTCTGCGATCCCGGCACGACCGGGCAGAAGCCGTTGTTGACGTCGGCGAAATCGGCAAGGCTGGTGTTGGAATAGGCGTCTTCCTGCACCGTCCGCTTGTTGTACGCCGCCGACAGCAACAGACCGAACCGGTCGTCGTCCCACGTCTTGCTGATAAGGCCGACCAGACGCGGCGAGACGTTGTCGTTGATGTCGTAATAGGCGCCCTGCGCCGAAATCGCCGCCTGGAAACCGGGGTTGTCGAACGGGCGCCCGGTCTGCAGATCGATCGTCGCGCCGAGCGACCCCTCGTCGACCTCAGCCGATTGTGTCTTGCGGACGACGATCGAGTTGAACAGTTCCGATGCGAATACGCTGAAGTCGAAGCTGCGGCCGCGGTTGACGCCGGCGCCGAGCGTCGAACCGGTGGTCGCCGAAATCGCCTCCAGCCCGTTGAAGCGGGTCCGACTGAAATCGCCGCCCAGGCCGCGGACGGTGACGCTGCGCCCCTCGCCACCGTCGCGCTCGATCGAAATGCCGGGAATGCGCTGGAGCGAATCGGCGAGATTGGCGTCGGGGAAGTCGGCGATATCCTGGGCGTTGATCGCATCGACCACGCCCGACGACTGCTTCTTGATGCTGATCGCCGATTCCAGGCTGCGGCGGAATCCGGTGACGACGATATCCTCGCCCTGATCGCCCGCACCGGCGGCGGCGGCGGTCGCCGCCGCGTCCTGCGCCGGGGCATCCTGCGGCTGCGCCGCGACGGGCGTGGTGGGAGCGGGGCTCGCGGGGGTAGGCGTCGTCTGTGCCGCCACCGCGACGGGCGCAGCCGCCATCGACAATGCCAGCATCGAGCTACGTATCAGCAGCGTGTTCGTGAGGCCGGTCATCGACTCCCCTCCTAAAATCCACATTATGGTATCGTTTCTTGCGAAGTGAAATTCCGCCGATTTTGCAGCTATGTCAAGCTTGCTACCGCATCTTTGCGATAAATGGTGGACCATACCGGTATAATGTGGAACTTACTCGGCGAACGCGACCTGTCAGAGTCGCCCGTCGCATCGAGAGGAAGCCCGTGAAGCCAACGACATGGATCGCCGCCGCCGCCCTCATGTGGGCCACGGCCGCCAGTGCACAGCAGCCGCCGGTGCTCATGGCCAAACCCGACGCGCAAGCCGTTCCGCCCAAGACGTGGATCGACCAGACGACCGGTCACCGTGTCGTCCGCATCTCCGACCAGCCGGGCAGCAGCAGCAACTATTTCAACGTCAACAGCTATACGCCCGACGGGCGTTGGATGGCGTATAGCTCACCTGCCGGGATCATGGCGCTGGATCTCAAGACCTGGCGGTCGAAACTGATCGTCCCCGGCCGGGTCAGCCTGCAATTCGTCGGCCATCGTACCGGCACCGTCTATTACCTGACCGCGCTGGAACAGACGCAGGGACACGACGCCAACGCCGCCTTCGTCCCCGGTGCCAAGCCGCGTCAGCCACAGGCGGAGCGCGGCCCGCGCGCGATCATGGGCTATGACATCGCATCCGGGAAAAGCCGCCGGATCGCCGACCTTCAGCCGGGGTACTCGATCGCGACGATCAATGCCGACGAAACGCTGTTCGCCGGTGCGCGCAACACCGGCGACGGCCCCGGCGCCGGGGTGAACCCGGGCAGCGTGATGGCCAGCCGCGATCCCGCCGCGGAGCTCGGGCCGAACGGTGAGAAGCTGACCTATGCCGAGGGGCGCGAGGTGCAGATCAACCGACGCCTGATGCAGCGCATACCGATGGAGATCTTCACCATCGATATCCGCACCGGGGCCAAAAAGACGATCACCGCATCGACCGACTGGCTCAACCACCTGCAATTCTCGCCGACCGATCCCAATGTCCTGCTCTATTGCCACGAGGGCAACTGGCACGTGGTCGACCGGCTGTGGCTGGTCCGCGTCGACCGGCCGGATACGCCCCGGCTGCTCCACACCCGGACGATGAACATGGAGATCGCCGGCCACGAATGGTGGAGCAAGGACGGCAAGACCGTCTGGTACGACCTGCAGACGCCGCGCGGCGAGGATTTCTGGGTCGCGGGTTACGAGGTCGCGACCGGCAAGCGACGCTGGTACCACCTGGATCGCAACGCCTGGGGCGTGCACTTCAACAGCTCGCCCGACGGCAGCCTGTTCGCCAGCGACGGCGGCGACCCCGAAATGGCCGCCCATGCACCCGACGGCAAATACATCCAGTTGCTCCGCCCGCGCGCGATCCCCGACGTCGCCGGCATCCATGCCGCGAACAGCGCCGACCTCATCACGCCCGGCGCCTTCGATGCCGAACGACTGGTCGACCTGCGCAACCACGATTACCGGTCGGAACCGAATGCGAGCTTCACGCCGGACGGCAAGTGGCTGGTGTTCCGGTCGAACATGTGGGGGCCGGGCCATGTCTATGCGGTAGAGGTCGCAAAGCCGCGCTGATCCGGCGTTCCCCGCTCACCCTCACCCTGTCGCCGGCTGCGCCGTCTCTTCCCGCTCCCGGCGGGAGAGGAGAAAAGGCGCGTTGTGCCGAAAGGGTGAGGGTGAGTGCGGGACCCCTTGGCCTACAGCAACGTCTCGATCGGGATGGGAAAGCTGCGCGGCCGCACGCCCGTCGCGTGCCACACCGCATTCGCCACCGCACCCGCGCTGCCGGTGATGCCGATCTCGCCGACGCCCTTGATGCCCAGCGCGTTGACGTGGACATCCTCCTCGGCGACCTGGATGCACTCCAGCGACGGCACGTCGGCATTCACCGGTATGTGATATTCGCCGAGATTGGGGTTCATCACCCGGCCGGTGCGCGGATCGACCACCGCCGCCTCATGCAGCGCGAACGACACGCCCCAGATCATGCCGCCGTACAATTGGCTGTCGACCATCCGCGGATTGATGATACGACCGGCGGCAAAGGCGCCGACCAGCCGCGTCGCCCGCACCTGGCCCAGATCCGGATCGACCTTCACCTCCGCGAACACCGCGCCGTGCGCGTGCTTGGAATAGGCCTCGCTCGCCGGGTCGGCGGCGGCGTGGCCGTTGCCTTCCACCTCGGCCTTGCCGGCGCGACGCAGGATCTCGGCATAGCTTTCGCTGCGGCTCTCGTCGTCCCGGCGATGCAGGCGGCCGTTGCGGGCGACGACGCCGGTATTCCCCGCGCCGTAGAGCGGCGAATCGGCGCGATCGACCGCCAGTGCCGCCAGTTCCGCGATCACCGCCGCGCCCGCCTCGTGGATCGCCATGCCGGCGGTCGCGGTGTGGCCCGACCCGCCGGCGATCCCCGCATCGGGCAGGTCGGAACTCCCAGACCTGAACTCCGTTTCGGCAAGATTCAGCCCCAGGCTGTCCGCCGCGATCTGCGCCAGCGCCGTCCACGCGCCCTGCCCCATGTCGTGCGCGCCGATCTCCACCATGCCACGCCCGTCGTCGCGGATGACGGCGCGCGCGTTGCCCTCGAACATCAGCGCCGGGAAGATCGCCGTCCCCATGCCCCAGCCGACCAGCAGGCCGTCGGCGTCGCGCATCGTCCGCGGCTGCAACGGCCGCCCGGCCCAGCCGAACCGCGCGGCCGCCTGCGCATAGCATTCCCGCAAGGCCTTGGACGAGAACGGCTTGCCGTCGAGCGGATCGACCTCGGCATAATTGGCCAGGCGGAATGCCAGCGGGTCCATGCCGCAGGCATAGGCCGCCTCGTCGATCGCGCATTCCAGCGCGATCGATCCGCTCGCCTCGCCCGGCGCGCGCATGAAGCCCGGCGTGCCGGCATGGACGCGGACGACGTCGTGGCTGGTTGCGATCGCACCCGCCGCATAGACCGACTGGCTGGTGTTGGACGACGGTTCGAAGAAGTCGTCGAACACGCTCGACACGGTGCGCGTGTGGTGGCCCAGCGCGGTCAGGCGGCCATCGGCATCCGCACCGATCCGCAGGTCCTGCCGGGTCTGGCCGCGATGGCTGACCGGCCCGTACATATGCTCGCGGCGCAACACCAGTTTCACCGGCCGCCCGACCAGACGCGCGGCGAGGATGCCCAGCACCATCGGCCCGGCGATCATGCCCTTCGACCCGAAGCCGCCGCCCAGGAACGGACTGCGGATATGGATGCCGGCGGGATCGATTCCGAACAGGCCGGCGATCCGCCCGATCGCCATCGCCATCCCCTGGCTCGGCATGTCGATCGACAGCGTGTCGCCGTCCCAGGCGGCGACGATCGCATGCGGTTCCATCGGGTTGTGATATTGCGCGGGCGTCTCGTATGTCGCCTCGACACGCACCGCGGCCTCGCCCAGCCCGCCCGACAGGTTACCGGTCGATGCCTCTGCCGGCGCGCCCGCGCCGACGACCGGCGGCACGAACGGCACGCCCGCATCCAGCCCGATCAGCGGCGCCTCTTCGTCATAGGTGGGCGCCAGCAGTGCCGCCCCCTCCGTCGCCGCTTCCAGGCTGTCGGCGATCACCACCGCGATCGCCTGTCCGGGATAGCGGACGCGGTCGTTCTGCAACAGATCGAGCCGGAACATGAAGCCATGTTCCTTCGCGTCCGGGTCCATCGCCAATGCGGGGCGATTGCCAGGGGTCATCACCGCGACCACACCGGGATGCGCCTTTGCCGCCGCGACATCCATGCTCGCCACCCGACCGTTGGCGATCGTCGCCACCCGCATCACCGCGTGCAGCATGCCGGCCGGATGCGCATCGGCGGCATAAGCGGCCTGCCCCGTCACCTTCAGCGCGCCCTCGGCCCGCGTCAGCGACTGGCCGATGTTGGAACCGTGGCGGCGGTGGAGCGGTGCGGGCGTCAGCGTCAGATCAGTCATGATCGATTTCTCCGGCAGCAGCGGCGAAGGGGGAAGCGGGTAGCGGCGGCAGGCGATCGGGCGTCCCCGCCGCGGCGCGGATCAGTGCACGCACCGCGATGCGCCGCGCCAGATCGATCTTGAACGCATTGTCCCCGGACGCACGCGCATCGACCAGTGCCGCCGCGGCCGCCCGTTCGAAGGTCGCGCGTTCCGGCGCCCCGCCGGCAAGCAGCGCCTCCGCCTCGGCGGCGCGCCACGGCTTGGCGGCGAGCCCGCCGAACGCCAGCCGCCCCGACACGATACGGCCATCCGCGATATCCAGCGCCGCCGCCGCCGACACCACCGCAAACGCATAGGATGTCCGCTCACGCACCTTGATGTAGCGCTGGTGCGCGGCGAACGCCTGCGCCTCGGCGGGCAGCCGGACCGCGACGATCAGGTCGCCCGGCGCCAGCACCGTCTCCACCGCGGGCGTATCGCCCGGCAGACGGTGCAGGTCGGCGAGCGGCACGTCGCGGCGTCCGTCCAGCCCCTCGATCTCGACGATCGCACCCAATGCCACCAGCGGCACGCAGAAATCGGATGGGTGGGTCGCGATGCACTGCTCGCTCCAGCCGAGCACCGCATGCATCCGGTTCTCGCCGCCGATCGCGTCGCATCCCGATCCCGGCACGCGCCGGTTGCAGGCGCTGGCGGTGTCGTAGAAATACGCGCAGCGCGTCCGTTGCAGCAGGTTGCCGCCGACCGTCGCGGCGTTGCGCAATTGCGGCGATGCGCCCGACAGCAGCGCCTCCGCGACCGCCGGAAATCGGCGCGCGAAGCGGGCGTCGAACGCCAGCGTGCTGTTGCGCACCAGCGCGCCGATCCGCACGTCGCCATTTGCCAGCGTCTCGATCCCGTCGAGCCCGGGCAGCTTCGTCAGGTCGACCAGCTGCACCGGCCGCGTCACCCCGCCCTTCATCAGGTCGAGCAGGTTGGTCCCCGCCCCCAGATACACCGCGCCATCGGTCGCGCCGGCGGCCACCGCCTCTGCGATGCTGGCGGGACGGTGATAGTCGAACCGGTTCATGCCGCCGTCTCCTCCGCCATCGCGCGCTGTGCGGCGCACACCGCCTCGGTGATGCCCTTATAGGCGCCGCAGCGGCACAGATTGCCGCTCATCCCTCGCGTACCCGTTCGCGATCGTCGCCCGCCTGCGCCTCGCCGATCAGCCCGATCGCGCTCATGATCTGGCCCGGCGTGCAGAAACCGCACTGAAAGCCGTCGTGCGCGATGAACGCCTGTTGCACCGGGTGCAATTCCGCACCGTTGGCGACACCCTCGATCGTCATCACCTCGGCACCGTCATGGCTCAGCGCCAGTGCCAGGCAGGAATTGATCCGCCGCCCATCGACCAGCATCGTGCAGGCGCCGCACTGGCCGCGGTCGCAGCCCTTCTTCGTGCCGGTCAGGTGCAGCCGTTCGCGCACCAGGTCGAGCAAGGTCACCCGCGGATCGTCGAGCGTGATCGCGTGATGCTGGTGGTTGATCGTCAGGCCGATGGAGAAAGTCATGCCGCGACTCCGATCGAGGTGTGATAGCAAGGATGCTGATGCACTTTATACGGAGGACCCCTCCGCTTTACAATGGCGCGGAACGGATCAGGGATGGAAACGGCGCCGACACGCCCCAAACGCCGGATGAGGACCGATGCGGCGCGTAACCGCAACACGCTGGTCGCCGCCGCCAAGACGGTGTTCGCGCGCGACGGCGCCGCGGCCAGCCTGGATGCGGTGGTGCGCGAGGCGGGGTTCGGCATCGGCACGCTCTATCGCCACTTTCCGACGCGAGAGGCGCTGTACGAGGCGGTCTACCGCCGCGATATCGAACGGCTGGTCGAACTGGGCCAGGCCGCGGCCGACAGCGTCGATCCGGTCGAGGACCTGCGCCGCTGGCTGCACGCGATGGTCGGCACGGTCGCGACCAAGAAGGGCATGATCGCCGCCTTTGCGCTGGCGGCGGACACAACCTCCGCCATCTCGGCGCGCTGGACGGGATCGCTGACCGTTGCGCTCGATGCGCTGCTGTACCGCGCGATCCGCACCGGCGAGGTCCGCGGCGACGTCCGCGGCGAGGAGTTGCTGCTCGCCGTCGTCGGGATGTGCATGCTCCGCGACCAGCCCGGCTGGCAGGCGAGCGTGCTTCGCCTGATCGACACGCTGGTCGACGGCCTGCGCACCGACCGCGGTGCGCAGGCGCCCGGCTGACCCGTCAGAACCCCGCTGCGATCGTCGCGAACACCTGTCGCGGCGCGACCGGGAAGTAATTGTAGGTTCCGGACGCGGCACCCACGCTCAGCGTCGATGCCGCCTTCTTGTCGGTGATGTTGGTGACGTTGACGCTGACCGACAGGCGCTTCGCCAGCCCCTGCCCGCTCACCGGCATGTCGAACCCGATCCGGCCGGACAGGGTGAAATAGCCCCCGACCTTCAGTTCGTTGGTATAGGTCGCGTAGCGGCGGCCGATATAGTCGGCAGTTTACGCTGCTTCCCGAGCAAAAAACATCGTATCAAATCCCTTATTGTTATAGTTTGACATACTGAACTCGATTGCCCCCCTGCTCTGATCGAAAGCGGAGGCGGCTTGCACGAGTTGACTGGCAAGAACCTGAGGTCGTGCATCATACGTCGCGCCAGTTGCTGGCGGGACGACCTCCTGTTCGAAGCGAGTACGATCCCACGTCGTTCCATCGGCGAAGCGGATGAAGTCAAGTCCCTGATCCTGGCCACCTTGCCAAAATTGGAATTGCGCGTGGAAGACCGCGTTCGTTGCCAGGACCGTGACGCTCATCTGGTCTCCGGTTCGCTTCAGGGAGATATCGGCAGGGTTCAGCCCCTGCAGGACAAGCGTATCCGATCGATGGAAACCCGATCCGGGATTGTCGAGGATATCGTGCCCATCGTTCGCACGGAAGATGATCTCACCGCCGCCCTCGCCCGACACGGCGATGTAGTCGTCCCCCTTGCCCGGATCGACCCGAACATAATCGGAAGCCAGGGTTAGCGCCTCGCCGTACGGCGTTCCCATGACGGTGGGATTCGAGGCGATCTGGGAGAGCATATCCGATCTGTTCCAGACCGCTCCGTTGGCGAAGCGAATGAAATCGAGTCCCTGGTCCCGTCCCCCTTCCCAGAATTGGAACTGCGCGTCGAAGACCGCGCCCGTTGCCAGCACGGTCAAACTCATCTGCTCGCCGGTTCGCATCAACGAGACGTCGGCAGGATTCAGGTCTTGAAGGGCGAGCGTATCCGACCGATGGAAACCCGAGCCGGGATTGTCGAGAATATCGTGCCCGTCGTTCGCGCGGAAGATGATCTCCCCGCCGCCGTTACCCGACACGGCGATGTAATCGTCCCCCTTGCCGGCATCGACCCGCGCATAGTCGGATGCCAGGGTCAGCGCCTCGTCATAGGGCGTCCCCATGATCGTCGGGCCGAACGCCGTGTGCGACTGGATAGCCGCGCGGTCCCACACCGTACCATCGGCGAACCGGATCGCGCCGATGCCCTCGGGTTGCCCCCCGGATGCCAGCGCGAACTGATCGTTGATGGTAAACGTGTCGCCGCCCGGAAGGGCAACCACGACGCCACCGAAATAGGAGAAGGGATAATATCGAGGCCTGATCGCTTTCAGGCTTACGTCTGACGGCAAGCTGTCCGAAAGAAAGAGACCGTCCTGCCTGCCGGCACCGCCATCGAAAATGTCGTTGCCGTCTCCGGTCGCAAAGCGGATCTCCCCTCCTGATCCAACAAGGCTCGTCGTGGAACTCCCCGCATAAATAGTGTCGTTGCCCTTTGCACCTGCATACGTGAAGTTGAAGGTCGGCAGATTGATCGTATCGTCTCCATTCGTACCGCTGATGACCTGATGGTTCGCTGGTATCGATGTGGCAGCGGCCGCCATCATCTGCGCATGGCTGATCTGCGTTCCATCCGCCAGTTCGAGCGAGACGTCGCCATTACCCGAGGTGGCGAAATACTGCCCCTGAAGCGTCAGGGAGCCACCTGCTTCAGCGACAGCTATCGTGATGCTACCATAATTGTCGACCGTATAGGTCAAATTGCTCCGGGCGACACCGATCCCCATCTTGATGACATCACTGCCATTATACTCTCCCAACGAGACGACAGAGTCTTTGCCCGAATTGATATTCCACAAGACAGTATCATTACCCGCACCCAACTCGACGGTGTCGTCGCCCAGTCCTGGATCGATGACGTCATCTCCCCCGTCATCCACGATGTAGTCGGGTGACGACGTGCCGGGGATGCGGACGGGTGCTGGCTTGACGGGATCGACCAGAAAATACTGTTCATTTATGTCATGTAGATATTTTGCGGCCTTCGCCCTTTGTCCCGTAAAACCGTAACCGCTCGTCCTGTCGAAGCTTGTCATCATGTGGGAGGTGACATTGCCATGCAATGCATGGCCGCCGATATACGCCCACAACTGACTGGCAGACCAGGTAATGCCGCCTTTGAACATGACGGAAGATATCGGGTTTTGCGCGGCGGCGTAGGCTAGCCCGTTCTTTTGAAAAGAGGTCGAGGACACCGCGCCGATATCTGCGTCCTGTTGCGCAAGCGTGATCGTTTCACCCGTCGCCTTGATCTTGAAAACGAGGAACTGAACGTTGGCGCTACCAACATCACCATAGGCCTGATAACTGTTATCCGATCCGCCAACGATGATGCTGATGTCGTTGATGGAGAGATTGTCCAGGCGGAGATTGTATCCAGCCTGGCCCGATGCGTATCTGACGACGTCCTTGCCGTCCCCGCGACCGAAAGTGATGGTCGCCGTCGATCCGGACGACAACCGTATCAGGTCATTTCCCGAGCCACCTGAAATTATATCATTGGTCCCGCTTGTACTAATGATGTCGTTGCCCTCTCTCCCGAACAGGGCGTTTCTTCCACCGCCTCCAATAAGCAAGTCGTTGCCCAATCCACCCAAAAAAATATCGTCTTCGTCGTGCCCGATAACTTGCTGACTACTAGAAATTGCCGTGGCTATCGCTCGCACAGTAGCAGTTGGCGCATTGGTGGTGTCCGCACCCGAGCTTGCGTCCGCGAGGAAGGTAAACTCTACACTCGCCGGAGGTACCGAGGGTCCTGCACCAATTGTAGTCAGGCTCGTTTGATACGAAATCGAGCTTATGTCCGAATAGTTCGACGCGTCTTTGCCGAAAGCCGACAGCGCTGACCTTAGGTCACTGGCGCGGCTAACGTTTGCTAAGCCTAAGTCAATGATCGCCCTTACATAATCAGTCGGCGCGTTAGACGATCCAATATTCCAGCGATTCTGGGTAAGGTCTATGCTGAAGACGTCGGAGTTTACGCCCCTATCAAGGACCCCGTCGACGGCGGAAGATTGGGCGGCCTGCATGACGCCCTGAACTGCAAGATTTCCGGCATTCAGGACGGCAAGGCTAGCGATATAGTTCACTCCCCTAGTGAACGAGCTATTGGTCTCGCCATTGACCGCAGCAGCCATATCGGCGGTGTCATCGAACATAGCAGCTATGCCGGTGTCTCCAAAAGGCTTGTCGGCACTTGTGAGTCCCGCGTCCACAGCAGAGTAAGCAATTATGGTCCTCAGGGCAGAGCTTCTGTCGCTTGTTCCGCGATAGGAGTCTAATCCTCCGACACGACCTGCTACATCTGTTGAAATAAACGCATTCCAGAGATAGCCGGACGCAGGAAGCCACGACGTGAGATTATTGGTGGATGCATAGACAAGCGCAACCTGTGTTGCCATACTATGACCTAGCACAGGTGTGGAAATCCATGGACCGTCACCGGCTTCGAGTTCATGCTCCACATTAGTAGCAAGGTGACGAAAGACCCCGAGGAAATCATGCGCGTTGGAATACGTGACAGGGTTATTATTAAATATCGACCCGACCGTCCCGGATCCATAAATGAGGTCCTTTAATGGCTGGCTGTACTGTGTCGCGTTTACGGTGCCCGCCAGTTGCGCCTGAACGTTATAATTCTCGGCCGCGGCTTGGAAAGGCATATTATTGAAGATAGTGCTATCGAGGCCATAAAGAGCGGACACGAGGCCCGCGAGCCCGCCACCTAGCGAATGTCCGGTTGTCACAATTGACGCTGACGAATTTGCTCCGGGCGAGTTCGCGATCGATTGTTTCGTCGCGTTGTAAAAATTGATCGCATCGATCGCCTGAGGATCCAATCCGCCAGCCCCTTGCGCATAGCCGGTGAATAGATCACCGCCCAGATGGTCAGTTCCGCGATACGCGATGACGGTTCCTGCACCCGGTGCTACAAGGTTATAACTCGTGGCCGCGAAAGCGCTGTTGTAGGCCGGGTTCTCGGTGGATAGTATAGACACTATCGCACCAGCGACCCGATTAGTTGGCATTCGAAGACCGACGTCGTCGGGCCTGCCACGGTTATAAGCATCAAGTGCCAATATTGCGCGCTGTAAGACAGTGTTCATTTATCGCTCCTGAAATCACGGCCGTAAAGCTGCCTACTCCCATCGGTCACTAGTCCCTCAGGCAGTTGTCCGGCTTTGGTGTCGAAAGCATTTGTGAAAGACGGAAGACGCTCATCGCGCTCGATCCGGAAAGTTTCGGCCTTCTCGAAGGTGAAGCTGACCCGCGTGATCCGAATACTATGGCCGTTGAGGGTCGTTGCCACCCCAGGACGCACCATGACCAGTGAGTTTGGATCGTTTAGGTCTTTATAGAATACGAATATCGGGCATCGGTCCTGTCCCGCCAAGCCCGTTCCGCGTGGGAGGCAGAAGGTAATCTGCCGACCTTTGAGCCGTTCGATCACGTAGTTGCGAAAGAGGGCACGAGATGTGTCAGGGACGGTGGGGCGCCCTAAATGTCTGTCCTCGTCGGACACGAAGACGTCAAGACCGGTCGGCAGAACGCTCCAGCCCTCGATCATGTCCCCGTTGAGCGCGTTGAATAAGCCGTAGACGTAGCTGTTCTCGGCGATGGGGAGGACTAGAGCGGAGCCCCGTGCTTCCACACGTCCGCCGCTCGGCCAACCATCGATGAACCTCGTCTTCCAAAGTGTGCTGGTATGTACCCGGCGTCCGTCCACAACTGCATCGACGCTGAACCTCATATCCGCCCAGTCGCTGCTCCGAGTACAGGATGTGAGCATGATGCAGAGTCCGAGAGTTAATGTAGTGAGGCCAGCTGACTTCGGGGTACGACGCTGCCTCAATTTTCTATAGATTGTCTTCGCTGCTCGGCCTTCCGATCGGATCGTCTGCCAAGCAATTCGACTTGTGCACGTCATCGTTCACGCCCCGCCTGCTTGCGCGCTTCATTGATCGGACTGAGCAGATAGCTGACGATCCGCCGCGTCCCGGTACGGATGTCGGCGGTAGCGGCCATACCTGGGGTGACGGAAACATTCGTTCCGTCACGATCGATGCTGGTGCGATCAAGCGATATGCGGGCGGTGTAGACCAGCCCGAGTTTCGGGTCTTCAACGGCATCGGAACTGATGCTGCGCACGCGCCCTGGAAGGGTGCCGTATCGGGTGAACGGGAATGCTTCGAGCTTGACGGCAACCGACTGGCCCGCGCGAACGAAGCCGACGTCCTTGTTGAGCACGCTTACCTCGGCCACGATCGCGCCGGTGCTGGGGACGACCACCATGATCGGCTGGGCGGGCTCCACGACCCCACCCACCGTGTGCACGGCCAGCTGGGCGATGGTACCGTCCGCAGGGCTCGTCATGGTCCGAAGGCTCGAGCGCTGAGCCGCTTTTGTCAGTTCCTCCCGCCTCAGCCGCACGTCCGCATCGGCCTTGGTCAGGTCGGTCAGGATCAGTGCGCGAGCCGCGGCGCGCGACTGGTCCATGCCGCTGCCGGCCTGCGTTATTTGCGCCGCAGCCTTCGCTGAGGTTTTAACCGCCATGTCCCGATCGCGCGCGGCGGCAAGCCGTTGCCGCCGCATCTCGATCACCTTCAGTTTGGACACGAACCCCTTGGCCAGCAACTGCTCGTTCGCGGCGACCTGTTCGTCGAGCAATGGCAGCGTTTCGGACAATTTCGCGGCCTGGATGTCTGCTTCCCCGCGCGCGGCGACCGCCGCCTGGCGATCAGCCGCATGTCCCGCCGCGGTCGCCAGAATGTCATCCAGCCGCGCACGCGCCAGCGCCGTTTGATCCGCGACGATCCCGGCGGATGTGCCTTGAGGCGCGTTGAAAATCAGGCCGTGGCCATCCAGTGCCGAGAGAAGTGCGCGCGCTCTCGCCGCATCGAGTTCGGCGGCCTCCAGCGCGCGGCGCGCCTGCACCGCTTCCGCTGCCGACACGGTAGGATCCAATTCGACAAGCGGTTGTCCTCTTCGCACAAGCTGACCATCATATACCAGAATGGCGCGGACGACGCCTGCTTCCGCCGGCTGTATCAACTTGACATGATCGGCCGGGATGAGGCGGCCTTGAGCCGAGGCGACGATGTCGACCCGGCCGAACACGAGCCACGCCACCGCGAGGACCAGGAGTATCAGGGACGTCCAGGTCGTAGCACGCGCCGTTGGAGAAACCGGTCGTTCAATGATCTCGAGCGCCGCCGGAAGAAACGAGACCTCGTCCGACCGCACCAAATTGCGCGCGCGCTCCTTCTCATCGGCAAGCGCAGACCGGACGACGTCCCAGTGGCGAAGTAGCGCGTTCACCCTGCACGTCCTTGCTGCCCCATCTGCCGGCGGTGCAGGTTCGCATAGCGACCGCCTTGCCGCAGCAGTTCGTCATGGCTGCCCGTCTCGACGATCCGGCCCTTCTCCAGCGTCATGATCCGGTCGCATTGCCGGATCGCGGAGAGGCGGTGGGCGATGATGAGCACGGTGCGGCCCCTCGCCATTGCCTTCAGGTTCGTCTGGATGATCTCCTCGCTCTCGGCATCAAGCGCCGAGGTGGCTTCGTCGAGGATCAGGATACGCGGCTGGGTGACAAGCGCGCGGGCAATCGCGATCCGTTGTCGCTGTCCGCCCGACAGGTTGACGCCGCGCTCTTCGATGATCGTATCGAAGCCCTGCGGCAGCGCGAGAATGAAGTCGTGCGCTCCCGAAAGCTGTGCCGCCGCCATGACATTGGCGAGCGGCATGGCTGGGTTGGCGAGCGCGATATTTTCGCGGATCGAGCGGTTGAACAGTAAATTTTCCTGCAACACCACGCCGATCTGGCGCCGCAGCCAGGCGGGATCGATTTGCGCAATGTCGACGCCGTCGATGAGGATGCGGCCGCCGGCCGGCGTGTAGAGCCTCTGGAGCAGCTTGGTCAGCGTCGATTTGCCCGACCCCGACGATCCGGCGATCCCGAGCGTGCCGCCGGGCGGCAGATCGAAGCTGATATCCTCCAGCGTCCAGGGGCCATCCAGCGCATAGCGAAACTTCACGGCGTCGAACCGGATCGCGCCCTTGAGTGCCGGCAGCGCGACCCGCGATCCGGCACCGGGCTCCACAGGGCTGTTCAGAACATCGCCCAGCCGGTCGATCGACAGCCGCACCTGCTGGAAATCCTGCCACAGCTGCGCCATGCGGATCACGGGGCCAGACACGCGCTGCGCGAACATGTTGAACGCAACGAGCCCACCCACCGTCAGTGCACCGCCGATGACCTCGCGTGCGCCAAAGAACAATATTGCCGCCAGGCTCAGTTTCGAGATGAGCTGGACCCCTTGGCTGCCGGTGTTGCTGAGATTGATCACGCGCTGGTTGGCGGCGCTATAACCGGCAAGTTGACGTTCCCAGCGATCCTGCCATTGCGGTTCGACTGCGGCGGCCTTGACCGTCTGCATACCGGACACACTTTCGACAAGCAGGGCGTTGTTCGCGGAACCGCGCTCGTATTTCTCATCGAGGCGCCGTCGCAATGGTCCGGTCACGAGGAGGGATACGGTGATGTAAGCAGGAATGGTCGCAGCGACGATCCAGAAGAGTAGCGGTGAATAGATCCACATCGCCACGAGGAAGACGATGGTGAAGGCCGGATCGACGAGCACGGAAAGCGACGCGTTGGTGAGAAACTCGCGGATCGATTCCAGTTGCCGGATCCGGGTAACGGTATCTCCGACGCGGCGCCCTTCGAAATAGGACAGCGGCAGGCCAAGCAGATGGCGAAAGAGCCTGGCGCCCAGTTCCACGTCGAGCTTCTGGCTGGTTTCCGAATAAAGCCGGGTGCGCAGCCATCCGAAGACAGTCTCCCATACCGATACGACCAGAAAGCCGATCGAGAGTACCTGCAGCGTCGCCAGCGTGTTGTGGACCAGCACCTTGTCGATGACGTTCTGGAAGAACAACGGCGCGGCCAGGCCCAACACATTCAACGCCAGTGTAATCAGCAGCACCTCACCGATCAGCCGGCGGTAACGCACGATCTGCGGGATGAACCAGGTGACGTCGAAGCGGCCGCTGACGCCACCGACGCTTTCACGCGTCGTGACCAGCACGAGCTGTCCCGACCAGATTTCGGCAAGTGCCTTGTGCGTTCGCTTTTCGATCGCATGGCCCGGACGATGGATCAGCACTTCGGTTGCCGAAGCGCGCCCGATGACAAACCAGCCTTCAGGTCCACTGGCCATCGCCGGCAACGGCAGGCGATGAAGACTGGCGAAGTCGGCTTCCATAGACTTCGCCCGCACGCCATCGCGACGTTTGGCGAGGCGAAGAACATCGCCAGCATCGACCGGCCGGTCGTGGCCAAGCTCATGACGCAATTGGTCGGGATCGGCGACATACTTATGAACGGCAAGCAGCGTGGCAAGCGCGACGAGGCCCGTTTCGGAATGACCGGCCAATCGGTCGCGCCCTGTCCCATCCACGCAATGTCCCCCGGTGCGATCCGACCCCCAAGTGAATCTCCCGCAGAGAACTGGCGCGATCTGCGATTACAGTCAACCCGAAACGGACATATCAGTAATATCTTTTATTTCATATTCATGACACAGCAAATATTATTGGCAATGCTAATACGTTACTGAGTTTGAGATAGCGATCTTCAGAATCTTACCTGATCGACATCTCCAGTGTCGTCGTTCACTTTGATCGCCTCTTCTACCACAGGTGTTGATGAGGCGGACATCATTTTGCAAGCGTGGCGCGGCGTAGAGGCCGCTCATCCGTTTTCCGCTGCATATGGATCCTACCGCTGACCGATACTCTGCAACCATATCAGCCCAGCGCTTTCGCACGCGGACGCTTGCCTGGCCGTTCCATTGCTGGCGGCCGGAGACGCCGGTCGAAACCCTCACCGGGTTGCTCAGCGCCGGTATCCGCCGCCCCCCCTGCGCTGCGCAGGTCTTTGCGGTAGAGACGCAACGCTGCCGGGTACGGCTCTATCGACACGCTGGCGCGCATCGATGCAGCCAATGTGACCGCGTCTCTCTCTCTCGCCGGGTCAAAACCCGCGCATGTCAGAACGGTGACGCGCGCACCTGTTGCCGCCGTGCCACAGCCGGCGCGCTGCCTTGGCCCGCCATCGGTGTCAGGACCGCGGCGCCCGAAGCCCCGCGCGCACCGGGCCGGTACTCCCCCGGACGACCAGTTCGTGGTCCAGCGTCACGTGCCGGCTCGGCCCCTCGACTTCGCGCAGGATCGCCACGAGCAGTTCGACCGTACGCCGGCCGATCATCGCCTTGGGCTGCGCGATCGTGGTCAGCGCCGGCTGGAAATAGCGGGCGAGCGGCAGGTCGTCGAACCCCGCCACCGACACGTCGCGCGGGCAGGACAGGCCCCGCGCGCCCACCGCGCTGATCGCCCCCAGCGCCATTTCGTCGCTGAAGCAGAACAGGGCCGTCGCGCCGCGCTGCAGCAGCGCGTCCGCCTGTTCGAACCCCGATCGCGCCGAATAATCGCCGGTCCGCACGCTCACGCCGCCCGCCAGTCCCGCCCGCGCCGCCGCATCCATCGCGCCGGCCAGACGGTCGCGGCTGATCGGACTGATCGTCGGTCCGGTGATCAGTCCGATGGCGCGATGGCCCAGCCCGACCAGATGGCCGACCATTGCCGCACTCGCCGCCGCATTGTCGATGTGGACGCTCGGGACACCGATGTCGGGGCTGTATTCGCACCCGTTGACGATCGGCGCCGCGCCCCCCTGCCGCGCAAGCAGCGGCGCCAGGCTGACCGGCAGGCGATGGCCCAGGAATATCAGGCCGTCGACCTCGCGCCGGGACAGCATCTCGGCATATTGGTCCTCCACCTCCGGGTCGTGTCGCGTGTCGCCGACCACCACCGCATAGCCGGCGTCGCGTGCCGCTTCCTCCGCGCCGCGGATGACGCTCGCGAAGAACGGGTTGGAGATGTCGGGCACGGTCAGCAGGATCTTGGCGGCGCGCAGCGTCCGCAACGTCCGGGCCGCGACATTGGGTCGGTAATCCAGCGCGCGCACCACCTCCAGCACCCGGTGACGGGTCGGTTCCGCAACGCGATCGGGCTGGCTCAGCACGCGCGATACCGTCGCGGTGGAGACCCCGGCCCTGGCGGCGACGTCGATGATCGTCGGCATCGGCCGGTCATGGATCGTTCCGGCGCCGATGTCGATGTAATCCTTTACATCGTCATCCGACCTGCCTAGCCTCGCGATCATCAAGCAGGTGAACTGCGGTGGAGGGGATGGCGATGGCCATGGCGCAAGATACGGGAATCGCGGCCGAACGTCCGACGGACGGGTGGCTGACCGGTCGGCTCAGCGCCCTCATGTTCATGCAGTTCTTCGTCTGGGGGGCGTGGAACGTCACGCTCGGCCTCGTCATGCAGACGGTCGGTATCGGCAGCCTGATCGGCAACGCCTTTTCGGTCGGCCCGATCGCGTCGATCGTCGGATCGTTCCTGCTCGGCATGGCCGCCGCCCGCTATGTCGCGCCGCGCATGCTGATGGTGATCCTGCACCTCGTCGGCGGCGCGATCCTGTTCGCCCTGCCCGCGCTGGTGACGCCCGAACATGGCGCCACCTTCGTCTGGCTGCTGCTCGGCTACATGATCCTCTACATGCCGACCGTCGGCCTCGCCAACACGATCGCGCTCAAGAGCTTCGGCGAGCGGACGGACAATTTCCCCTTCGTCCGCGCGTTCGGGACCTTGGGCTGGATCGCCGCCGGCCTCATCATCGGCTGGGCCGGACTGTCCGCCAGTCCCGCGATTTTCCAGGTCGCCGCCGTCGTCTCGGTGGCGCTCGGCCTCTACAGCTTCACCCTGCCCAACGTCGCCGCCGACGCGCCCCGCGACGAGAGCGTGCTGCGCCAGGTGCTGTGCGTCGAGGCGTTCGGCCTGATGCGGCAGCGCTCGTTCCTGGTCTTCATCGTGTGCGCGACGCTGATCTCGATCCCGCTGGCGATGTATTACGCTTATGCCTCTCCCTATGTCGGCGCGGCGGGGATCGAGAATGTCGGCGGCACGCTGGCGATCGGTCAGATGTCCGAACTCGTCTTCATGTTCTCGATGCCGTGGCTGTACCGCCGCTTCGGGGTGAAGCCGCTGCTGCTCGTCGGCATGATCGCCTGGGCGCTGCGCTATGCGCTGTTCGCGATCGGTGACGGCGGCGGCGGATTGTGGGCGGTGTACCTCGGCGTCGCGCTGCACGGCGTCTGCTACGACTTCTTCTTCGTCGCGGGCGCGATCTACACCGGCACGATCGCGACGCCCAGGGGGGTGAATGCCCAGGCGCAGGGCATGCTGACGCTGTTCACCTATGGCGTCGGCATGCTGCTCGGATCGCAGATCGGCGCCGCGCTCTACGCGCAATTGCCCGCGAACCCGACGATCGCCGACTGGCATGCCATGTGGTGGTATCCCGCCATCGCCGCCGCCTGCATCGCGCTGCTGTTCCAGTTCACCTTCAAGAACGAGTCCCGAGAGGTTGCGGCATGACGGCGACGTCGGTTCCCAGGATGCGCGGTCCCGGCATCTTCCTGGCCCAGTTCCTCGGCGATGCACCGCCGTTCGACACGCTGGAAAACCTCGCGCGCTGGGCCTCGGGCCTCGGCTATGTCGGTGTCCAGATCCCGTGCGATCCGCGGCTGATCGACCTGCGCCAGGCGGCCGAAAGCCAGAGCTATTGCGACGATCTCGTCGGCATGCTCGCCCGGCATGACATCGCGATCACCGAACTCTCGACCCACCTGCAGGGGCAATTGGTCGCGGTCCACCCCGCCTATGATGCGCTGTTCGACGGCTTCGCGCCGCCCGAGGTGCACGGCCGCCCCGCCGAACGCCAGTTGTGGGCGGTCGAACAGGTGAAGCTCGCCGCCCGCGCCAGCGCCAACCTTGGCCTGACGGCGCACGCCACCTTCTCGGGCGCGCTCGCCTGGCCCTATGTCTATCCCTGGCCGCAACGCCCGGCCGGGCTGGTCGAAGAGGCGTTCGCCGAACTCGCCCGTCGCTGGCTGCCGATCCTCGACGTCTTCGCCGATGCCGGCGTCGATTGCGCGTTCGAGGTGCATGCGGGCGAGGACGTGCACGACGGCGCGACCTGGGAACGCTTCCTCGACGCGGTCGGCGGCCATCCCCGTGCGCGCCTGCTGTTCGATCCGTCGCATTTCGTGCTGCAACAGCTCGACTATCTCGACTTCATCGATCGCTATCACGACCGGATTTCCTGCTTCCACGTCAAGGACGCCGAATTCAACCCGACCGGCCGTTCGGGCGTCTACGGCGGCTATCAGAATTGGGTCGACCGCGCCGGCCGTTTCCGCTCCCTCGGCGACGGCCATGTTGATTTTACGCCTATCTTCAGTAAGTTGGCGCAATATGGCTATGACGGCTGGGCCGTGCTGGAATGGGAGTGCGCGCTCAAGCGCAGCGAGGACGGCGCGGCAGAGGGCGCGCCCTTCATCCGGGATCACATCATCCAGCTGACCGACCACCCCTTCGATGATTTCGCCGCGAGCGGCATCGATCGCGCCTCGATCCGCGCGATCCTCGGCCTGCCCGAGGGCGAGCGATGACCGCGATCCGGCATCCGTTGCGGCTCGGCATGGCCGGCGGTGGCGAGGGCGCCTTCATCGGCGCCATCCACCAGAAGGCGGCGGCACTGGACGGCGACTGGCGGCTGGTCGCCGGCGCGTTCAGCACCGATGCCGGGCGTAGCCGGCGCAGCGGTGCGGCGCTCGGCCTCGACCCGACCCGCGCCTACGCCTCGCTCGATGCGCTCATCGCCGGCGAACGCGCCTTGCCTGAGGATGCGCGCATCGATGCGCTCGCCATCGTCACCCCCAACCACCTCCACGCCCCCATGGCGATCGCCGCGCTGGAGGCGGGATTCCACGTTTTCTGCGAAAAGCCGATGGCCATCAGCATCGACGAGGCGCGGGCCATCGCCGCCGCGGCGCAGGCGAGCGATCGCCGCTTCGCCCTCGCCTTCACCTATAGCGGATATCCCCTGGTCGAGGAGGCGCGGCTGCGCATCGCGCGCGGCGACCTCGGCACGATCCGGCTGGTGCAGGTTGAATATCTGCAAGGCTGGCTCAGCCTGCCGATCGACGATCAGGGCAACAAACAGGCCGCATGGCGTACCGATCCCGCCAGGGCCGGCATCGGCGGTTGCCTGGGCGACATCGGCACGCATGCCTTCCACCTCGCCGAACACGTGTCCGGCCTGCGCGTCGCATCCGTCGCCGCCGATCTCGCCACGCATGTGCCCGGCCGCCGCCTCGACGACGACGTGTCGGCACTGCTGCGCTTCGACGGTGATGCGCGCGGCCTGCTCAAGGCGAGCCAGGTCGCGGCAGGCGAGGAAAACGGCCTCAAGCTGCGCATCCACGGCACCCGCGGCGGTCTGGAATGGGCGCAGATGGAGCCGAACACGCTCACCATCCGCTGGCTCGATCGCCCGACGGAGACGATCCGTGCCGGCGGCCCCGGTCTCGATCCCGCCACGCTCGCCCTGCTGCGCACGCCATCCGGCCATCCGGAAGGATATATCGAGGCGTTCGCCAATCTCTATCGCGCCTTTGCGGCAACGATCCGCGGCGACGACGCCCGGTATCCCGGCGTCGTCGACGGCCTGCGCACGATGGCATTCATCGAAGCCATCGTCGCCAACGCCGCAGGCGACGTCAAATGGACCCCTATCCCCTCGGGAGACACCGTATGAAGCTGCTCATCGCCCTTGGCATCGGCACGACGTCGGCCGCCGCGCTGCTCGCCGTCGCCGCCCCCACGCTGGCCCAGCCGGCGACGTCCGCCGCACCACCCGCCTTCGCCGCCTGCCGCGCCTGCCACACCGTCAACAAGGGCGGACGTAACGGCATCGGCCCCAATCTGTATGGCGTCGTCGGCCGGCCCGCCGCGTCGGTGCCGGGCTTCAACTATTCGCCTGCGATGAAGGCCAGCAAGCTGCGCTGGGACGACAAGACGCTCGACACCTATCTTGCCGGTCCGGCCAAGCTGGTGCCCGGCACCCGCATGCCGATCGCCACGCCCGATCCGGCGAAGCGCGCCGCGCTGATCGCCTATCTCAAGGCGGAAGGCGCGAAGTGACCCTGTCCCGCCGCACCCTGATCGCCGCCGGCGCTGCCGCGACGCTCGCCTCCGGCGTCGGCGCGGCGCAGGGTCGCGGGTCGAACGCCGCGCGTTTCTCGCTCGGCTTCGCCCCGCACGAGGGCAGCTTCGCGAGCCGTGGCGACCGGCTGGAACAGATCGCCTTCGCCGCCGACCAGGGCTTCACCGCGTGGGAGGATAACGAGGCCGCGGGCCGGTCGGTCGCCGAGCAGGAGGCGATGGCCAAGGCGCTGCGCCAGCGGAACATGGCGATGGGCGTGTTCGTCGCCAGCATGCCGAAATGGTCGCAATCGCGCCCGCTGCTCGGCGCCAACGACGGTGCCGAGCGAGAGGCGTTCCTGGCCGACATCCGCGCGTCGATCCCCGTCGCGAAGCGGCTGAACGCGACGCGGATGACGGTGGTCACCGGCTTCATGGACGCCAAGGTACCGCACGATATCCAGACCGCGCGCGTCATCGACGTGATGCGCCGCGCCGGCGACATCGTCGCACCGCATGGCATCGCGATGGTGATGGAACCGCTCAACACCCGCACCAACCATCCCGGCGTCTACATGCAGTCGATCGCGCAGGGGTATGCGGTGGCGCGCGGCGCCAACAGCCCGGCGGTGAAGATCCTCGCCGATCTCTACCACGAGCAGATCCAGTCCGGAAACATCATCCCCACGCTCGACATGTGCTGGGACGAGGTCGGCTATATCCAGTTCGGCGACAATCCCGGCCGCAACGAACCGGGCACGGGCGAGATCAATTTCGCCAACATCGTCAAATGGCTGCGTCGCAAGCGCTATACCGGGGTGATCGGCATGGAACACGGCAACTCGATCGCCGGCCGCGCCGGGGAAGACCGCCTGATCGCCGCCTATCGCATGATCGACCAGGCATGATGCCACACGTCACGACCGGTCCGACGACGGACCACAGGATAATCGGAGCGCCGCAATGATCGACCGCAGGACCGCACTCGCCGGTGTCGCCGCGCTGTTCGGCACCACCCTGTTCGCCCCGATCGCCCGTGCCGCGGGCCTCGTTCCCGGCACCCTGCCGACCATCAGCGAAGGGCCGCCGAGCGCTGCGGTGTTCACCGCGCCCCAGCGCGCGCTGGTGACCGCGCTCAGCGAACGCGTGATCCCCACCACCGACACGCCCGGCGCGATCGCGGCAGGTGTGCCGGCGTTCATCGAGAAACTGCTCGCCGACTGGTCGCGCCCCGACGATCGCGTACCGATCCTCGCCGGCCTCGATGCGCTCGATGCCCGCAGTCGCCAGGATTACACGGTGGCGGCTGCGCAGGCGACGCCGGCGCAGCAGGACGCGCTGCTCACCCTCGCGATGAACGACGCCATCCCCGGCGGCGGACCGTTCTTCAACGCTTTCCGCCAGCTCGTCATCACCGGCTATTACACGTCGGAGATCGGGATCACGCAGGAACGCGAATATCTGCCGGTGCCGGGCGAATATAACGGCGCCTTCCCGTATTCTCAGGTCAACAAGGTGTATAGCGCATGATCCTTGATCGCAGGCATCTGATCGCGGGCGCCATCGCGCTGCCCGCTTTGTCGCTGTCCGGTGCCGCCGCCGCGGCGCGGCTCGGCGCCATCGGCCTCCAGCTGTATACGGTGCGCGAGCTGTTCCAGAAGGATCCGGTGGCGACGCTGGAGGCGGTCGCCCGCATCGGCTATCGCGAGGTCGAATTCGGCGGCGGTGGCTATGACACCATGGACGCTGCGATGCTGCGCCGGACGATGGACCGGCTCGGGCTGAAGGCGCCCTCGGTCCACATCGGCTATGACGCGCTGCTCGGCAATTTCGATGCATCGCTGGCGATGGCGAAGACGCTGGGCGCCGACACCGTCGTGCTGCCCTACATGACCGACGAGCATCGCAGCGAAGCGGCATGGGAGGCGGCGCTGCCCAATTTCAACCGCATCGCCGGCCAGCTGAAACAGGCCGGGCTCGGCTTCGCCTATCACAACCATGATTTCGAATTCACCGGCCGTCCCGGCGGCATCAGCCTGTACGACCGGTTCCTCAAGGGCACCGACCCTGCGCTGGTGAAGGTCGAACTCGACCTCTACTGGGTCGCGCATGCCGGGGTCGATCCGGCGGCGTTGATCGACCGGCTCGGTCGCCGCCTCTACGCCTTCCACGTCAAGGATACGCGCGCCGACGGCAGCATGGCCGCGGTGGGTGCCGGCAAGACCGATTTCGCCAGATTGTTCCGGCTGAAGGGTGCCGCCGGCGTCCGTCATTTCTATGTCGAGAACGATCAGGCGCCGGCGCCGTATCTGCCCGACGTCACCACCAGCTTCCAGACGCTTCGCGCGCTGCGCTCCTAACGACATCCTTGGAGGGGATCACCATGGCTGCCACCGACAGGTTCGACGCGATCGTCATCGGATCGGGCATCAGCGGCGGGTTCGCCGCCAAGGAACTGACCGAAAAGGGCATGCGCGTCCTGATGCTCGACCGTGGCCGCATGGTCGAGCACGCCGAAGGCTACCCCTATGACGGCAAGCCCGCCTATGAGGTACCGGCGCGCAACATCATGCCCAGGCCGCTGATCGACAGCGACTATTTCATCGCCACGCACGGCTATGTCGCGCCCAGCAACCGCACCTTCTACAACGACGACCGGCTCAACCCCTATGCCTATGACGAGGGCAGCAAGTTCTACTGGATCCGCCCCGGCGCGGTCGGGGGCAAGTCGCTGATCTGGGGCCGCTGGACGTTCCGCTGGGCGCCCGAGGACTTCACCGCGAACAAACGCGACGGCATCGATGGCGAATGGCCCATCGGTTATGACGATGTCGCGCCATGGTACAGCTACGTCGAGAACTACATCGGCGTATCCGGCTCCCACGAAAACCTGCCCTATCTCCCCGACAGCGAATTCCAGCCGCCGATGCCGATGAACGTGGCGGAGAAGTGGCTGAAGCAGCGGCTGGAAACGCAATTCCCCGGCCGCAAGCTCATCAACACCCGCCTGTCCAACATGACCGAGGACAAGCCGGACCAGAACCGTACCAAATGCCAGTTCCGCAACCAGTGCAGCAACGGCTGCTCGTTCGGCGCCTATTTCTCGACGCAGGCGGTCACTCTGCCCGCCGCCCGCGCCACCGGCCGGCTGACGCTGCGATCGGACGCGGTCGTCACCAACCTCGACTATGACGCGGACGGCAAGCGCGTCACCGGCGTCCGCTTCGTCGATGCCAAGACCGGGCTGGCGGAAACCGTCCGCGCCGACCTCGTCTTCCTGTGCGCATCCGCGATGGCCTCGACCCAGATCCTGATGAACTCGCGTGATGCCGCCAGCGGCCGCAGCCACTTCGACACGAGCAACACGCTCGGTCGTTACGTCATGGACCATATCTTCCGCGTCGGCATCAGCGGCGAGATTCCGGGCATGCAGGACCTGATCGAATACGGCCGTCGTCCCGGCGGCGTGTACATCCCGCGTTTCCGCAACATCGGCGGCAGCGAACGGGACCTCGGCTTCAAGCGCGGCTATGGCTATCAGGGCAGCGCATTCCGCGATCCCATGGGTCCCGTCGGCTTCGGCGCGAAGATGAAGCACGACATGCGCCGATACGGGCCATGGAAATTCGGGATGGGCGCGTTCGGCGAATGCCTGCCCTATGCCGACAATCGCGTGTCGCTGCACCCGACCAAGGTCGACCGCTTCGGGGTGCCGCTGATGCGCTTCGACGTCACCTTCCGCGAAAACGAATTGCGGATGATGGCGGATGCGCGGACGCAGGGCGAGGCGATGCTGCGCGGCGCCGGCCTCACCAACGTCACCAGCAATGCGGGCGAGCATGTTCCGGGCGATGCAATCCACGAAATGGGCGGCGCGCGCATGGGCCGCGACCCGCGCATATCGGTGCTCAACGCATGGAGCCAGGCGCATGCGGCCAGCAACCTCTACGTCACCGACGGTGCGCAGATGGCGTCGGTCGCCTGCGTCAATCCATCGCTCACCTTCATGGCGCTCACCGCCCGCGCGGTGGACCATGCGGTGAAGCAGGCCCGCAAGGCCTAGGCGGTCGTCCAAACAATGGCGACGGCGCCCACGGCGTACCTTTCGCCCGTGTGTCCGGAACGATCCGCGGGCGGCCGGGACCGGGTATGGCCGGCACCGCCGACATGCGCCCCTCCCCCCGCCGGACGGCGCATGGCTGGATGAACGCAGGATGACATGACCGCTCGGCCGGCGTCACCGATCGGTCACCGGCGTTACCTTTTTCTATCCTAGCGCCCCTGGAGTCCAATTCAGGGGGAAGTTTCCGTGTCTCGCTCTTCGTACATCAAGTCGCTGCTGCTCGCCGGCGTCACCGGCATGGCGCTCGCACCGGCGCCGGTCCTGGCGCAGGCCCAGCCCGTGGCCGCGCCGTCGCAGATCGCCAGCGACGACCCCACGACGGACGGCGGGCAGCTGAGCGACATCGTCGTCACCGCCACCAAGCGCGAAACCAACCTCCAGAAAACGCCGATCGCGATCAACGTCCTGACCGCGACCGCGCTGCAGGATCGCCACGTACAGAGCCTGTACGACCTTGCCGACGGCGCGGTGCCCAGCCTGCGCGTCGCGACGTTCGAGGCGCGGCAGAGCGCGCTGACGATCGGCATCCGCGGTATCGTGCCGCTCGACGCCAACCAGCCCGCGCGCGAACAGGGCGTCGGCATCTACATCGACGGCGTCTACCTCGGCCGCCAGCACGGCCTCAACGCCGCGCTGTTCGATATCGAGCGGATCGAGGTGCTCAAAGGTCCGCAGGGCACGCTGTTCGGCCGCAACACCGAAGGCGGCGCACTCAGCCTCGTCACCAGGGCGCCGACCGGCAAGTTCGACGGCAGCGTCACCGCCGGCATCGCCAATTACGGCGGCTACAACGGTGCGCTGCGCCTCGACCTGCCGGAAACCTATGGCGTCAGCCTGAAGCTGGACGGCGTCGTCCAGTATCAGGGGCCGACGACCAAGAATACGCTCGCCGGCCAGTCGGGCTTCAACTATTTCGATCGCCGCGGCTTCAAGGCGACGGCGCGGATCAAGCCGGTCGATGGCATGACCGCCGACTTCAGCTACGACAATGGCTATGACGCGAACACGCCCTTCTACAGCCAGCTGCTGAACTACAACCCGAACGGCTGCGTCGCCGGCACGCAGGCCGCGCAGCCCAGGTGCTTCCTGCCCGGCACCAATTACACCACGCTGACCGGCACGGTGAAATCGCTGATCCCCGGTACGATCGTCAACGGCACCAGCCGCCAGAAGACGACCGACATCGGCGTGCCGCAGCAGCCCAGCATCGACAAGACGCACGGCTTCACCTCCAACATCCGCTGGAACGTCTCGCCCGAGATCGAGCTGCGCTTGATCAGCGCATGGCGCGGCGTCAATTCGACGCAGTGGGACAATAGCGGCGGCGCGCATCGCGTACCGGTGCTGAATCCCACCAACGTCGTCGTCAACGGCCAGCTGGCCAACGGCACCCTGTTCAGCCGCTATTCGCTCGCCGACCTGCACCAGAACCAGTTCAGCCAGGAATTCCAGGCGGTCGGCACCGTCGGCCAGATCGATTACGTCGCCGGCCTGTATTATTTCAACGAACACGTCAGCGACGACGCGGCGACGCCGAACTCCAATTTCTACAATGCGACGACCGGCGTCATCAGCATCGTCGATCCCTGCGCCACCGTCACCACCGGCTTCACGATCGTCGGCGGCCTGCCGGTCGGCGGGACGACGAGCCCCGCGGGTTCGCAGCCCGGCTGCCGGTCGATCGATCGCGCCTCGGAAGTCTGGTCGAAGAGCTATGCCGGTTACGGCCAGGCGACGTGGAACGCGACCGACGCGATCCACCTGACGCTGGGTGGCCGCTATACCCGCGACCACAAGCGCGGCGTCCTACACTTTTCGCGCAACATCAATTACGACATCAACACCGCCGCCGCCGCGACCAATGGCTATACGCCGCTCGACCGGACGTGGAAGCGCTTCAACCCGATGGCGACGCTGGCCTATGATGCCAGCGACAACGTCCACGTCTACGCGAAATATGCCACCGGCTATCGCGCCGGCGGGGCCAGTTCGCGTACCGCCAACTACCTGCCGTTCAACCCCGAGGACGTGAAGTCGTACGAAATCGGCATGAAGTCCGATTTCTGGGATCATCGCGCCCGCCTGAACCTTGCCGGATACATCATGGATCGCAAGAACAGCCAGGTCGATATCAGCTCGATCCAGCCGACCGCGACCGGCAACTTCAACAACCTGGTGACGATCAATGCCCCCGGCATCACCAAGATCCGCGGGATCGAGGCGGACCTGACCGTGCAGCCGGTCACCGGCCTGACGCTGACTGCGGGCTATGCCTATACCTATACGAAGATCCCGCCGGTGCTCATCACCTCGACGGGGGTCCTGCAGGACTTCTTCATCGTGTTCACGCCGCGCAATGCCGCCAATGGCGCCATCGACTATGTGATGCCGCTGAACGACATGGACCTGAAGTTCCATCTGGACGGCAATTACGCGCAATCGACGCAGGCGTTCGACCAGTTCGCGACCCACAACGATGCCTCGTTCATCGTCAACGGCCGCGTCGCGCTGTCGAACATCAAGGTCGGCGGCTCGAACCAGCTCACCATCTCGGCCTGGGTCCGCAATCTGTTCGACACCCAATATATCTTCCGCCGCGATCCCTCCAACAGCCTGCCCGCGGCGCCGACGTCCGCCACCGCGACGGCGGGCAACATCAACAACGTGCTGGGCGATTACGGCAATTTCAACGCGCCGCGCACCTATGGCCTGGAAGCATCGGTCAAGTTCTAGTCGCAAAACGTGCCTCGGCACGTTTTCGAACAGCCCCTAAGCCGGAAAGGCGAGCCTGAGCGTCAGCCCGGGCTCGCCATCCTCCAGCGCCAGCGTGCCGCCGTGCAACCGCACGATCGCGGCGACCAGCGGCAGGCCCAGCCCGTGGCCCGGCCGGTTGCGGCTCGCCTCCAGCCGTCCGAAGCGGCGCAGGACCAGCGCGTGCTGATCCGCCGGAATACCGGGACCATCGTCGCGGACGGCCAGCACCGCACGGTCGCCGGTGGCCATGCCCTCGACCCATATCGTCGTTCCCGGCGGCGTGTGGCGCAGTGCGTTCTCGATCGCGTTGACCAGCATCTGTTCGACCAGCCGGGGATCGCCCCGCATCGGCAGCGGGTTGCCAAGCCGCCAGCGCAGCGTGCGGTCACCGTCCTCCGCCACCGGGGCCAGCGCCTCGCACACGTCGCTCGCCACCACCGCCAGGTCGAACGGCACGAACCCCGCGACCCGCAGCCCCGCCTCGACCTCGGCGATGCGCAGCATGGCGGCGAACATCGCCAGGATGCGGTCGCAATCCTCGATCGCCGCAGCGATGTCCGCATCATCGCTACGCGTCGCGATCGCCGCCAACCGCGCGCGCAACCGCGCCAGCGGCGTCCGCAGGTCGTGCGCGACGTCGTTGGACACGTTGCGCAGCCCGTCCATCAATCCCGCAATCTGATCCAGCATCCGGTTGAAGGCGATGGCGTGCCGGTCGAATTCGTCGTCGGTCCCGATCACCGGCACGCGCCGCCGCATGTCGCCCGCGACGATCGCATCGACCGTGCACCGCGTCTCGGCAAAGCGCCGCGCGATCGTCACGGCAAAAACGACCAGCCCGCCGAGCACGATCAGCACGATCGATCCGAACCCGAACAGATAGATGCGCAGCCGGGCCGCGCGATAACCGTCGAACGGCTCGGTTTCGGCGATCGTCGTCAGCGTCAGGTCGCCGCCGATCCGCCGTGTATAGGCGCGTCCCGCCGACAGGCCGGCGATCCGGTCGCGGCTGCGCACCTCGGCATAGCCCGGCGCGAACCGCCGGCGCACGTCGATGTTGCCACCCAGCCGTCGCCCGTGTGCATCGGCGAGCAGAAAACCGATGTCGCCGGTATCGCGCCGTTGCGACAAAGCGGCGATCCGCGCGAGCACCACCGTCGCGCGCGGGTCGCGGCCCACGATCGCGCTGACATTCTCGATCCGCCGGTCGACCAGCCGCGCGATCGTGCCGAGCGTCACCATATGGAGGGCAATCCCCGTCCCCGCCGTCGCGATCAGAAACGCCGCCAGGAACCCGACGGTCAGCGCGCGCAGGCCAGGCTTCATCCCCGCAGCATATAGCCGATGCCGCGCACGGTGCGGATCCGGTCCTCGCCGCCGCTCTCGCCCAGCTTCAGGCGCAGCCGCCGGATGTGGACATCGACGATATTGGTGTCGGGCATGAAGTCATAGCCCCACACCCGCTCGATCAGCATCGCGCGGGTCAGCACCGCATCGACGTTGCGCACCAGTTCGACCAGCAGCTTGAGCTCCAGTTTGGCGAGGTCGAGCGGCACGCCATCGCGCCAGGCGCGAAACGTCGTCGGGCTGACCACGATGTCACCGGCGCGCAGCGTGTCGCCGCTGGCGCCCGCGCCACCGCTCCATTGCCGGCCGCGCAGCACCGCATGCAGGCGCGCATGCAGCTCGATCGCCGCGACCGGCTTGACGACGTAATCGTCCGCCCCCGCCTCCAGCCCCTCGACCTTGTCCTGCGACGCACCCAATGCGGTCAGCATCACGATCGGCAGCGTCATGCCGCCGTCGCGCAGCTTCTGCAGCACCGACATGCCGTCGAGCCGCGGCATCATCCGGTCGAGGACCACCGCGTCGAACGCGCGTGCGTTCATCGCCGCGATCGCCGCCCGGCCATCGCCTGCGATGTCAACGCGATGGCCGATGTCGCGCAGTTCGGCGGCCAGCGCCGCAGCGTAATCGGCATCGTCTTCGACAAGGAGGAGGTCGAGGGTCATCGCATGTTCCGGCAGCCGAACGCTGCCACGCTAACGCGGACTCGCCACGCCGAGGTCAAGCACTTTCCGGTATGGGCGTGTGTGTCCGCGACCGGCCAGGGCGGTGGCTACGGACGCCCCAGCATTCGCCACATGTCGTCGTCCTGCGATTGCACGATCGAGTCCACCGGGTTGCCGCGGCACTGCCCCTGTTCCCGTTCCCGCCGTCTCAAGCCACGCGGACACGCGACATCGGTCGGGCAACGCGGGCGATCCGATGGTGGACAACCTCATCACCGTCATCGTGGCGGCGCGAAACAGCAGGCCGGAAGTACGCCGCGCCTCCGGTTGCGCCAGCAGCCGGCTGGCCTAGCGCGCGCGCGGGCGTCGCCGCGGCGGCGCGTCCGACTGGCGCCGGATCAGCGTATAGTCGAGCACCTGCTGTTGCGGGATGCCTTCGCCGCCCTTCTGCCGGCGGATCGTGCCGACCAGCAGTTCCACCGCGGCCCGCGCCATGTCGGCGATCGGCTGGTGGATGGTCGTCAGTTCCGGCCAGATCGCGGTCGACAGCGTCGTGTCGTCGAACCCGCACACCGTCAGGTCGCCCGGCACGTCCAGCCCGCGGCGATGCGCGACCGCGACCGTCGCGGCCGCCATGTCATCGTTGGAGGAGAAGATCGCGGTCGGCGGATCGGCCTGTTCCAGCAATTGCTCCGCCGCGTCGAGGCCGGAAAGATAGGTGAACAGCCCATCGACGATCAGCGCCGGGTCGACCGCAATGTCGGCCGCGGCCAGTGCCTCGCGATAGCCCTCCAGCCGCTGGTGGCTGGCCGACAGGTTGGGATTGCCCTTGATGAACCCGATGCGGCGATGGCCCAGATCCATGATGTGCCGTGTCATCGTCGCCGCCGCCTCGCGGTCGTCGATGCGGATCGCCAGCTGGCGCTCGGCGGGCAGGCCGGTCGCCACCGCGACGGTCGGGACGCCGGCGGCGGCGAGCAGCGCCAGCAGCGCCGGCGCCTCGCATAGCGGCGGGGGCAGGATGATCCCGTCGATGCCGCCGTTCACGAGGTGCTGGGCCACCTCCAGCTCATGGTCGCCCAGGTCGCATTTCTCGATGACGATCTGCACGTCGCTGCGGCTCGCCTGATCCAGGCTGCCGAGCAGGAATTCGCTCAGGAAACCGGCGCTCGGATTGCTGTACAGCAGGCCGATGCGCGATGGGCCCGCCCCCGCCAGGCTGCGCGCGGCCGGATTGGGCGCATAGTTCAGCGCGGTGATCGCCGCATTCACCGCCTCGCGCGTCGCCGGACGGACGTTGGTCTCGCCATTGATGACGCGGGACACGGTCATCGGCGACACGCCTGCACGCTTCGCCACGTCGCTGATCGTCGGAGCCGACCCCGACCGGCGAGAGGAACGTGGCGTTGTGGCAGGGATCGAGCGCATGCGGCGGTTCGGCCAATCCGATAAGGAAACCATGCGCATGGACGCAAGTGGCAGGCACATCAAGAGCATGGCGGCAGACGCCGCGACCATCCGCCGAACGGGGATGCTTCGCCATCGGCCTGCCACGGCATCGGTGGCCCGCCATGCCAGCGTCACCACACCCGTCGCGGTGTTACTCGCCGGACCACCTCCGGTTGCGGACGACCGGCGACCTCACCGGCCAGAAGCTTGCGAGCGTGCGGGCGGCAGGTGCCGCTGCTGTCCGCCTACCACGCGACGCCGACGGTCAGCGCAACCAGTCGCGCAACAATTGCGTGACCTCGCCCGGCCGCTCCATCGGCGACAGGTGCCCGCACGACCGCAGCATGTGGAAATGCGCCTGCGGGATCAGCCGGGTGAGCGAGAGCGCATCGTCGGGCGTGCAGATGCGGTCGCGGTCACCCACCGCGACCAGCGTCGGCACGCGGATCGCCGCAATCGCTTCGGCGATGTCGGGCCGGGCCAGCAACGCACGCTGCTGGCGGGCGAAGACGGCGGGGCCGACGCGCTCCGCCATCGCGGCCGCAGGGCCGCTGACGATCGCCGACAGCTGCGGATCGGCATGCGGCGCGGTGGCGATCGACCCCTGGTCGGCGACCGAGCGGGTCCGCGCCTCCATCGACGCGCGCGTGCCGAACAGCGCGATGCGGGTGACGCGCGCCGGCGCCTGCCGCAGCACCTCGAGCGCCACGTACCCGCCCAGGCTGACCCCGGCGACGGCGAAGCGGGGCGGCGCGCTCGCCAGCACCCGCGCCGCCATCGCCGCGATCGTCCCGTCCTGCGACAGGTCGCCGAACTCAGGCTCGGCGACGTCGCCCAGATCCATGATCTGCCGCGCCCAAAGCTGCCCGTCGCAACCCATCGCCGGCAACAGCATCAGGGGGGTACGGCGCATCTCGCCTCTCCGCAGGGCCGCCACGATCAACCCGCCACGAACGGAAAGGCGAGCGCGATCATGCCCACCAGGGTCATCACGACGCACACCATCGTCGCCGGCAGCAGCGTGAAGCGCTGGTGGTCGGCAAGGTCGATCCCCGCCAGGCTGACCAGCAGATAGGTCGAGGGCACCAGCGGGCTGAGCAGGTGCACCGGCTGGCCCATCAGCGATGCGCGGGCGATCGCCATCGGCGACACGCCGTAATGCGCCCCCGCCTCCGCCAGGATCGGCAGCATGCCGAAGTAGAAGGCGTCGTTGGAGATGAAGAAGGTGAACGGCAGGCTGAGGGCGGCGGTGATCGGCGCCATATACGGCCCCATTGCCGGCGGGATCATGCCGACGACCTCCTTGCTCATCGCCTCGACCATGCCCGTACCGCCGAGGATGCCGGTGAAGATACCGGCGGCGAAGATCAGCGAGACCACCGACAGCACGTTGCCGGCATGCGCGGCGATCCGTTCCTTCTGCTCGGCGACGCCGGGATAGTTGACGATCATCGCGATGGCGAAGGCGATCATCATCAGCACCGACAGCGGCAGCAGCCCCCAGACCAGCAGCGTCAACAGCGTGACGACCAGCAGGCCGTTGAACCAGATCAGCCGGGGCCGACGCGCCTCGGGATATTGCGAGACGGCCATGCCGGTAAATTCGGTGTCCTCGCGCGCCTGCACCGTGCCGATGCGCGCGCGCTCCTTGCGGCCGAACCACACGGCGAGCGCGAGCAGGCTGGCCAGGCCGGCGATCATGCCGGGGATCAGCGGCAGGAACAGCGTCGCGGGATCGAGCTTCAGCGCGCTCGCCGCGCGTGCGGTCGGCCCGCCCCACGGCGTCAGGTTCATGATGCCGCTGGTCGCCATCAACAGGCAGCACAGGTACAATCGGTTCATGTCGTACCGCTTGTAGAGCGGCAGCAGCGCGGCGATCGTGATGATGTAGGTCGTCGATCCGTCGCCATCCAGGCTGACCAGCGCGCACAGCACGACCGTGCCGAGCAGGATGCGGGTCGGGTCGCCATGCACCAGCCGGATCAGCCGCCCGACCAGCGGATCGAACAGCCCGGTGTCGGTCATCGTCGAGAAGAACAGGATCGCGAACAGCAGCATCACGCCGGTCGGCGCAAGGTTCTTGATCCCGTCGATCATCATGTCGCCAAGGCCCGCGGCCTGGCCGGCAACGACGCCGAAGATCGTCGGGATGACGATCAGCGCGACCAGCGGCGTCATCCGCTTGGTCATGATGAGCGTCATGAAGGTGGCCACCATCAGGAAGCCGAGCAGCGCCAGGTTCATGGGCGTGTATCCTCGAATGGTGGGATCAGAAGGTGACGGCGACGCGGGCGCTGACGGTTTCGCCGTCGTCGCTGCCGGTCACCGCGCCGGCGCGATTGTCGGTGTTCCAGTGGATCGCGTTCAGCTGGAATCGGGTGAAGCTGTTGAGGTACCAGTTCACCCCCAGCGTCCCCGCCCACCCCTCGCCACCGGTGACGAGGTCGGTGTAGTCGAGGTTTTCGTAGCGGGCGGTCAGCTCGATCGCGCCGGGACCGCCGTCGAAGGTGGGCCGCAGCACCTTGGGCTGGCCGAAGCTGCCGAGGCGGGGGTTGTACGGCGGCAGGTCGCCGGTGATGAAGAATCCGCCCGAAAGGCTCCACGCCTTCGACGTGAAATCGGGGCGCCCGGCATCGAGCCGCGCGTTGCGGCGGCCCGCTTCGGCCATCAGCCATACCGGCCCGCGATAGCCGCCGAATTCGACGCCGTAACCGGTGGTGCCGGTGCCGCCGAGCAGCGGGCCGGTCGACACGCGCAGGCCACCGTTGAAACGCCCGCCGATCACCGTGTTGCGGGTCAGCACGGTCGCCGCCGGCGACAGGCTTTCATCGAAGCCCCACGCGCCGAGGTGCAGCACGGTATCCGCGGTCTTGATCGGGTTCCAGTGCACGCGGCCGAGCACGGTGCGGCCGTCGCTGACCGCCTGCGTCCCGTCGACCCGGTCGCCGGTGACGGTGAGCGATGCGTGGCCGGTCTTCCAGAACAGCCGCGGCATGATGCCGATGCCGTAGAAGCCGCGTTGCGGAATGATCGCCGTGGCGACGGTGGTGCGTTCGAGGAACGGCGTGGAATCGGACCCGGTCGATCCTTCGAACCCGCGATCGTTGAACAGGTGGCCGGCCCGCACGTCGTAATCGAGGCCCGGCCTGATACGGTCGCGCCAACCCATGAATGCGGTGACGACGTCGACCTCGTTCTCCGAGAAATCCGCTTCCATCTGGTAGAAGAAGTGCGTGCCGACGCCGCCCTCCAGGCCGAGGCGCAGCGCGCGCATGCCGGTGGTGGTGAGATTGCGGGTATCGGACTTCGATCCGAACGACGTGCTGACGTCGGCGAGGATGCGGCCACGCGGTTTGAACGTGTAGACGCCGTCCGCCGAATGGAACACCGGCAGGCCCGATCCCCATTCGGTGGTGAGGCCCGACGGATTGGTTCGTGCCGCGTCCGCCTGCGCGACGCTGCGTTCGGCGGGACCCGGCGGAACCAGTTGCGGGGCGAAGGGGATCGTCCGTCGCGCCTCCGGCGGCGTCACCGGGGTGTTTTGCGCGACCTGCGGCGCGGCCGGCTGCCGTTCCGCGGGTACAGCGGCTGCGCTCGCCACCGCCTGCTGCCCTTCCAGCCGGTCGAGCCGCGCCTTCAGCGTCGCGATCTCCGCCGCCTGGGCGCGGACGAGGTCGGCAAGGTCGCCTTGGCTCGGCACCTGCGCGAGCGCGGGCGTGGCGATGACGAGCGCCAACAGGGCGCTTCCGGTACGCAGGATCATGGGGTCGGGGCTCCGGCAAGGATCGCCTGCCAGTCGCGCAGGAAGCGCTGGCAGGTGATGCGGTCGAGGTGGACGAGCAATTGTGGCCCGACGCGAATCGGGCGGGCCTGCGTCGCGGACAAACGGCGGGCGGGCACGTCGGGGCGTACCGGCCACAGGCTGCGCGCGGCGAGCAGGCTCTGCCCGCGACGCGACAACAGGAAATCGAGGAACAGCCGCGCGCTGGCCGGCGCCCGTGCATCGCGCGCGATGAAGGCGATGCGCGAGGTGACGATGGTATAGTCGCTCGGCAGGACGACACCCAGCCGGGGGTCGCGCTTCGCCTGTTCCAGCGCGTACGACCCGATGACGTTGTATGCGATCGCCTGCTTCCCCGCGGCGACCGCTGCGAGCATCGGTTCGGTATTGGCCTGCAGCACCGGCTTCGTCGCCGCGATCGCGCGCAGCAACCCGCGGCTGTCGCGGGTGATCGCCATGTCCTGCGCCAGGTACAGGTAGCCGACGTTGGATCGCGCCGGATCGAACGTCGTCACCTTTCCGGTGAACGCGCTTCGGCGCTGGCGCAGCATCGCCTCCAGCGCGGCATGGCTGCGCGGCATCCGCGCATCGGGGATCAGGCGGCGGTTGTAGACGATGCCGATCGGCTCGGCGGTGACGCCATAGCCCATGTTCTTCCACACCGCCTGCGGCGGCAGCGCCGGCTTTTCCGGGCTGGCATAGCTTTGCGCATAGCCGTCGTTGATCAGCTTGACCTGCAACGCCATCGCCGACGACCAGACGAGGTCGGCGGAGGGGCGCTTCGCCCGCGTCTCGCTGACCAGCCGGCGGTAGATGTCGATCGAGCCGAGATCGGCATAGCGTACCGCGATGCCGGGATAGGCGCGGTGGAATGCGGCGACGACGCCGACCAGTTCGGCCGAATCGGCATTGCCATAGATTGTCAGGCCACGCTCCGCCCTGGCGGTGGCGATCAGGGCGTCATAGGACCGGGGATAGCCCGCCGGGCGCTGCTGCGCATGCGCCTCGCCGGCTGCGACCAGCCATGCGACCATCAGAAATAGGATAGACCTCATCCCGGCTCCTCTCGCTTTTCCGCTTCTGTGATCGGATAAGCTGCCACCGTGGGATACGCCGCGCACCTGTCAGCAACCTTTCACGGCACGCACCCGTGCGAATCCTGATGGTCGAGGATGATGCCGCGCTCGCCCGCAGCATCGCAGCACTGCTGCGGGCGAGCGGCCATGCCGTCGACCATACCGCCAGCGGCGAAGAGGCGCTGACGCTGGTGTCGGGCGAGCCCTATGCGTTGCTCATCCTCGACGTCGGCCTGCCCGACATCGACGGCTTCACCGTGCTGGAACGGCTGCGGCGGCGCGGCGAGCGGGTGCCGGTGCTGATGCTGACCGCGCGCGATGCGCTCGACGACCGGGTGCGCGGGCTGGACCTCGGGGCCGATGATTACCTGCGCAAGCCATTCGAGCCGGTCGAGCTGGAGGCGCGGGTGCGGGCGCTGGGGCGCCGCCGCGGCGGCGATCCCGCGGCGGCGGTGACGATCGGCGCGCTGACGATCAACCGGTCGAGCGGCCATGTGGCGGTGGCGGGCCGCACGCTCGATCTGCGCCGCCGCGAATATGCCGTCCTCGACGCGCTCGCGACGCGGGCGGGCCAGGTGGTGCCGCGCGAACTGCTGCTGGCCGAGGTGTTCGGCTATGACGAACCGGTCGGCCCCAATGCGATCGAGGTCAACGTCACCCGATTGCGCAGCAAGCTCGCCCCCGATGGCCCGCAGATCCGCACGATCCGCGGCGTCGGCTATCTGCTGGATGCCGCCGGTCCGACGCGCGATGGGTGAAGGCCGCGCCATCGCGCTGCGAACGCGATTGCTGGTCGCGATGCTCGGGCCCTTGCTCGGCGTGGCGGTGCTGCTCGGCATCGCCGGCGCGGCACTGATCGCCGATGTCGTGCGCCGCACCAACGACCGCGTGCTCGGCGGGGCGCTGGGCGCGATCGCGGAAACGGTGCAGGTCGAACGCGGCGAGGTGACGCTGGACCTGCCGCCCGCTGCCTTCGGCATGCTGGAGAATAGCGAGCGCGACAACGTCTATTACCGCATCGCCGTCGGCGGCGACCTGCTGACCGGCTATGCCGACCTGCCGGCGCCGGCACCCGATGCGCTGGTGGTCGACCAGCCGCACTTCCGCTTCGCCGACTATCGCGGCCAGCGCATCCGCATCGCCGAGGTGCGGCGTGCGTTACCCGCGATCGACCGGCCGGTGGTAGTGCAGGTCGCCGAGACGCTGGACAATCGCAGCGCCCTCACCCGCCGCCTGCTGATCGCGCTGTTCGGCGGAGAGGTCGCGTTGGTCGGCATCGCCATCCTGGTGCTGCGGCCGGCGCTGGGATGGAGCCTGCGCCCGCTCGCCCGGCTGCGCGGCGCGGTCGCCGCGCGCGACGGACCTGCCGCGCCCGACCTGTCGCCGATCGACGCCGGCCCCTTGCCGCTGGAACTGCGCCCGCTCGCCGCGGCGTTCGACCGGCTGCTTGCGCGGCTCGACGTGGCGACCGCGGCGACGCGGCGCTTCACCGCCGACGCCTCGCACCAGATGCGCACGCCGCTGTCGGTGCTGAAGGTGCAGATCGAACTCGCCCGCCGCGGATCGCGCGAGGCGCTGGACGAGATCGCGACCGCGGTCGCCCGGCTCGAACGCCTGCTCATCCAGCTCCTCGCGCTCGCCCGCGCCGAAGAGGCCGGCGTCGCACCGCCGCTGGAACGCGTCGACCTGCGCGAAGTGGCAGTGCGCGTCATCAGCCGCCGTATCGGCGAAGCGATCGAGGCCGGGGTGGAACTGCAACTCGACGCCCCCGACACGGCGGTGCCGGTCACCGGGCATCGCACCCTGCTGGTCGAAATCCTCGGCAACCTTGTCGATAACGGCATCCGCTACAACCGGGCCGGGGGGACGGTGACGGTGGCGATCGACACAGCCGACGGTGGTGCCACGATGCTGTCGGTGCGCGACGATGGCCCCGGCATCGCCGCCGCCGACCGCGAACGGGTGTTCGAACGCTTCGTCCGGCTCGGCGACACCCATGGCCCGGACGGCAGCGGGCTGGGCCTGGCGGTGGTGCGATCCGCCGCAGCCCGGATCGGCGCGACCGTGGCGCTGGAGGATGCCGCGCCCGGACTGATCGTCCGCCTGCGGTTCTAGCCGGCGAACTTGTCCCGGCGGTGGCGTCCGACCAGCAGGCCGCTTTCCAGCCGGGCGCACAGGGCGGTGTAGTAATCGGCCAGGAACGCGGCGTCGTCGCCATGGTCGGGCAGGTCCGCCTTGCGCCGGATCGTCGCGGCCACCGCGCCGATCGCCACCGGGTCGCCGCCGCGCAACACGTCCTCCAGCGTCTGCAGTTCGTAGACGCCGTACAGCGCCAGGGCCGCTTCGGGGAACATGGCGCGCGGACGCTCGGTCGCGGTGCCGAGGTCGATGGCAAGCGCGCGGATCGCGGTCTGCACCACCCAGGTTCCCGCCACCAGATCCCCGACCCGCAAGCGGTCGCGGTTGAACAGGGGAAAGAACAGGAAGATACCGGTCCACAGCAATGCAAAGATCGTCAGGAATGCATCCGCCGTTCCCGCCGCCGCCTGCGCCCCCAGGAACGACAGCGGCAGGAACACTTCGATCTCGCGCATCGCATTGCGGGCCAGCACCGCCCCCGCGGTCAGCCGCGCGCCGTCGCGTGCCACCACGCGCAGGCCCATCAGCCGCTTGCCCGGCGTCGCGCCGCGGCCGCCCATCTCGAACAGCACGAACCAGCCGTTGCGCAGCAGGAACGCGCCGATCAGCCACAGGATCTTGGCGATGTCCGCGCCGGTCGACCGGTCGATATAGGCCAGCGCGATCGTCGCGAGGATCAACACGATCAGCATGGCGCCCAGATCGATCAGGAACGCCGCCGCCCGCGTGCCGGCGCCGCCAAGCTCCAGCCGCAGGTCGACGCCTTCGGGGGTGACGAAGCCGCGGTGCAGCGTCGCGGGCGCCTTAGTGCGGCGAACCAGGCGCATGCCGCCTCCCGATCCCGTAGTAATAGACCAGCCATGCCGCCAGCATCGCACCCCCGATCGCCAGCCGTGCGACGTCGGACGTCACCACCTGTCGGCCCACCCCTTCCAGGATCGCCGCGACCGCCAGCATCAGCACGACCCCGGCGATGGCGATCGCCGCGGTCCGTCCGGCCGCGACGACCGCCGCCATCCGCTCCTGCTGCCCCGGAAAGGCGATGGCGGTGCCGATCCGCATGCCCGCCGCGCCGGCGATCATGATCGCGAACATCTCGGTCGTGCCATGGATGGCCAGCCAGGCGAGGAAATTGGGGCCGAGGCCCTTGTCCGCGAACACCGCGATCATCGCGCCCAGCGTCAGCCCGTTATACACCACCAGCAACGCGGTCGGCACGACGAACGCAAAGCCGAGCGCGAAGGCGAAGATCGCGATCTGCGCGTTATGGCCGAACAGGAAGCTCGCAAAGACGCCCAACCCGTCCTGCTTGGTGGAATAGAGCGTATCGCGCAGCATCGCCGCCGAAGCGCTGGGGTCGCGTCCGCCGGCCAATCCTTCGGGGATGATGCCGAAGAACCAGGACGGATCGGATCGCACCAGCGCATAGGCCGCGATCGTCCCCACCAGCGTCAGGAACGCCATCACCAGCGTTTCGCGCCACAATGACGCGACCGCCGACGGCCACCCCCGGGCGAAGAACCGCGCCAGGTCGCGCCACGCCGAATCCGACACGCCGTACACCTGGAAATAGGCCCGCGCGCACAATTGCTCCAGATACGCGACCAGCGCGCGGTCGAGCGACGTCTCGCGCGCCACCGACAGCGACGACAGCGCCGCGCGGTACAATAGCGGCAGCGCGAGCAGGTCGTCGTCCGAGAGCACCCGCACCGAACGCTTCTCGATCCGCGTCAGCAATCCCTCCAGCCTTTCCCACTCCGCGGCATGCGCGGCGCGGAACCGGCTGGCGTTGAGCAGCGGCGGCGCGAGCCCGGCGGATGCGGTCACAACAGGCTCCTGCGCTTGAGGTCGACATAGCCCTCGACCAGCCGCTCCGGCACCGCATCGTGCGGGCTTTCGATGACGTGCACGCCCAGATGACGCAGCCGCAGCAGCACCAGCCGCCGGTCGCGGAGCAGGGCCGCGGCGGTGACCGCGCGGGTGACGTCGGCGGGGCGCTGCGGCGCTGCATCGACGATCGTTTCCAGTTCCTCGTCACGCAACACGACGATCAGCACCAGATGCGTCTTGAGCAGGCGTGCGACCGCCCGCACCATGAAGTCGGCAGAGGTCGGATCGGTGAATTCGGTGAACAGCACGATCATCGACCGCCGCGTCAGCCGCGCCGCCATCATCGTCAGCGCAAAGGTGTAGTTGGTCTCGTCGCCGCTGTAATCGATGCCGGCCGCCAGATGCTGCAGTTCGGGAAACGCCGCCGCCCCGCCGATGAACCCGCTGGTCACGCGCGGTCGCGAATCGAAGGCGTGGAGAGCGACCCGGTCGCCCAGCTTCAGCGCCACCCAGCCGGTCAGCAGCGCCGCGGACACCGCCCGGTCGACGCGCGGTATCCCGCCGACCGGGTCCGACATCTGGCGTCCACAGTCGATCGCGAACACGATCTGGCTGTTGCGTTCGGTGCGATATTCCTTCGCATGCAGCTTCCTGTGCCGCGCCGACTGCTTCCAGTCGATCGCCCGCCGGTCCATGCCCGAGCGGAACTCGACCAGCGCGTCGAAATCGGTGCCGTCGCCGCGGTCGCTCTGCGCCAGCAGGCCCTGCACCGCGTGGCGCTGGAAGACCTGCGCGCCCTGTCGGCGGATCGCCTCGACGTCGGGCAGGATCGGCAGCGCGCGCTCCGCTTCGATCCGCGCCTGTCGCCACGCCAGCCCCAGCGGCCCCGCCCAGCGCACCCACAGGGTATCGAGCCGCGCAGTGCCGCGCCGCACCGGCGTCAGCGCGACGGCGCCCTCCCCACGCCCCTCCTCGATCGCCACGTCGATGCGCAGGTCCCCCGCCACCAGCGGGTCGGGCGCCAGCGCCACCTGCGCGACAGGCGCGCGGGCCTGCCCCGAGATCGGCCCCACGATCGACACCGCGACCGGCACGGACAGCGGCACGCCCACCGGTGCGGCATGCGGCAGCGCCAGCGTCGCGCTCGCCCGGCCCCGCCCGAGCAGCGCATCGGCGCCCACGAGCAGCAGCACCGCGAGCGGCCAGCCCAGCCCGGCATACCAGCTGCCCGGAAACAGCATGGCGACCAGCAGCGCGACGGGAGCCCCGATCGCCGCCGCCAGCACCGCCATGTGGGTCGGATAGATCAACGCGGCGCCTCGACCGTCTCGATGATCTGCGCGACGACGTCCTCGATCCCGCGACCGCCGATCTCCGCGGCGGGGGACAGGATCAGGCGGTGGCGCAGCAAGGCCGGCGCCAGCGTCTTGACGTCGTCGGGAATGACGAAATCGCGCCCGTCGAGTGCCGCCCGCGCGCGGGCCGCGCCCGCCAGCATCGCGCCCGCCCGCGGCGATGCGCCGCTTTCCAGATCGGCGACATCGCGCGTGGCGCGGATCAGCGCGACGATATAGTCGGTGACCTCGTCGACCAGCCGGACCGCCGCGACGCTTGCCACCGCGGCATCGATCGTCGCCGCATCGGCGCAGCGCGCGACGCCCCAGTCGGCGGGCGACATCGCCGCCTGCCGCGCCCCATGCGTCGCGACGATCCGTCGTTCTTCCCCGGCACTGGGATAGGAGACCGTCTGCTTGAACAGGAAACGGTCGAGCTGCGCCTCGGGCAGCGGATAGACGCCCTGCTGTTCGATCGGATTCTGCGTCGCCACCACCATGAACCGGTTGCTCAGCGCCAGGCTTTCGCCATCGATGGTGACGGTGCGTTCCTGCATCGCCTCCAGCAGCGCCGCCTGCGTCTTGGGCGAGGTGCGGTTGATCTCGTCGGCCAGCAGCAATTCGGTGAAGATCGGCCCGCGCGTCAGCGTGAACGTCGATGTCTGGAAATTGAACAGATTCGCACCGATGATATCGCCGGGCATCAGGTCGGGGGTGAATTGGATGCGACCGAAATCCAGCCCCACCGTCTGGGCGAAGCTGTGGGCGATCAGCGTCTTGGCCGTGCCTGGCGGCCCTTCCAGCAGGATGTGGCCGCCCGCGAACAGCGCCACCAGCAGCAGGTCGACGGTGCCGTCATGGCCGACCACCGCCTTGCCGATCTCGGCACGGATCGCCCGCCCCAGTGCCTGAACCTCATCAACGGTCACCGTGTCTTCTCCATCTGCCATTGGTGCAGCGCCCGTGCGGCGGCCAGCATGTCGTCGCGATGTTCGGCGCTGGCCGCATCGGCGACCAGCGTGCTGAACGTGCCGGCGCCGCGCAGCGTGTCGAGGTAGCGATCGGCGGCATCGTCGGACAGGCCCGCCGGCACGCCGAAGATCGATCGCGCGCGTTCGCGCACCAGCGCCGCATATCGCGCGCCGAGCGCGCCCTCCCGCCCGGCCTTGCGCACGATCATCGCGCTGTTGTCGATCAGCGCCGTCTTGCCGAACGCGATGCTGCGGGCTTGCGGCTGGGCGGCGCCGAAGCGCACCAGCGCCTGCCACCCGACCAGCACGAGCGCGACGACGATCGCCAGCGTCATCGCCAGGAAGGGCGGCTCGAAGGCCAGCTTCAACGGGCTGCGCCCCCGGCCCAATCCGTTCAGCGTGACGTCGAACGCGATGCCGCTCGCCCCGGTCGCATTGACGAAGTCGAGCAGGTCGAGCGCGGCACGGGCGCGATCCAGCCGCCGGATGCCGTGATTGTTGAGCAGATCGGGATCGGCGAGGATATAGGTGTTGGTGCCGTTGACCTGCGCCAGCACGATCCGCCCGGTGTCGCTGGTGATGAGCGGCGTCAGCGACGGGGATGTCACCGCCTGTAACGGGCGCGGCGCCGCCACCGCGAGCGAACGGGGGGCCCAGGATACCGCGCGCAGGCGTCGCGCGCCGCTTCGCCAGCGCGTGACGGCCATCGGCGTCTGCGGCGCCAGCATCGCCGCCGGGTCCCCGGTCGGCAGCAGTCCGGTGATGTCGACCCAGCCGTCGACGGCTGGGTCCGCCGATGTCGTCCATTTCGGCAGGACGATCAGCGTCGCACGATTGCGGCGCATGTCCAGGAACTTGCCGACGTCGACGGTGCCGTGTTCGGGCGTGGCCACGACCAGGTCTTCGGTGTTCCAGGCCGGTTCCGCGCGGATGATCCGGGGATTGCGCCCCGTGGCGCGGGCAAGGTCGACGATCCCGGCATAGCCCGTCGCGGCGTTCGACAGCGCATGGGCGCCCGCGTTGCGTCCGGATGTCAGGTCGGGCGCATAGGCGCCGAGCAGCAGCGATCCGGCGAACCCGAGCACACCGACGACCAGCAGCAATGCCACCGTCATCGGCGCGAAGACGCTGTCGGCGCGTGCCCGCCTGCCGATCGCGACCTCGCTCACGACCGCCACGACTGCGGCAGCGCCAGGTCGGCATAGGCCGTGCGTGCCGCCTGCCAGTCGGCATCGTCCACCGGCCGGCCCCCGAACAGGCTGCGTTCGACCAGCGCGGCGATGCTTGCGAACGACGGCCGCACGGCGACGGGCAACAAGGTGGCAGAGGCCAGTTCGCGCGCCGTCAGCGACGGGCGGCGCAATTGCGGACGCCGGCGGGCGATGTCGTCGATCGAATGGAACAGCAGGTAATGGATCGCCTCGGCAAAGCGTCCCGCCGCGGCAAGCCGGTCCGCCTCGCGCAGCCATGCGCGCGCCGGTGCCGCATCGGGACGCCAGCTCTCGTCCTCGGCGACAGCCGTCTCGACCGTGCGACGGCGCCGTCGGGGCAGGCGCCATTCGCCGGAACGGATGCGCTCCACCACCATCCAGATCACGGCCGCCACGACCGCGGCGAGCAATGTCCACAGCAGGATGCGGGCATAAGGCGCATCGGGCATCAGGCCGGCGATCCATCGCAACAGGCGCCCGACCGGCCGGAACAGGGCCTCTATCCATCGGCCCAGCGTCTCCAGCCATTCCGGCATCTTGGGCGGCGGAGGTGGCCGTGTCAGCGTGAACTGGATCGACGGATCGGCGCGCAGCGCGGCATGCGCTGCGGCGAGCCGGTCGGCCACCGCCTGATCCTGTGCTGACGCCGCGATGTCACCCTCCCAGCCCAACTGCCCCGCGGCATGAGGCGCTCCCCGCCTGCGAACTTAGCCGGATCGGCCGGGCGCGCAATCGCCGAATCCGCATCTCCCGGGTTCGTGCTGGACAGCGGCGCGCCGGCCCGCCACCATCGCTGCAGCTAATCCGGGGGGAATGAAGGGCATGGCCAGCAACACGGCGTTCGATCGCGGACGTGGCATTTCGGTCGGCAGCGTGTTCGGACGCAGCTTCGATGTCATCCGCAGCAATCCGGTGGCGACGCTCGGCACCAGCTTCCTCGTGATGGCGCTGCCCCAGCTTCTGTTCGGGCTGATCGGAACGGGTACGACGTTCGCCAACACCCCCCGCCTGGGCTTATACGTCACCGCCGGCCTCGGCGGCCTGGTGATCGGCGTCTTGTGGCTGGTCGCAAGCGGCGCGCTCGTCCATGCGACCATAGCGCACGATCGGGGGCGCAAGGCGGATCTGGCGGAGGTGCTGCGTGTCGGCGCCACGCGGGCGCTGCCGCTGTTCGCCGTCTACCTGCTGTTCACGATCGGCGTGTCGATCGGCACGCTGCTGCTGTTCGTGCCGGGCGTCATGCTGGCGGTGATGTGGTCGGTGGCGCTGCCCGCCATCGTCGCCGAAAGAACCGGCGTGTACGGCGCCTTCGGTCGCAGCCGCGCGCTGACGAAGGGCGCGCGCTGGCCGGTGTTCGGCATCATGCTGCTGGCGGTCGTCATCTACACCCTGGCCTCCGCCACGGTCGGCGTGGCGAGCATCGCGGGTAACGGCACGTATGCCGCCATCGCCAGCGGCGCGCGGGTGGCCGCGCCGCGTCTGCCCCTGCTCGCGCAATTGCTCCAGGCGGCGGTGTCGACGGTGGTGCTCACCTGGTTCACGACGGTCGGCACATCGCTGTTCGTCGAGCTGCGCCACTGGAAGGACGGCCCCGACGCCGATCGCCTCGCCGACATCTTCGCCTGACGTAGCCTTTTCCGCGGCCGCGGCGTTATGCAACGATGACCGACGATGCGAGCTTGCAGGATATGGCGATAGGCACCGGGGTTCGGTGCGCTTGAGCCGGGCGGCATGACGACGCCGCAGATCCTGTCGGTCGCGCTGCTGGTCGGGATGATGGGCCTCTTCCTGTGGGGCCGCTTCCGCTATGACGTGACCGCGATCCTTGCGCTGCTCGCCGGTCTGGCGCTGGGGCTGGTGAAGCCGAAACAGGCCTTCACCGGTTTTTCCGACGATATCGTCATCATCGTCGGCTCGGCGCTGGTGATCTCGGCGGCGATGCAGCGATCCGGCCTGATCGAAATCGGCCTGGGCGCGGTGGCGCGGCGCGTGACGCGGGTCCGCTCGCACCTGCTGGTGCTCACCGCCTCGGTCGGCGTCGCCTCTGCGCTGGTGAAGAACGTCGGCGCGCTCGCCATGCTGATGCCCGCGGCGGTGCAGACCGCCAAGAAGACGGACAGCAGTCCGTCGGTGTTCCTGATGCCGATGTCCTTCGCCTCGCTGCTCGGCGGGCTCATGACGCTGGTCGGCACCTCGCCCAACATCATCGTCAGCCGCGTGCGGCAGGAGATGACGGGCCAGCCGTTCCGCATGTTCGACTATCTGCCGACCGGCCTTGGCCTGCTGGTCGTCGGGCTCGTGTTCCTGCGCTTCGGCTATCGCCTGTTGCCGCGCGAACGGCGGGCGGCACCGACGATGGGCGAGGCGCTGAACATCAAGGACTATGTGACCGAAGCGACGATCTGCGACGATTCCCCCGCGGTCGGCGAAACCGTCGCCGCCTTCGTCGCCCGCCACGATCATGACGTGACGATCACCGGCATCCTGCGCGCCGACATCCGCACGCTGGTGGGGACCGACCTCGTCCTGCGCGGCGGCGACACGCTGATCCTCGGCGGCGATCCCGACATGCTCGAACGGGTGATCGCCCGCGATTATCTGGCGCTCGCCGGGCAGGAGCGCCTACCGCCGGAGGGCAGCGAAAACGACGAGATCGGGGTGATCGAGGCGGTGGTGACCGATGGTTCGCCATTGGTCCACCAGTCCGCCGGCCGCCTGCGCCTGCAGCAGCGCTATGGCGTCAACCTGATCGCGGTGTCGCGCGCCGGCCAGCGCCTGACCCGCAAGCTGGGCGAAACGAGCCTGCGCGCCGGCGACGTCATCGTCCTGCAAGGTCCGCTCGGCCTGTTGCCCGAACGGATGCGCGACCTCGGCACGCTGCCGCTGGCGGAACGGGCGTTGCGGTTGGGCAGTTCGAAACGGCGCTGGCTGCCGCTGGCCATCCTCGCCACCGCGATGATCGTGACCGCGACCGGCTACGTCCCGGTCGCGGTCGCCTTCTTCGCCGCGGCCGGATTGATGATGGCGAGCGGCGCGCTGCCGCTGCGGGAAGCGTATGAGGGCGTCGAATGGCCGATCCTCATCATGCTCGGCGCGCTGATCCCGGTCAGCGACACCTTGCGCACCACCGGGGCGTCCGATGTGCTGGCGACCTGGCTGGCGCATGTCGCCGCATCGCTGCCGCCGTGGGGCGCCGTCGCGCTCATCCTGGTCGCGGCGATGGCGGTGACGCCGTTCCTCAACAACGCCGCCACCGTGCTGGTGATGGCCCCGATCGCCGCGGTCTTCGCACACGACCTCGGCTACCGGCCCGAAGCCTTCCTGATCGCCACCGCGATCGGTGCCGGCTGCGATTTCCTCACCCCGATCGGCCATCAGTGCAACACCCTGGTGTTCGGCCCCGGCGGCTATCGTTTCGGGGATTATGCCCGCCTCGGCGCGCCGCTGTCCGTGCTGGTGGTGCTGATCGGCACCCCGCTGGTGATCTGGACCTGGCCGCTGCACTGACCCGCCCCCCTTCTTCAGGAGCTTTGCCGACATGCCCCATACCCTCGCCGAACTCGACGCCATCCGTGACGATTGCCGCCGCATGGTCACCCGGCGCGCCGCCATGTCCGCCGGTGCCGCGGTGGTGCCGGTGCCGGGTGCCGACCTCATCGCGGACGTCGGCATCCTCAGGACCATGCTGCCTGCGATCAGCGAACGCTTCGGCCTGCGCGAGGATCAGGTCGAAACGATGGACGCGACGCGCGCGCAGCAGGTGCTGGCGATCGCCGCCGGCATGGGCAACAACGTCATCGGCCGCGCCGTCACCAAGCGTGTCGTGATCGCCCTGCTGCGCCGGATGGGCGTCCGCGTCGCCACCGCATCGGCCGCGCGCTACGTCCCCCTCATCGGTTCCGCGGTCGCCGCAACCATCAATTTCGGCGCAATGAAGCTCGCCGGCAACGCGCACATCGAAGACTGCTACGCCACCGCCAAAACCCTCGCCTCCCTGGATAGCCCGCCCGCGAAGGCTATCGAAGGCGCCCGGGCCTGACTGCCACGCCGATCTACCAAGCCATTGGTAGATCGGCAGGATAGGGGGCGTCGCCGGTGAGTGATATTGCCGTGCCATGCCAGTTTTCACGCACGCCGCGACACCGTCCGAGCCCATTCAGCGCAATGGCCCCGAGGAGCGGGACTATCTGTTGAAACGTGCCGCCGATCACCAGCAACTGGCTGCAATCGCTCACGATAATCTCTCTCGCGATATCCACGGGAGACTGCGCCACCTCTATGAGGAACGCGCCGCCGCCATCACGTTAGCGCAGCAGGACTAGAGGCCCGGCGCAAAAATACCAGGAACGCCTGTTCTGACGATCGGTTGATGCGGCCGAAATGGTCGTGTCGTCGCGCCGCTGCATGCTCCGCCCGGAGCATCCATGCCGCGCACGATCGCGTATCTTCATTTCGCGAGAGGAACGACATGAACGAAGACGAAATCAAGGGCGGCGCACGCTATATCGGCGGCAAGATCGAAAAGGCCGTCGGCGATACGGTGAACAGCCGCGACTGGCAGGTGGACGGCGTCGTCGATCAGGTAGCGGGCGGCGTACAGCACGGCTACGGCCGGGCCAGATCGATCGTCGGCGAGGCCATCGACGGCGCACCGGAACTGGCCGAAGAGGCGCGCGACCGGCTGAAGGCCGCGAGCGAGCAGGTTGCCGACGTCGCTCAGAAGCAGGGCAAGGCGGCAGCGGAGACGGTGCGCGACACCCCCGCGCTCTGGGCGCTTGCGGCGGCGCTTGGCGGCTATGCGCTCGCCTGGTTCGTCCACGGGCGTCGCGCCTGAGCCGCATGGTGCCGAGCACCTCGTTCAAGACGCTGCGCGAGACGGCGGATCTGCGCCACCTGCGCCAGATCATCGTCGGCCTCGACGAGGGCGTGATCCTGATCGATCCCGACCAGAGTTTATTGTGGGCCAACGCCGCCGCCCTTGCCATGCACGGCGTCGGCGACCTCGCCGATCTGGGCGGGACCGTCGATGAATATCGTGCACGCTTTCAGTTGCGGTATCGCAACAACCATCGGCTGGAGGCCGACGATTATCCGATCGACCGCGTGGTCGCGGGCGATTCGTTTTCCGAAGTGGTGGTCGAAGTGACCGTTGCGGGGGAGGATGAACCACGCTGGGTCCACCAGGTGCGCAGTCTGGTGCTCAATGACGCCGACGACGACGAACCGTCATGCCTGGTGCTCATCATCCAGGATGTCTCGGCCCGCTACGAGGCAGAGGACCGGTTCGAACAATCGTTCAACGCCAATCCGGCGCCGGCGGTGATCTGTCGCCTGAACGACCTGCGCTTCGTCAAGGTCAACCAGGGGTTTCTCGAAATGACCGGGCATCAGCGCGATCAGGTGCTGTGCAAGACCGTCTACGACATCGATGTGCTGCGCGAGGGCGATCGTCGCGACTTGGCCAAGGAACGGCTGGCCGAGGGGCGGACCATCCCCCAAATGGAAGCGGAACTGGAATTGCCGGATGGCGGTACGAAGCTGGTCATCGTCGCCGGACAACCCATCGACATGGGCGATCAGCCATGCATGCTGTTCACGTTCGCCGACCTGGAACCCCGCCGTAAGGCGGAGGGCGCGCTGCGCCACAGCGAGGAACGCTTCACCCGCACCTTCCAGATGGCACCGGTGCCGATGGCGATCGGCGCGCGCGACGGTCACCTGCTGTGCGAGGTAAACACGAGTTTCGTCGACCTGACCGGATATGCGACGACCGAGATCATCGGCAGGCCATTGGGCGATGTCGAACTGTGGGGCACCATCGACATGCGCCGCGAGATCGAGGCGGCGATCGATGGCGGCCACGATCTGCGCGGCCATGAGGCGCGCATTCGCGGCAAGGACGGGGCCCAGATCGATTGCCTGGTTTCGACCGAGGCGATCCAGCTTGGCGGTGATGCCTGCGTCCTGTGGGCATTCCAGGATATCACCCATCGCAAGGCCACCGAGATCGAGCTGGTCGAGGCGATCGAGGCGGTGATGAAGGACACAAGCTGGTTCAGCCGTTCGATCATGGAAAAGCTCGCCCGGTTACGCGCGCCGCAGACCGAACAGGACGGCGCCGGACTGGACGATCTGACCCCCCGCGAACGCGACGTGCTGGCGCTGATCTGCCGCGGCTATGACGACAAGCGCATCGCGCGCAGCCTGGACGTCGCCGGCAACACCGTGCGCAACCACGTCGCCCGCATCTACGCCAAGATCGGCGTAAACCGCCGCATTGCTGCCGTCGCGTGGGCGCGGGCGCGCGGTTTCGATGGCGAAGGCGCGGCAATCGGGCGCACCGAACAGGAGCACGCGGCATGAGCCGGCGCAGGAACGTGCCGCCTGAGCAGGGCGCCCCGCCAGCACGTGAAACACCCGCACGTGACACGGCCGCCGCTCGCGAGGCGCGCGGATCGGTGCACGAGGCGATCGGCAAGCTGATCGGCGACGATGCGGCCAGCGCGCACGGCAAGACCGAAAAGCATGCCGGCGCCGCCGAAGGTGCCGCCGCCGACCCGACACCACGGGACTGACCGCGAACCGTTTGATTTCAACAGGAGTGAACATGGCTACCAATGTGACCAACGGCGTTTTGCCGATCGACGACCTGCATCCGGGCAAGACGCCCACGCGACTGTCCTGGGGGGCGATCTTCGCCGGCGTGGTGATCGCCGTCGCCGTGCAGCTGGTCCTTGGCATCCTTGGCACCGGCATCGGCCTCACCATGGTCGACCCGGTCGAGGGGACGACGCCCGCTGCGACCGGCTTCGGCATCGGTGCCGGCCTGTATTGGCTGGTCACCACCGTGGTGGCACTCGGCGCGGGCGGCTATGCCGCCGCACGCGTCGCCGGCGTGCACGAACGGTTTGACGCGCTCGTCCACGGCCTGGTCGTATGGGGCGTAACGCTGATCCTCACCCTCTACCTGCTTACCTCGGCGGTCGGTGGCATCATCGGCGGCGCGTTCCGTACCGTCGGTGCCGTCGCAGGGGCCGCCGGGTCGAGCGTCGGCGCAGCGGCGCCGAAGGTCGCATCGATCGCCGGCATCGATCAGGGCGATGTGCGCGATGAGGTCGCCGCCTATCTGTCCGACGCCCCCGTCGATCCGGCGCAGATGACGCCGGAACAGGCGCAGAAGGAAATCGCCAGGGAATTGCCCGCACTGGCTCGTGGCGGCACCGACGGACGTGAGGCAGAAAGCCGCATCGCCGATATCGTCGCCGCCCAGCGCAAGATCAGCCGTCCCGAGGCCCAGGCTCAGGTGACACGCGCCAAGCAGCAGTTCGTCCGCGGCAAGAACGAGGCTATCGCCACCGCCAAGTCGGCTACCGACAACGCCGCGGGCGCAGCGGCCGGCACGTCGTTCGTGATCGTGCTCGCGTTGCTGGTCGGTGCCGTCGCCGCCGGCGCCGGTGCCACCGCCGCGACCCGCCGTCGGCTCTAACATCCTTCACCTGAGGAGAAGACCATGACCAAGAGCAAGACCCTGCTGACCGTCGCCCTGGCGACGCTCGCCCTGACCGTATCCGCCTGTCACACCGTCAACGGTGCCGGGCGCGACCTGAAGTCGGCCGGCACCGCGGTGTCGGACGCCTCGGGCGAGAACAAGAAGAAGTGACGGTTACGGGGAAGCGCGCCCGACGCGCTTCCCCGTTCCTCTCGTCCACCCGATCCATCACGCTGTTGCCACCACGCTGGCCACAGCCCCGCGCTAACCCATCCCTGCGGCCGATTTTGCCCGCGGGAGATGCCATGATGCTGACGCTGTTCCACGCCCCCCGTTCGCGCTCGACGCGAATCATCTGGCTGCTCGAGGAATTGGCGATCCCCTATACGCTGTCATACGTCGCGATCCGCTACATGGACGGTACCGGCGATGGCCCCGATCCCGCCAACCCGCATCCGGACGGCAAGGTGCCCGCCCTGCTCCACGACGATGCCCTGGTGACGGAAAGCGCCGCCATCGCCGTGCATCTCGCCGACCTCGCCGCGTCCGGGGATGCGGCGCTCGCCCCACCCATCGGCCATCCCGATCGCGGCGGCTATCTGACGTGGCTCAGCTGGACCGAAGGGGAATTCGGCCCGGCGATCTTCCAGCGCCGCGCCGCCGGGGACACGCCGTCGCCCGCCTTCACCGCTGCCATGGACCGGCTGGACAATGCGCTGGCACGCGGCCCCTATCTGCTCGGCGAACGCTTCAGTGCCGCCGACGTCATGCTCGGCGCAACGCTGGGCTGGGCGCACGATCTGCTGCCCGCCGATGGCGCGATCCCCGCGTATCTGACGCGGCTGGCGAATCGCCCCGCCTTTGCGCGTGCGATGGCCCGCGACGCCGCGCCACCCGCCGTTTAGGATAGGCGGATGCGTCGTGCCGATCGCCTTTTCGAAATCGTCCAGCTGCTCCGCCGGTCGGCAACGCCGCTGACCGCCGATGCGATCGCGTCGGAGTTGGAGACGAGCCGGCGGTCGGTCTATCGCGACATCGCGGCGCTGATGGCGCAACGCGTACCGATCCGCGGCGAGGCGGGGATCGGCTATGTCCTGGAACGCGGCTTCGACATGCCGCCGCTGATGCTGACCTCCGACGAGGTGGAGGCGGTCGTGCTCGGCGCGCAATGGGTGCTGGTGCACGCCGACCAGGGCCTCGCCCGCGCCGCCGCCGACGTGCTTGCCAAGGTCGCGGCGGTGATCCCCGAACAGCTGCGCGCCGCGATCGACGATCCGGCCGTCATCACGCCGCCCGCATGGACCGAACGACTGGACGCCGGGATCGATGTCGCCCGCCTGCGGGCATGGAGCCTGCAGGGTCGCAAACTGCATATCGGCTACGCCGACGAAAGCGGCCGCGAAACCGAACGGACGGTGTGGCCATTCCTGGTCGGCTATATGGACCGTTGCCGCATGCTGATCGCCTGGTGCGAGATGCGTGGCGATTTCCGCATGTTCCGAACCGATCGGCTCGGGACGGTGGAGTTCCTCGACGAACGCTATCCGGAACGCCGCGCGACGCTTCGCCGCCGCTGGCTGGCGATGATGGATCGACGGCGTGCGGGATCGGCGGGATCGTGACCATCGAACAAAACGTACTTGTCGGTACAGAAAGCGGTTGACGTGCCATCGGCCGCGTTTATATACCGCCTAGTACAGAACGTGGCGCCAGTGTAGCGCAGCCATGCGAACCCACCGCGTCGCCCTCGCGTAACCGAAGGCGCACCGTCCTCCAGCCGGAGCGATCCGACGGCGCGCACCCTCGTGCGCCGATCATGGTCGTTCGCCATCATCGACCAACAGCCACGGACCAGGCGTTCGCGGGCAACGACCCGCCACGTCCGCACGACATGATCAAGGGAGATCATCATGGCCTATATGTCCTTCACCACCTGGGACGCCGATACGACGGCCACTGCGCCACGGCCCGTCGCGGATCCCGTGCCGGTCGCCGCCTCCACCGCGCGGCTCAGCGCGCTGGAATGGTCGGTGGTCGCCCTCGCCGCCAAGGACCCGCTGTCCTCGCTGCGGACCCCCGGCCGCATGGCGATCGCGATGGGGGCGCTGTTCGGCGATCGCCGCCGCTCCGCCCTCGCCGATCCACGGCTGGAGGCGCTGCGCCGCATCGCCGTGCTCGGCCGGCACCAGGGCTATACCGTCGCACCGACGGAAATCCGCGCTTTCGTCGCCGCCGGTTTCAGCGAGGACCAGTACGAACTGGTCATCGACAGCCTGCATGCCGCGGCACGCCGGGCCGGAGCGCGCGCATGAACATGCATGCCCCCATCGACACCGCCATCACCACGCCGGTTCCGCCGCGCGATCGTCGCTGGCGCCGGGCTGCGCTGGTGCTGGTGCCGCTGGCGGCGGCCGGTCTCGGCTATGGCCTGATCGATCATGACGCGCCCGCCGCTGCCGCCCCGCCCCCGCCGTCGGTCACCGTCGCCCAACCGCTGGTGCGCGAGGTGAACGAATGGGACGATTACGTCGGCCGTTTCGAACCCAGCCGCAGCGTCGAGGTGCGCCCGCGCGTGTCCGGTGCGATCACCGCGATCCATTTCACCGACGGTGCGATCGTGCAGAAGGGCCAGCTGCTCTTCACCATCGATCCCCGCCCCTTCGCCGCGTCGCTGGCCGAGGCGCGCGCCGGTCTCGCCAGTGCGCAGAGCGACGTCGCCCTCGCCCGCGCCGATCTCGATCGTGCCAACCGTCTGATCGCCGACGATGCCGTGTCGAAGAGCGACGTCGACCAGCTGAACGCCCGGCTGCGCGCTGCCACCGCCGCGCTTGCGGCGGCGCAGGCCAGGGTCCGCTCGCGCGCGCTGGACGTCGAATTCACGCAGGTCCGTGCGCCGATCGGCGGGCGTATTTCGGATCGGCGGATCGATGCCGGCAATCTGGTGGCGGCCGACGATGCCAACGGCACGCTGCTGACCACGATCAACGCGCTCGACCCGATCTATTTCACCTTCGACGGGTCGGAGGCCTTGTTCCTCAAGACCAAACGCGCCGCCGCATCCGGCGCCGGCCTGACCCCGGTCGAGGTCAGGTTGCAGGACGAGGGCGACTACCGCTGGAAGGGCCGGCTGGACTTCACCGACAACGGCCTCGATCCCAAATCCGGCACCATTCGCGGCCGTGCGGTGCTCGCCAACCCCGGCCTGTTCCTGACACCCGGCATGTTCGGCAACATGCGCCTCGGTCGAGGCGGCACGACGCGGGCCCTGCTGGTGCCCGACGCCGCGGTCCAGACCGACCAGGCACGCAAGACGCTGCTGACCGTCGCCGCCGACGGGTCGGTCACCGCCAAGCCGGTGCAGCTCGGCCCGGTGCTGGGTGGCCTGCGCGTCGTCCGCGCCGGTCTGTCGCCGGGCGACCGCGTCGTCATCAGCGGCACGCAGATGGCGATGCCGGGTGCGAAGGTGACCGCCAAAATCGGCCGCATCGTGCCCGCCCCGAACGCCGCAAACCCCGAAGGCGGCGCCGCGCCGCTCGCAGGCGAAGTGACCTTCGCCCGATAACGCCCACTCACCCCCACCGGCCGCCGGCGACGCCGTCTCCTTCCCCCTCCACCGGACGGGGGACGGAAGGCGCGTAGCGCCGCACGGGTGGGGGTGAGACCGATACGCCCGTCGAACTCCATCCTCTTTCGGGGAGCCTGTCATGCGCTTTTCGCGCTTCTTCATCACGCGTCCGATCTTCGCCGCGGTCATCGCGGTCATCATCACGATCGTCGGCGCCATCGCCTATTGGGGCCTGCCGGTCTCGCAATATCCGGACATCGTGCCACCGACGGTGACGGTGACCGCCACCTATCCCGGCGCATCGGCCGAAACCGTCGCGGAGACGGTCGCCGCACCGATCGAGCAGGAAATCAACGGCGTCGACAACATGCTCTACCAGAGCAGCCAGTCGACCGGCGACGGCACGGTGACGATCACCGTCACCTTCCGCCTCGGCACCGACCTCGACGCCGCACAGGTGCTCGTCCAGAACCGGGTCGCGGTCGCCGTACCGCGCCTGCCGCAGGAGGTGCAGCGCCTCGGCGTGGTCACGCGCAAGACCTCGCCCGACTTCCTGATGGTCGTGAATCTCGTCTCCCCCGACCACAGCCTCGATCGTGGCTACATCAGCAACTATGCGTTGACGCAGGTTCGCGACCGGCTCGCCCGGATCGAGGGCGTCGGCGACGTGCGGCTGTTCGGCGCCCGCGACTATGCGATGCGGGTGTGGATCGATCCCGGCCGCGCCGCCGCGCTGAACCTGACCGCCGGCGACATCGTGTCGGCCCTGCGCGCGCAGAACGTGCAGGTCGCCGCCGGCACGCTCGGCCAGCCGCCCTATGCAAACGGCAGCGCCTTCCAGCTCAACGTCGAGACGCAGGGCCGGCTGGTCGACCCTGCGCAATTCGGCCAGGTCGTGATCCGCACCGATGCCGATGGCCGGCAGGTGCGCGTCGCCGACGTCGCGCGCGTCGAACTGGGTGCGGCGGACTATGCCTCCAACACCTACCTCTCGGGCGAACCGACCGTCATCGCGGCGGTGTTCCAGCGACCCGGCTCGAACGCCCTCGCCGCCGCCGAGGCGGTCAGCGCCGAGATGCGGACGATGGCGAAGTCCTTTCCCAAGGGGCTGGAATATCGGGTGATCTACAACCCCACCGAATTCATCGCGCAATCGATCGATGCGGTGAAGCATACCCTGGTCGAGGCGATGATCCTCGTCGTCCTCGTCATCCTCGTCTTCCTGCAGAAATGGCGTGCGGCGATCATCCCGATCGTGGCGATCCCGGTGTCGCTGATCGGTACGTTCGCGGTGCTCGCGGCGCTGGGCTACAGCCTCAACAACCTGTCGCTCTTCGGGCTGGTGCTGGCGATCGGCATCGTGGTCGACGACGCGATCGTCGTCGTCGAGAACGTCGAGCGCAATCTGGAACGCGGCCTGTCTCCGCTGGAGGCGGCGCGCACCTCGATGGACGAAGTGTCGGGGGCGCTGGTCGCGATCGTGCTCGTGCTGTGCGCGGTGTTCGTGCCGACATTGTTCCTCACCGGCCTGTCGGGTGCCTTCTACCAGCAGTTCGCCGTGACGATCTCGACCGCAACGATCATCTCGCTGCTGCTGTCGCTCACCCTGTCGCCCGCGCTCGCCGCGATGCTGCTGAAGGCCCACGACCATACCCACGACGGCAATCGCCTGACCCGCATCGTCCGCCGGGCCGGCGACGCCTTCAACCGCGGTTTCGAACGGATGAGCATGCGCTATGCATCGTTGACGGCGGCGCTGGTCGCGCGTCCCCGGCGGATGATGACCGTCTATGTCGGGCTGATCGCCGCCACCGCGGCGCTGTTCTGGGCGACGCCGTCGGGGTTCATCCCGGCGCAGGATCAGGGATATTTCCTGACCGTCGTCCAATTGCCGTCGGGCGCGTCGGTGGAACGCACCGATGCGGTGGTACAAAAGGTCGCCAGGCGCATCCTTCCGCTCGCCGGGGTGAAGGGAGCGGTGATGCTGGCGGGCTTCGACGGCCCGTCGCAGACGCTCGCCCCCAATGCCGCCGCGGCCTACATCCCGCTCAAATCCTTCGAAGATCGCGAGGCATTGGGCGTCACCCTTGCCGGCATCATGGATGAGGCGCGCAAGGCGACGGCCGACATCGACGAAGCCCGCATCCTCGTCATCCCGCCGCCCCTCATCCAGGGGATCGGCTCGGCCGGCGGCTATCGTCTGATCGTGCAGGACAAGAACGGCGGCAGCTACCAGAAACTGGGCGAGGAAACCGGCAAGCTGATCGCGAAGGCGAACCAGACCGAGGGGCTGGCACAGGTCTTCACCTTCTTCGATTCCGCCACGCCGCGCATCTTCGCCGACATCGACCGCGCCAAGGCCGACATGCTCGGCGTCCCGCCGGAACGCGTGTTCGAAGCGTTGCAGGTCTATCTCGGATCGGCATTCGTCAACGACTTCAACCTGCTGGGGCGCACCTATCGGGTCACCGCGCAGGCCGACGCACCGTTCCGCGCGACCACGGCGGACATCGCCAATCTCAAGACGCGGTCGAACAGCGGCGCGATGGTCCCGATCGGATCGGTGTCGACGTTCCGCGACAAGACCGGGCCATATCGCGTCACCCGCTACAACCTGTTCCCCGCGGTCGAGGTCGATGGCGACACCGCGCCCGGCTATTCCTCCGGTCGGTCGCTGGTGACGATGGAAAAGGTCGCGGCCGAGACGCTGCCGGCCGGCTACGGCACCGAATGGACCGGCATCGCCTTCCAGCAAAAGGCGGCGGGCAGCACGGCCGCGATCGTCTTCGCGCTGGCGGTGGTGTTCGTCTTCCTGGTGCTCGCCGCACAATATGAAAGCCTGGTGCTGCCGCTGTCGATCATCCTGATCGTGCCGATGTGCCTGCTCGCGGCGATGATCGGCGTGAACCTCAGGGGCATGGACAACAACGTGCTGACCCAGATCGGCCTCGTCGTGCTGATCGCGCTCGCGGCGAAGAACGCCATTCTGGTGGTCGAATTCGCCAAACAGGCGGAGGAACAGGACGGCCTGTCCCCGGTCGAGGCCGCCGTCCGCGCGGCGCAGGACCGGTTGCGGCCGATCCTGATGACCAGCTTCGCGTTCATCCTGGGTGCGGTGCCGCTGCTGATCGCCAAGGGCGCCGGCGCGGAACTGCGGCAGGCGCTCGGTACCGCCGTATTCTTCGGCATGATCGGCGTCACCGGTTTCGGCCTGCTGTTCACGCCCACCTTCTACGTCGTCTGCCGCGCGCTGGGTGATCGCCTCGCCCGCCGTCGCCGGACTGCCCCCGCAGCGCCCCACGCGCTGCCGGCGGAATAAGGAAACCCGCTATGCGTGCCATCCTCGCCACCATCTCCTCGCTTGCGCTGGCGGCCTGCGCCACCGGACCCGATTATGTCGCTCCACAAGCGCCGTCGGCCGCCGCCGGCCCATTCCTGTCGACCAGCGTGGCGGTCGATCCCACCGCACCGGCAAGCCAGCGCTGGTGGCAGCTCTACAAGGACCCGGTCCTCGATGGACTGGTCGCCGATGCGCTGGCGGCAAACACCGACGTCCGGGTCGCCGCTGCCCGGCTGTCCCGTGCCCGCGCGTCGCTGCGCGAGGTGCGCGGCGACCGGCAACCGCAGGGCAACGTCGGTGCCAGTGCCAATTACGGCCGCGTCGCCGCGATCCAGACCGTTCCCGGCGTGGACCGCGAAGGCTGGCGCATCGATGGTGGCCTGAACGTCTCGTACGAGGTCGACCTGTTCGGCCGGATCAGCCGCAATGTCGAGGCGGCACGCGGCGACGTCGGCGCCGCGCAGGCGGACCTGGACGCCGTCCGCGTCTCGATCGCCGCGGAAACCGCCCGTGCCTATGCCGACGCCGCCTCGGCGGCCGAACGGCTGGCGGTGGCCGAACGCATCGTCGCGTTGATCGACCGGTCGCTCGGCGTCACCGCGAACCGCGCGAAAGTCGGGCTGACCACCGGCCTCGACACCGCCCGCATCGCGGCGCTGCGCGATCAACGCCGCGCCGACATCCCGGCGATCCTCGCACAGCGACAGGCGGCGTTGTTTCGCCTCGCCACGCTGACCGGCCGCCCCCCTGCCGCATTGCCCGCTATCGCCGCGGCCCGCACCACGACGCTGCGGCTGGATCGCCCGATCCCGATCGGCGACGGGGCCGCGCTGCTCGCCCGCCGTCCGGACGTGCGCGCCGCCGAACGCCGGCTCGCGGCGGCCACCGCACGCATCGGCGTCGCCACCGCGGACCTTTATCCGAGGATCAGCCTGGGCGGATCGATCGGCCAGACCAGCACCGGCCTCGGCGACCTGTTCGGCGGCGGTCCGCTGCGCTGGCTGCTCGGTCCGCTCATCAGCTGGAACGTCAACCCGACCAAGGCCCGCGCCCGTATCGCCGGCGCGGAGGCGGACACGCAGGCCGCGCTCGCGACCTTCGATGGCACCGTGTTGCAGGCGCTGGAAGAGAGCGAAACCGCCCTGTCCGCCTACGCCAACGCGCTCCAGCGCCGCACCGCACTGCAATCGGCCCGCGACCAGGCCGCCGCCGCCGCGCGGATCACCCGCGCTCAGCAACGCGAGGGCCAGATCGACAGCCTCGTCGCGCTCGATGCCGAACGTACCCTGGCCGATACGGAGGCGACACTGGCGCTGGCCGACGCACAGATCGCCAGCGCGCAAGTCGATCTGTTCCGCGCGCTGGGCGGCGGCTGGGCCAGCTGACGAACCGGGCCCTGCGACGGATCGGGCGCGCGACCGGCACGGGCCGGTGCGCCCATGCCCGTTCCGGGACGCCCATGCGGCTCACCATATGCCCCCATCCCGTCGTGATCGTGTCGCACGGTGCCGGCTTTGCTTCGCTCCCGTGCTTCGATCCGGAAGCAGCACGGAATCGACCCGGGCGGCTCCCGGATTGCGCGTCGATTGCGGCTTGGCCGTCTGTTTCCGTCACGCCTGGGCGGCGCGCGCTTTTCGCGGAGGCGTGGGGATCGCGCCGAACGGTTTGCAGCACCGTCGTGGCAAAACCGGTCTGGTGCGCGTGGCGCGGCCATGCCACACCCGATGGCGTACTAATACAAGGGGTTATGAATGCGCGCCGGTGCCTGTTTGATCGCTCTCCTCCTCGCCACCACCGCCACGGCGCAGACGCCCGGCACCGCCTATCATCGCGCGCCCGATGCCATTGCCAAGGCGCTGGAAACGCCGCCGACGCCCGGTGTCGCGGTCAGCCCCGATCACCGCACGCTAGCCATTCTGGGGCGCGAGAACCTGCCGTCGATCGCCAATCTGTCAAAGCCGATCCTGCGGCTGGCCGGCTATCGCATCGATCCCGCGACCAACGGCCAGGCGGAAGTGCGGGTGCAATGGCTGAATGCGCTGAGCTTCAAGGATGTGGCGACCGGCAAGACGGTCGCGGTCCAGCTGCCTGCCGGCCTGCGCTTCGCCGCACCCGATTGGGCACCCGACGGCAGCCGCCTCGCCTTCTATGCGCAGGAGCCGACCGGCCTGTCGCTGTGGGTCGCCGAGCGCGACGGCAGCGCCCGGAAGATCGCCGGGGGGCTGAACGGTACGTTCGGCACGCCGTTCGAATGGATGCCGGACAGCAAGGGTTTGATCGTCTATACCGTCCCGGCCAACCGCGGCACGGCGCCGACGGCCGACATCACGCCGACCGGTCCGGTGGTGCAGGAAAGTGCGGGCCGCACTTCGGCTGCGCGCACGTACGAGGATCTGCTCGGCGATACGCATGACGAGGCGCTGTTCGATCATTATTTCACCGGCCAGCTGATGCGGATCGACCTGGCCGGCACCGCCCGGGCGATCGGCGCACCGGGGCTGATCGCCGGCTTCAGCGTCTCGCCCGATGGACGTTACCTGCTGACCGAACGGCTGAAGCGCCCGTATTCGTACCTGCTGCCCGCCAGCTATTTCCCGACCGAGATCGCAGTGGCGACGATCGATGGCCAGCCGGTGAAGACGCTGGTCGATCGCCCTCTCGCCGACGACCTGCCGGTCGACTTCGACGCCACCGTGAAGGGCCCGCGAGAGGCCCAGTGGCGATCGGACGCGCCCGCCACGCTGGTCTGGGCCGAGGCGCTGGACGGCGGCAATCCGCGTGCGAAGATCGCCTTCCACGACAAGGTGATGATGCAGGCCGCACCGTTCGACGCCGCGCCGGTCGAACTGGCGATGACCCCCGCCCGCTATGCGACGACGATGTGGGGCGACGATGGCTTCGCTTTGGTCGTCGACCGGGAATGGCGCAGCCGGACGGAACATCGCCTCGCCGTCGCACCGTCGCGCCCCGGTCAGGCCCGCACGGTGCTGACCCGCAATTATCAGGATCAATATGGCGATCCCGGGCGTCCGATGCTGGACGGAAATGCCGCCGGCAAGCCGGTGATGCGGTTCACGCCCGCTCACGACGCGGTCTACGTCGCCGGCGAGGGCGCGACCAAGGCGGGGGCGTTCCCGTTCCTCGCCACGATGCCGTTGGCGGGCGGCGAACAGACGCGGTTGTGGACCGCCAAAGCGCCCTATTACGAGACGGTCGTCGCCATGCTGGACGACAAGGCGCAGCGTATCCTGACGCGCCGGGAAAGCGCGAAGCTTGCCCCCAATTACGTGATCCGCAGCGTGAAGGGCGGCAGCGCGAAGCCCGTGACCGCCTTCGCCGATCCCGCGCCCGTGTTCGCCGGCGTCACCCAGCGCACGATCACCTACACCCGTGCCGATGGCGTGCCGCTGTCCGCCTCGCTCTACACGCCCGCCGGTTACGATGCGAAGCGCGACGGCCCGCTGCCGACCCTGCTCTGGGCGTATCCGGCGGAATTCACCGATGCGAAGGTCGCGGGCCAGACCGTCGACCAGGGCAACCGCTTCGTCCGTCCGCGCGGGATCAGCCACCTGTTCCTGCTGACGCAGGGCTATGCGATCCTCGATAATCCGGCCATGCCGATCATCGGCGAAGGCGGCGCGGAGGCGAACGACAACTACATCAAGCAACTCCAACAAGATGCCCACGCTGCCGTCGATGCGGTGGTGAAGCTCGGCGTGGGCGACCGGACCCGCATGGCGGTCGGCGGCCACAGCTACGGTGCGTTTATGACCGCCAACCTGCTCGCCCATACCGACCTGTTCCGTGCCGGCATCGCCCGTTCAGGCGCGTACAATCGGACGCTGACGCCGTTCGGGTTCCAGGCGGAACAGCGCACCTATTGGCAGGCGACGCCGACCTATACCGAAATGAGCCCCTTCACCTATGCCGACCGGATCAAGGCGCCGATCCTGCTCATCCATGGCGGCGCGGACGACAACAGCGGTACCTTCCCGATCCAGTCCGAGCGCATGTACGCCGCGTTGAAGGGCAATGGCGCCACCGTGCGCTACGTCGTGTTGCCCAACGAGCCGCACGGCTACCGCGCGCTCGAATCAACCGAGGAAACGCTCTGGCAGATGACCGATTGGCTCGACCGCTACGTCAAGCCGAAGGCGCCCGCCGCGAAGTGACCGTGCGCTCCCGCTACCGCCGCCTCGCGCTGGGCCGCGGGAGCAACCGGTCCAGCGCATCGGCATTGTCCCGGCCCCAGCCGTAGAGCAGCTCGACCGGCTCGACGAACCGCCGGCCGAGTTCGGTCAGCCGATATTCGACCATCGGCGGGATGGTGCTGTGGACATGGCGGGTGAGCAAACCGCTCGCCTCCATGTCGCGCAGCGTCTGGGTCAGCATCTTCTTCGATATGCCGGGCAGGCTGCGCTGGAGCGCCCCCGTCCGGGCGGTGCTGTCGTGGCGGGCGTGCAGCGTGTGCAGCAGCATGCTGGTCCATTTGGTCGCGAACAGCTCCAGCACGCGTCTCGGCGCGCAATCCTCCCGCCATTCCTCGTCCGGGGTGCCGGGTTGCATGTGGTTACCTCTTGGTGCCTGGGGGCGTGAACGGTGCCGTCTAGAAGTGACGGGCGGCGATGCCTAGCTCTGCCGAAAGATCAGGAGCAAGACATGACGAAGACGGCATTGGTAGTGGGCGCGAGCGGCATCGTCGGCAGCGCGACGGCGGCGCTGCTGGTCGAGCGGGGCTGGACCGTCCATGGGCTGGCGCGCCGGCCCACCAGCCAGACGGGCGTGCTGCCGGTCGCCGCCGACCTTCAGGATGCGACCGCGACGGCGGCGGCGCTCGCCAGCGTGAACCCGGATGCGGTGTTCGTCACCACCTGGGCGCGGCAGGACAGCGAGGCGGAGAACATCCGCGTCAACGGCATGATGGTCCGCAACCTGCTCGACGGACTGCCGAAGCCCACTGGCCCGCGCCACGTCGCGCTGGTCACCGGCCTCAAACACTATCTCGGCCCGTTCGAGGCCTATGGCAAAGGCACCCTCCCCCAGACGCCGTTCCGCGAAGACCAGCCGCGCCTCGATGTCGACAATTTCTATTACGCGCAGGAGGATCAGCTGTTCGCCGCCGCCGCGCGCGACGGCTTCACCTGGAGCGTGCACCGGCCGCACACGGTGATCGGCCTCGCGGTCGGCAACGCGATGAACATGGGCACCACCCTTGCCGTCTATGCCACAATGTGTCGCGAAACCGGGCGGCCCTTCGCCTTCCCCGGATCCGCGATGCAATGGTCGGGCCTCACCGACATGACGGACGCCGGGCAATTGGCTCGCCACCTGCTATGGGCGAGCGAAACCGGGGCGGCACATGACGAGGCGTTCAACGTCGTCAACGGCGACGTCTTTCGCTGGCAATGGATGTGGGGCCGCATAGCGTCGTGGTTCGGCATCGAGGCGGCTCCGTTCGATGGCACGATGCGCCCGCTCGAACGGCAGATGGCCGAAGACGCCGACCTGTGGCGACAGATCGCGCAGCGCCACGGGCTGGCAGAGCCCGATCTCGCCCGCCTCGCCTCGCCCTGGCACACCGATGCCGATCTCGGACGGCCGATCGAGGTGGTGACCGACATGGGCAAGAGCCGCCGGCTCGGCTTCCTCGACTATCAGCCGACCGATCTGGCGTTCTTCACGCTCTTCGAACGGCTCCGGGCCGATCGGCTGATCCCCTGATGCCTGCCTGATTCAGCGCGTCCCCGTCTGTGAAGCAGCGCTTATGCCTTGCGCGCCGCCGCCACCTCGCGCTCGGCCTGGACGAAGCCATAGGCGGGGACGATTTCACCGGCGCGATCGGTGATCTGCGACCAATGTGCCGATACCTGCTCGCCCGCATCGGTCCCGACACCGATGTAATGTCCGGTGGTCAGCGTGACGTTCGCCGTCGCGACGTTGCCGGCGCCCGCGCAGACGATCGTGCGCGTCGGCGCATCGTCTGCGACCAGCCTGAGCAGCGCCGGGGATACGCGGTCGGGCGCGAGCATGGTCAGGCTCTCCTCGTCGAGCACCCCTTCCGTCATCTGCGTCGCTGCGGTGGGGGCGAGGCAGTTGACGCGGATGCCGTATTTCTCGCCCTCGATGCCCAGCGTCTGCATCAATCCGACCAGCGCCATCTTGGCCGCGCCGTAATTGGCCTGGCCGAAATTGCCATAGAGTCCGGACGACGACGTGGTCATCACGATCCTGCCATACGCCTGACCGCGCATCGGCTCCCATACCGCCTTGGTACAGATCGCAGCGCCGATCAGATGGACGTCCACCACATTGCGGAAATCGGCGATCGTCATCTTGGCGAAGCTCTTGTCGCGCAGGATGCCGGCGTTGTTGATGAGGATATCGATCCGTCCCCAGTCGCGCAGGATCGCCGCCACCATCTCCCCGACGGCATCCTCGTCGGTTACTGACGCGGCAAAGACGCTCGCCATGCCGCCACGATCGACGATCTCCCGTGCGACGCGCCCTGCGGCGTCTGCCGACACATCGTTTACCAGCACCCTTGCGCCCTTGCCGGCCAGATAGAGCGCATGCGTGCGACCCAGCCCGCCGCCCGCCCCGGTGATGATCGCCGTCCGTCCCTCTAGCACCACAGTCACTCTCCGATTATCATTCGCTCTCTTGATAGCGAATGATAATCGGAGCGCAATACCGGCCGATGCGCCGGCGCGCTACGAACAGATCGAGCGGAAGCCCGCCGCCATGAAGGTCGCCATGACCTCTTTCACCGCCGCGAAGTCGTCGGAATGGCACAGCCCGCCGGACAGCTTGTCGATCCGCCCGGTCCGCGCCAGCGTCAGCATCAGGGCGCCGGTCACGAAATGATACCCCCAGAATATCCGATCCTCCGGACATTCGGGCATCGCTTTCTTCAGCAGCGCGATCAGGCGCAGCACGACCGGATCGAAATGCTCGTCCATCAGGTCTGCGCCCCATTCTGGCGTATTGGCCACCTGGGCACCGAGCTTGGCGTAATTCTTCCAGCCCTCGCCCCCCTCGATATAGGTATCGAGGTCGGTATCGAGGAACGCGCGCAGCGCCCCCTCGACGGTCGGCGCGTCGCCGACCGCCGACTCGTAATCGTCGAGCGCCTTCATCCGGCGTTCGCTGGTCACCCCGGCACGCCGCGAAAACACGGCGTCGAACAGCGCCTTCTTGTCCGTGAAATAGTAATTGAGCAGCGTGTGGTGGACACCGACCTGCTTCGCCACGTCCTTCAGCGTGACGCCGTGCAGCCCGTGTTTCGAGAACAGCTCTTCGGCCGCGTCGAAAATCTGTTCCATCGTCTCGGCCCGCTGGTCGGCCTTGCGCGAACGGCGGGCGGGTTTCTGGGTCTGCGTCACGCCCCCGTCACTCCGGCCTTCCGCATGCAGCGTCAAGCCAAACCGGCCACATCTATATATTAACGCGCAAGTGAGTGTGCATTGACAGGTCCCACCGACTCGCTCATCCTCTTCTCACAAACCACGACACAGTGGGAGAGGTTGATGACGGTCCTGAACGGCGTGGCGGCGCCCGAATTGCGTACCCAGGCCTATGCCGCACGGCGTGTTCGCCGCCCCGGGATCGTGCTGGCGATGCTGACCTTCGTCTACGTCCTGAACTTCCTCGACCGCCAGCTGCTCGGCATCCTCGCCAAGCCGATCCAGGATTCGCTGCACATCACCGATGGCCAGCTGGGCCTGATCGGCGGCCTGTATTTCGCCATGTTCTATTGCTTCATCGCCATTCCGGTCAGCTGGCTGGCGGACCGTACCAGCCGGGTCGGCGTGCTGACGCTCGCCTGTGCGATCTGGAGCGCCGCGACGATCGCCTGCGGCATGGCGCGCACCTATCCGCAGCTGGTGCTCGCGCGAATGGTCGTGGGATTTGGCGAGGCAGGCGGCGTGCCACCGTCCTACGCATTGATTACCGATACATTCGCGCCGGGTCGTCGCGGCGTTGCATTCGGCATCTACAATCTGGGTCCACCGATCGGCGCAGCGCTCGGCATTGCATTAGGCGCGACCATCGCATCCGTGTTCGACTGGCGCGACGCGTTTGTGGCGATCGGCATCGTCGGCATCGTCGCGGCGATCGCCCTGCCGTTCGTGGTGCCCGAACCGGCGCGCGGCGGCGCGGACGCGGTCGAGGCCGGTTCGACGGGGACGTACGACAAGGCGCCGTTCTGGGCGACGTTGCGCATTTTCTTCGCCAACCCCGTCATGACCCTTGCCGCATTCGGCAGTGGCGCGACGCAGTTCGTCACCTATGGCCTCGGCAATTTCGCCGTGCTGTTCCTGATCCGCGAAAAGGGGATGACCCTGCCGGCAATCGCGATCTGGTATGCGTTGGCGATCGTCGTCGGCATGGGCGGCGGCATGGTCGCGTCGGGGAGGATCATCGATCGCTTCTCGCAAGAATCGCGCCGCGTGTTCGCGATCGCGCCTGCGGTGTCTCTGGCGATCGCGATGCCATTCTATCTCGCCTTCGTCTGGGCACCGTCATGGCCGCTGGCGCTTGCATTGCTGACGGTCGTGATGTTTTTCAATTACTTCTACCTCTCCTGCTCGGTGACCCTTGTGCAGGAAGAGGCGGCGCCCAACCAGCGCGTGCTCGCCGGCGCCTTGCTGCTGCTGGTGATGAATTTCATCGGGCTGGGCCTCGGCCCGACCTGGGTAGGCGCCGCCAGCGATCATTTCGCCGCACACGGCGCGACCAATCCGCTGCAGCTGTCGCTCTACACCCTCACCCCCTTCTATGCGCTCGCGATCGGCCTGTTTCTGTGGCTGGCGCGAACGCTGCACCGTCAGGAGACCGTTCGATGAAGGCCATGTTGATCGCCATGGCGCTGGCCAGCGCCGCCCCCGTGTCGGCCGCCGATCCCGCGCCGGTGGTGACGGCTCCGGCCGGCACCGTCCGCGGCACTGCGGAGGGCGACCTGCGCATCTTCAAGGGCATTCCCTATGCGACCCCGCCGGTCGGCAACCTGCGCTGGCGGGCGCCTATGCCGATGCCGCATTGGCGTGGCGAACGCCCCGCCACCAGCTTTGGCGCGGCCTGCGTCCAGCCTCAGGTGCCCAATGCGTCGATCTACTCCGGCGCGCCGATGCCCGTCAGCGAGGATTGCCTGACGCTCAACGTCTGGGCGCCGGCCAATGCCAAGAACGCGCCGGTGATGGTCTGGATACATGGCGGCGCCCTCGTCACCGGATCGAGCCGCGAACCGATGTACGACGGTCGCAAGCTTGCCGAACGGGGCATCGTGGTCGTGTCGATCAACTATCGCCTCGGCGTACTCGGCTGGCTGGCGCATTCCTGGCTGAGCCGGGAATCTGACCGGCACGTGTCCGGCAATTACGGCCTGCTCGACCAGATCGCCGCCCTCACCTGGGTGCGCGACAATATCAAGGCTTTCGGCGGCTCGCCGCGCAACGTCACGATTGCCGGCGAAAGCGCGGGCGGCCTCAGCACGCTGTACCTAATGACCTCGCCGGCTGCCCGGGGTCTCTTTTCGAAAACGATTGCGGAAAGCGCATACATGATCTCGATGCCGGAACTGCGCAAGGCCGCGTTCGGCATGCCCTCGGGTGAGGGCGGCGGGCAAATGCTGACCGGCGCCCTGCAGCTGCCGGATCTCCAGAGCCTGCGTGGCATGGATGCACAGGCTCTGACCGACACCGCGGCAAAGCTCGGCTTCGCGCCATTCGGCGTGGTCGACGGCAGCGTGCTGCCGCAACAGATGGTCGACGCGTTCGACCAGGGCAAACAGGCACCGGTGCCGGTACTCGCCGGGTTCAACCAGGGCGAGATACGATCTCTGCGGATGCTGGCGCCCAAACCCCCGGCCGATGCGGCAGCGTACGAAAGGACGATCCGCGACCGCTACGCTGATCTCGCCGATCCCTTCCTGCGCCTCTACCCCGCGGCCGACTACAAGGAGAGCATTCTCGCGGCGACGCGTGACGCCCTCTACGGCTGGACGGCGGAACGGCTGGTCCGCAAACAGGCGGCGCTCGGCAAACCGGCTTACCTCTATATGTTCGATCACGGCTATCCGGCGATGGACCAGGCCGATCTGCACGCCTTTCACGCCAGCGAACTGCCGTTCGTGTTCGGCACGCTGGACGGCACCCCGCCGCGCTGGCCGAAGGTGCCCGGGACCGCCGGGGAACGCGCCCTCTCCGATGCGATGACGGACTATTGGGCAAGTTTCGTTCGCGACGGGACGCCGGTGGCGAAGAACGCCGCACCATGGCCCGCCTATGACGGACAGCGCGGCTATATGCGCTTCGGTGCGATGCCGGAGGCGCGGCGCGACCTCCTTCCCGGCATGTTCGCGCTCAACGAAAGCGTGATGTGTCGCCGCCGCGCCACCGGGTCGATCGGCTGGAACTGGAACGTCGGCCTTGCCGCGCCGAAGCTGCCGCCGAAGGTCGCGGGTTGCGAATGATCCGAACGCCGCGCCTCTCGCGACAGCGGAAAGGCGCGGCCTCGGCCTGAGCGCACGCACCGACGGTCGCATGGCGCGTTCGCGTTACGCCCCCTCGGCGACGATCAGTCCCCGCTCATAATCCGCGCGGAGCCGCTGCTTGTCGATCTTGCCCGTCGAGGCGAGCGGCATCGTGCCGATCGTCGCGACGCGATCGGGTATCCACCAGTCCGCCACCTTGCCGCGCAGCAGCGCCAGCAACGATCCCGCCTCACCGTCAGCGCCCTCGATCACCAGCACCGGCCGCTCGCCCCATTTGGGATCGGACCGCGCGATCACCGCGACGTGCCGCACCGAAGGATGCGCGCCGACGATCGCCTCGATCTCGGCAGGATTGATCCACTCGCCCCCAGACTTGATGAGATCCTTCGCCCGGCCGCAGATCGTCAGATTGCCTGCCGGATCGATCATCGCCAGGTCGCCGGTATCGAAATAGCCTTCGTCGTCCAGCGCATCCTCGTCGGCGCCGTAATAGCGGTCGAGCACGCTCGGCCCTTTTACCTTCAGATGGCCCAGCGTCTCCCGCTGTTCGGGCAGGGTACGACCCTCCGCATCGGTCAGCTTCAGGTCGACGCCGATCGGTGGACGCCCGGCCGATCCCGACGATCCGGGCTCCGCCCCGGCCGGAGCGATCGTGCCGACCGGCGACAATTCGGTCATGCCCCAACTGGTCTGGACCCGCGCGCCGAGCCGGCTTTGCAATCGCTCGATCAACGCATCGGGACAGCTCGATCCGCCGATCACGACGCGTTCCAGCGACGGCACCTCTTCCCCTGTCCGATCGAGATGATCGATCAGGCCAAGCCAGACCGTCTGGACGCCGACCGCGACGGTCACACCTTCATCGCGGATCAGCCGGGCGAGGCTGGCACCATCGAGGTGACGACCGGGCAGGACCAGTCGGGTTCCGGCCGCGGGCGCGGCGAATGGCAGGCCCCAGCCGTTGGCATGGAACATCGGCACGGCCAGCAACAGCGTGTCGCGCGCCGTGATCGCGATCGCGTCTGCCTGCAGCGCGCGCAGCGTATGCAAATAGTTGGACCGGTGGGTATAGAGTACACCCTTCGGTTTGCCTGTCGTGCCGGACGTATAGCAGAGCCCGGCCGGCGCATCTTCCGGGAACGTGCCCCACGGCACCGCCGCGCCACGCTCGGCAAGCAGCGCCTCGATCCCGATCGCACCGTCCGCCGCCACGTCGTCGCAGCCGTCGAGTTCGACCACATGGCGTACTCCTGGACACAGCGGCAGCACCTCGCGCAGCAACGGCATCAGGTCGCTCGCCACCGCCAGGATACGATCGTCGGCCTCGCCGATCATCGCTGCCAGTTGCATGGGGGTCAGCCGGGGGTTCAGCGTATGGCACACACACCCCGCGCCCATCACGCCGTAATAGACCTCGAGATGGTGCCGGCTGTTCCACGCCAGTGTGCCGACGCGATCCCCCTGCCCCATGCCAAGCGCGATCAGCGCGCCCGACAGCCGGTTCGCCCGCTCGCGCAGTTCGGCATAGCCGAAGCGCGCGACGGCGATACCCTGCTCGGCCCAGACGACCTGCTGGTCGCCGAACCATTTGGCCGCATGGGTCAGGAACGTGTCTACGGTCAGTCCGAAGCTTTGCATGATCCGCGTTTCAATCCGGCCGGGAGGAATGGGTCGTCAAAACGCCTTCAACACCTTCAGCCCATATTGTTGCGGAGGACCCGCGAAATAGAGGCCGCTGTTGAGCGCCGCCGGGTAATGCTGGTCGGTCAGGTTGGTCGCATAGGCCGTGACCGTCACCGAGCCCTTGTTGAGGGCAAGCTGCGCATTGACGATATTGCGCGCCTCCAGCCGATCGCCGAGCGCCGGATTTTCGAACAACGTCGCCCATTGCGGCGCGATATGGCCGTAATTCGCCCGCGGCGTCAGCGTCGCACCACCGCCCAGCGCGATCTCGTAGCTCGCGCCGACGTTGAAGGTGAAGTTGGGCGCGTAGCTCTGCTCCATCCCCTTCAGGTTGCGGCACGATGCGCTGGCCGGTCCGGTGTTGATGTTGCACGGCACCGCCGCCGGGATCCGCGGGTCGGTCGCAAAGAAGCGGCCGAGTTCGCTATGCAGGACGTTCATCCCGACATCGAACGTGAATGCGCCCAGCTTGACGTCGGCCTCCGCTTCGAAACCATAGATCTTGGTCTTGCCCGGCACGTTGACCTGTAACCCGAACACGGGGATCGTCGGGTTGCCGATCGTGACCTGGAAATCCTCGTAATCGTTGTAGAAGGCGCTGACGCTCGTGCGGATGCGGCGGTCGGCGAAGTTCGCCTTCCATCCGGCCTCGTACGACGTCACCTGCTCGGCGCCGAACGGGGCCGGATTGCCCAGGCCGACCGGCACGTTCAGCCCGCCGGGCTTGAAGCCGGTGGCGACGAAACCGTACAGATAGTGATCGCGGCCCGCTTCCCACCCGATCGACGCCTTGTACGAAAAGTCGTCCGACTTCGTCTCCTGCTCCGCGACGATCGGCACGCCATATTGCAGCACGTCGATGTCGTTGCGGCTACGGCTGGCGGTATAGCGGCCACCCAGTTCCAGCTTCAGCTTCGGCGTGATGACGAAACCGATTTGTCCGAACGCCGCGAGTGATCGGTTGGGGTTGGTCCCCTGCAACCGATATTCGGTCAGCCGGTTACCCAGCGGAACGCCGGTGACGAACTGGAACGGCGGCAGGAATTCGTATTTATTCCACAGCCCGAAAACTCCGACCAGATAGGTCAGGCGCTTCGTATCGGGAGAGATTAGTGTAAGCTCCTGTGAAATCTGCCGTTCGTCGACGCTGTCGAAGAAGGTGTTGTTCCGCGTTGCGGTACCGTCCAGATCGGCACGATATTTGGTGTTGCCCTTGGCATAGGCGCTGACCGACCGCAGTTGCAGGCCGCCGTCGAACTCGTAATTTACCCGCAGGATGCTGCGATAGAATTTGTCGCGCGCCTCCTGCGGGGAATTGGCCGTGATATCGAACAGGTCGCGATAATTCGGGTTCGGCGTCGCGCTGCCGATCGGCAGGTTGCGGAACTGGTTGGTGTACGGGCTGGCCGGATAGGCACCCATGTCGAGATAATCGACGTCGGTCTTCGACAGGATCGACAGCTGGGTCGTGGGTTTCCACAACAGGCTGAACCGCCCGGCCAGTTGCCGCACGTCACCGTTGTTGCCGGTGTATTTCGTCCCGCCCGGTCCGGTGATGTCGTAGAAGCCGTTGCGACGCGTACCGAACACCGCGAACCGCGCGGCGAGCGTGTCGCTGACCGGGATGTTGAGCGCGCCCTGTGCGCCCGCTTCGGAATAATTGCCGACGTTCGCATTGACGTAGCCGTGGTAGCCGCCACCGATGATCGGATCGTTGCTGTTGACGAACACCGCACCGCCGGTCGCGTTCTGGCCGACGATCGTACCCTGCGGGCCGCGCAGCACCTGGATGTTGGCGACGTCGTAATACGGCTCTTGCTGGAAATAGCCCGGGAATGTCGGCGCGCCGTCGCGATAGGTGATCACCCCGGTCGCCGTCTGCGTATTGTGTTCGCCCTTGCCGATGCCGCGAACGTTGAAGTCGATGCCTTGCCCGAAGTTGTTGACGACGATGCTGGGCGAGGCGAACTGCAGCGCATCGACGTTGGCGACGCCCTTGTTGGCAAGGTCGGTGCCCGACAGCACCGAACCGGACAGCGGCGTGGTCTGGAGATTTTCGTTCCGGCGACGTGCGGTAACGACGATTTCGCCTTGCGCAGGATCAGGGCTTTCCGCCTGTTCGGTCGATGCTCCGAGATCTGCGGCGACCGCTTGCGCCGTAGCATCACCTGCCCAGAGCAACGCCATTGCAGACACACCGAGCCAGTACGTACGAAGCCGCATACACCCTCCACCTACGACGGCGCTCTTCGGCGCCCACTGGCTGTTGGGTGCCTCAATCCGATTACGGATGCAAGATATATTCACTATCTAGTGAGCGTGCTTTATTGGGCGCGTTAGAGTGATCCTCATTGTCATCGAAGCGCGTTCGCTAACACGTCCTGTTTGTCCGGTTTTCTCCCTGTCTGCGCGTGTCGGAAATACAGGTGGACGCGACGCTGCCTGTTGCATTCGCCAACTGACGTGACCCCAGTCTTTCATCCAGCTGCGACCAGAGACCGACCGGTGTTGTTGCGCATGAGCGCAGTTGAAGCAATGGGCGGGGTTAACCCCGCCCATTGCTGTTCGAGCCCGGCAGCGAACGCAGCCGGGGTAGCGTAGCCTAGCGACGAGTGCGGCCGCTCGGTGTTGTAGTCGTCGACCCAGCGCGCCAGGATCGAGCGGGCCTGGCGAACCGTGAAGAATAGCGTCTCGTTGAGCAGCTCGTCGCGCATGCGACCGTTGAAGCTCTCGACGAACCCGTTCTGCGTCGGCTTGCCCGGCGCGATGTAATGCCACTCGACGCCCGCGTCGCTGGACCAGGCAAGCACCGCGTTCGACGTCAGTTCGGTCCCGTTGTCGCTGACGATCATCTTTGGCCTGCCACGTTCCGCGATCAGATCGGTCAACTCGCGCACGACCCGCCGGCCCGAAATCGACGTGTCCACCACTGCCCGAAGGCACTCGCGCGTCACGTCGTCGACGATGTTGAGCACGCGGAACCGTCGGCCAGTGACGAGCTGGTCGTGCACGAAGTCCAGGCTCCAGCGCTGGTTGGGGAGCGCCAGCACCGGCGCAGGTGCCCGCGCGCCACCGGCGCGCCTTCGTCCCTTCCGGCGCCTGACCGTCAGCCCTTCCTCACGGTAGAGCCGCTGGGTCTTCTTGCGGTTGATCGTGATGCCGTCCCGGCGCAGCAGGATGTGCAGCCGTCGATAGCCGAACCGTCGGCGCTGCTGCGCCAGCTCGCGCAGACGCGACCGAAGGTCGCCATCATCTGCCCGGCACGAGCGATACCGCATGCTCGTGCGGTCCGCCCCGACGACAGCACACGCCCGCCGCTCGCTCATCCCCAACGTCGCCTGGAGATGCGCAACCGCTTGTCGCTTCGCGGCGGGCGTCACCACTTTTTTGACAGCAGGTCTTTCAACCCCGCGTTGTCCAGCATCGTGTCCGCAAGCAGCCGCTTGAGCCGCGCGTTCTCCTCTTCAAGCGACCTCAGACGCTTCGCGTCAGATACCTCCAGGCCGCCGAACTTCGCCTTCCATGCATAGTAGGTCGCGCTCGACATGCCGTGCTTGCGGCACAGTTCCGTCACCACCGCACCCGCCTCGGCCTCCTTCAGGATGCCGATGATCTGCTCTTCCGAAAACTGCTTCCGCTTCATTCCGTCCGTCCCTTCGAGGGGCCGGTCTCTAGGTCCAGGTGGATGAAGAAACGGGGGTCACGTCACAACGTCCCGCTGTCTTTCCTGAATCTTGCCGATAAAAACGTCGCCTTATCAGCTTGGCGCGGTGCTCGACCGGCCGGACAGACGAGCCGAATGACCTGGCTGGTATCGTTCACGACACCGACCGATGCGGGATCGCGCACCGCTGCATGTCACACCCGCTATCCGAGGATGCCGCAAGACCATCCTGCCTGTCTGGTCGAGAAAACGCAGGTGAGCGCTATTATTGCATGACGTATCGGCGCGTCCCCTCGGCCGGGGCATCGTCAGGCTGGTAGGCGCACGATCATTGCGGCGGCAGTTCGACGGTCACCTTCAACGTTCCCGTGTTGCCCGTAAAGTCGGTGTCGTTAAAGCCGAGCGCCAACCCTTCAGCTTTATCCGGTATCGGCAGGCGAATGCCTTTGCCGACCATGAACGGACGGCTGACAGCCACGCCCTTGGCGTCGACGAACACCACGACCAGCCCATGGCGATAAGCGGGATAGAGCAGTTTCGGTACGTAGAAGCTCGGGTAGCGTTGGCCGTCGGCCGTCACCGTGTCGTTGATCGTTTTCTTGGTATCGCCGCCCGCCCCGATGCCGCTTGCACCAGGAATATCGGTCGTTCCCTCCGCGACAATCACAACCTTGCCGGCAGGCACCTCGATCGGCACCACCACGGTCGGCTTCGCGCCCTTCGCGCCAATCGGCAATATGCCGGCATTCGCCACCGGGTCCCATGGCGCGGTCGCGGCATCGAGCGTGACGGTGACACGCTGCACCGTCGCCTCAGCCGCCGGAGTGGCCGGGGCAGCCGATGCGGTCGGTCCGGCTGGCTGAGCCGCGTCATTGGGGGCAACCTCGCCCTCCTCCACCGTGACCGTGCCGACCGCGATCAGGATCGATACGTCCAGCGAGCCGGAATTATCGGCATATACCTCGTCGTTGAGGCCAAGGGAGATGCCGGCGGCGCCGGCGGGCACGACAACCTTGGCTTCGCGTCCGATCGGAAACGGGCTGCTGACGACGATGCCGTCGGCGGAAACAAATGCACCGACTAGCTGGCTCCGATAGATGGGAACGTTATAGCCTCTCATATAATGGCTCGGAAAGAAGTCGACGTTACCGCGGTCCAGATACCAGTCGCGATCGCCATCTGGTCCGTTCAGCGGACTGCCGGGCCCATAAAGCGTCGATCCCTTGGCGCTGATCGTGATCGTGGTTCCGACCTTGATGGCAGGATCGAGCACGAGCGTCGGCGGGCGGCCGTCATTTATCCCGAAGCGCATGGTGGGATTCGCGCGAACGTTCCACGGTACCGACTTCGCATCGACACGCACCTTGACCGTTTTTGCCGACACCAATGCCGGCACCGCCAGCAAGGCCACTGCCGCGGTCGACCGTAATAGCAACTTTACCATCTTACCGCTCCCCATAATGACCGGAGTTGCGCCGACGCACCCTCGCAGTCGTATCTTGTCGTCAGTCACGCATCGTGTGCCATCGGTTCCGCAAATCTCTTCACCGTCGACATGCCCTAATCGTTTCGGGCCACGGTTTTTGTTGAACGAATGATGCATCCGGATGCGGCAGCGGGGTCTCCCCGCTACGACAATACCGGATGCGCGCCTTCGAGACGCCAGACACCGGATCACGCCTGCAGGCGATAAAGCCCGGCGCCGTGGCGCGGGATGGTCCGTGCGACCTTACCGGTCACCCGGCCGAGCGACTGGCCACTCCACAGGTCGCGCATCTGCACCGACCCGCTCAGCCCCAGATCGCGTAACGGCAGTCCGACCTCCCTCGGCTGGTCGGTCGGATTGAACAGTGCAAGATAGCGGTCCTGGCTGCCTTCGGGACGGGCGGACCAGATGCGCACGCCGTCTTCGACGATATGCGGACGGTTGTCGGTGCTCGCTTGATTGACCGCCAGTACCTCCCGGTTGGTCAGCAGCGCCAGCGTCTTGGCGTCGAGGTGGCGCAGGTCGCCGCCCATGACAAGCGGCGATCGCGCGATCGACCACAAGGTCATCAGCGTCGTCTGTTCGTCCGGCGTGAACTTCGTGTCGCGCTTGCCCAGCGCCAGCCGTCCGAGCGGCAGCATGTCCGCATCCGGCCACGCGCCGGGTCGACGCCACATGTTCCAGTTCTCCAGCCGGGTGAACTGCGCATCCAGCGCCCCCCAATCGTCCCAGAAATCGTCGCTGATGCGCCACATCTGCGCGAATTGCCGCACGTGATCGCCGCGGATGACCGGCGTCTCGCCGGGCGAGAGACTCAGCATCATCGGCCGGCCGGTGCTGACGATTGCCTTGTGCGCGCCCTCGATTTCCGGCGCATGGGCGTCATAGGGGCGGCTCATATCGTCCATTTTGACGAAATCGACGCCCCAGCTGGCGTACAGCTTGAACACGCTGTCGTAATAGGCCTGCGCACCCGGCTTGCGCATGTCGACGCCATACATGTCCGGATTCCAGCCGCAGACGCTGTTGGTGTCGGCGATATCGGCGGCGCGGTACGAAGTGCCAAGAACCGGGAGGTTGCGCTTCACGGCCAGCCGCGGAATGCCCCTCATCAGGTGGATGCCGAACTTCATGCCCATCGCATGGACATCGGCAGCCAGTGCCGTGAACCCCTTGCCGTCGCGGCTCGACGGAAAGCGATTGGGCGCCGGGATCAGTCGCCCGTAACCGTCCATCGCCGGCGTCGGATCGGCGTTGTAGGTGTAGCTCGACGCCTCGGGTTCGTACCATTGGATATCGACGGTGAAAATGTCGTAGCCGAACGGCAGCAGCTTTTCCCGCATGATCGCAGCAGTTTCGCGCGCTTCTGCCTCGGTAATGGTGGTCGCAAAGCTGTTCCAGCTGTTCCAGCCCATCGGCGGGCGCGGGGCGAGCATATTGGCCGACCTCGTTTGCGCCGCGATCGTGGTCGGCAGTATCGATGCGGCCGCACCGGCGATGCCGGAGCCTAAAATGTTGCGACGACTGATCGGCATCCTCATACTTTCACTCTCCTGCGCCGCTTCTATCCGTGCGGCTTGATCGCGGTCGTCGTCGGTCGCCACCGGGGCAGCCTCACGCCAATCATCTAGTCCTACAAATGAAATGTACGCGACGTCAATGGGCGATCCCTGACAGTCTGAGATACACTATGCCAAAGCCCTCACGACTCAACAATGGCAGCAATTATGTCATTGCTCTCACGCTTATCGTCAGTCCGACGTCAGGATTCAAAAAAATCCAGTCATCTTAACCTGCGGTATTTACTCTTACATCAGCCGCACAAGCGAACAGAGCAGAAAGCCTGCGCACGTTCGGCCGTGCGGCTTTGGCTTTTGACACGAGAAGAGGCTTGGCGGGGCCGACGCTTTTCCTATCCCTCCCTGACGATGGGGCACGTCGCAGCATAGTCTGGCACCATACGCTGCGGACGGAGCACGACACGACTGTCGCCGTGCGGACCAGACCCACGAGGATAATGGCTCTCCCACGCAGTCCTCGTCCGCCACAAAGCTCTGCCGGAAGGACGAGCGCCGTCCGAATAGCGAACGTCAGTACAGCAGCATCCGGCTCTTGACCTCCATCCCCATTTCATAGGCGAAGCGGCGGATCGCGTCGCGATCGCGGCGTTCCGCCGGCGTAGCGCGCCATGCCCGGATACGCGCGGTCGGCGGCACCTCCATCGCCACCATATCCGATGCCTCCAACAGGTTGGCCGCCCGCTCGGCGGCATCGAGCAGTGCGTCCGTCGGGGCGTCGACGTGATTGAAGGCGTCGCCCTGCCCCTTCAGCGCGGCGTCGATCGCTGCGACGGCGCGCGCGCCGGTACCTTCCCGATCGGGTTGCGGCCGGACGATCCCCGCCATGTCGCGCTGGCGATAAAAGCCCATCAGCGCGGATACCGTGGACGGATCGCGCACGGTGCCGTCGGGATAGAAGATACCGTGGATACCCCGCCAATAGCCAGCAATAATCAGGTTGAAGAGATAGAAGCCGGTGCGATGCTCCGCCGCCGCCTCGATCGCGGCATCATAGGGATTGGCCCGCGCGATACAGCCGGTCTCGGTATTCATCAGCGGTTTGCCCGACCGGCGCGCGATCGCTTCCGCGGCGCGATAGGCGCCCTCGATACCTGCACGCGTTTCGGAATAGTCGTGGAAGCTCAGCACATCGACCATATCCGCGGTCGCTTCCATCTGCTGCGGAAAGGTATATCCGACCGTCAGTATCGCATCCGGAGCGACCCGACGCGCCTGCGCAAGAGCATGCCGGACGAACCGTGTGATTTCAGCCGACCGGGCGGCACGCTCCGTTGGCGAAGCGGCATCGTGATAGGGGTTGGTGAACGGCTCGTTCATCACGTCCCAGGCCAGCACGCCCGGCTCGTCCTGCAGCGCGCCCATGACCGCCGCGACATAGGCATCCGCACGCGTCGCAAAGGCGTTGGATAGCGTTTCGGGGTTCAGCCCGTTGCCGTTGAACAGGATCGGCATCGTCGTGAAACCCAGGCGATACGAGGTCCGCACGTAATCGCGCAATTGGGCGATGTAAGTACCCGGCTGCTTCTCATAATCCGCCTGGCTCAGCCAAATTCGCGTACTGTTGAGGTTCACCCGCTTTGCATAGCCAAGGTCGCGCGCCAATGTCGTCAGGTCGGCGGCGAGGCCGTGATTGACCCCACGGACAGCAGCGAAGTCGGGCACAACCCGCTGCGCAGCCGCTGCGGAATTGGCGAAACCGGCGCTCGACAGGGCTGCGAGCACGAAAAGCCATAGATATCGCCTGGGGCGGTGCATCATGGCGATCCTCAAAACAGCTTCGCCTCGACCAGCCGCATCGCCCGGTTGGCGCGCTGGTCGAACAGGATGCGGATCCGGCTGGTCGTCACCGGCGTCCAGCGGGCATGCGTGATGCCATTGGCGATCGGCGCATCGGCGGTGGCGGCCAGGTCATACCAGTCGCGCCCGTTCCACGCCTGCATACGATAGGCCGATGGTGCTGCAAAGCGCCCGCCGTCAGCGAAGAAGGCGAGTTCGGCCCGCGCAAGCGCGACGGGCTTGCCGAAATCGATCGCATACCATTGCTGCGCCGGCGTCGGGTCGGAAGACCAGCCGTTGCCGAGTTGGGGGAAGAACCAGACGCGCCCGTCGATCGCATCATGCAGGTTTTCGGGATTGGTCCCGGTCGATGCGCTGCCCTTGGGAAACCGATCGCGCACCAGCTGAACCGAGCGATCGATCGGCCGCACGATCGGCGGCGTATCGCTGCGCGTAACGGGAACGCGCATTCGTCCCAGCGTGGCGCGACGGGCGACTTCTTCGCCATCCACCTCGATCGCCAGCCCCGCGCCGCGGCCGTAATGCCGCCCGTCCGTATCCCATGTCACGGCAACGCGATGGCCGTGATACGGCACGTCCTGCACCCTGAACCATCCCAGCGCCTGCGGGTCGCCCGTCGCCGGCAGCAGCGGATTGACCTCCAGCGCATCGTCGGCGCTCGGGCGGATGCCGACCAGACCGCCAAGGATCAGATCGACATAGCCCGAGTGGAAATAATGATGGCTGCGCGCCAGCCCGACCAGCGGCCGGCCGGTGTCGGGAAAATAGTCCTCTTCCAGATCGAGCAGGCTGCCCTGATAATGCAGCTGGGTATATTGGCGCAGCAGCCGCATGTAATCGGATCGCGTCACGACGCTCTGACGATAATGGTCGAGCACATTCGCCATGCCGAGCAGCACCTGCGTGGTCTGGAATGGCCATACCGGGCCGTTCCACTGGCATTCCCGCAGGCCGCCGGCGAGCGCGCCTTCGTAGCGATATTGCCGCATGTAATGTTCGTAGCTCGGCTCGACCGTGCGCATCCCCGCCGGTCCACCCAGTTCGTCCGGAGCCAGAACATGCGACCAGGCCGCCGTATACTTGGGATCATCATCGATCATGTCAAACGCCCAGGGGACGTAGCCGACCAGTTCGCGGCCCCGGATCGGCTGCCAATATGTGACGTAGGGCGTGGTCCGTTGGTGTCGATCGATGAAGTGGCGCAGCGCCGGATTCCACATGTCGCGCTGGAACGTCGTCTTCAGCGTGTCGGCCCGGCGGTCGAACGTCTCCGCCACGCCGTCGTCGCCGGCCAGTCGCGCGATGTTTGCGATCCCTCGCGCATTGGCGAACATATATCCATTGATCGAGGGCCGGAACGCCTGCCCGCCGCCGAAGCCATCCAGGCCGCCCGACGCATCGATCGAGGAAATGGTATATTCGGTCGCGTCGGCCAGCGGCTCGACCCAATACAAGCCCTTGTCGCGATCGAAATGGTCGTCCCACTGGTCGTACAGGCGGCGCATCGCCGCCAGATGCCGGGTCACGCCGGGCCGGTCGCCGTCGACGAGATAGCGGCCCCAAACGGAGTCGGCCATGTAATCTGTGAAGTGGCGGTCGTTGCCGCCGTCATACATGTGCGCGATGTAATCGTCGGCGTAGCGTCGGTCGCGCAGCCAGCGCCCCTCGGCGATATGGAAGCCGGTGGCGTCGTTGAGGCTAGCCCAGGGTTCGAGCTGCCACGACACGTCGTCCAGGAATTCGGTGGATATGAAGCCGCGCTCGCCGAGATCGCGTTGATGGGCGCGGAACAGCGACCAGCGATAGTAATAGACCGCGTCGATGCGGGGATCGGCGGATTCGAAGAACGGTATGCGGTTCTCGTACCATGGCGCATCGTTACCGAACCGCTCCACCGCGATGCGATGATTGTCGAGCATCGGCGGCGCAGATGGAACGGGGGCCGCTCCGGCAAGAGATGCCGCTGCCGTCGCCAGCAGCGACGCATGCTTCCATCGGTTCATGCGAGCGGTCCGTTGGCGACCGGCGGATCGAACAGCGGCGTGCCATCGGCGCGATAGCGGATCGGTTGCACGCGGGTATGCCGGTTCGGGTCGAACAGCGGATCGCCCGTGATGGCCTCGTAGTCGCGCGCGTGGAAGACGAGCATGTCCCGGCCCCGCTCGTCGACGGTGAAGCTATTGTGTCCCGGACCGTAGATGCGATGCGCGGCAGAGGTCTTCATCACCGGTGCCGGTGACTTGCGCCACACCGCCGGGTCCATGATATCGGCCCGATAGGATGCGGTCAGCATGCCAAGGCAGTAGCGCGCGTCGGTAGCACTGGCAGAATAGGTCAGGAACAGCCGGCCATTGCGCGCAAGCAGCGCCGGGGCCTCGGCGACCTTATAGCCCCGCACCTCCCACGGCAGCGTCGGCACGGTCAGCCGCGTCGGCTTCGCCGCCAGCGTCAGCGGCGTGGCGAGCGGCGCGAGATAGATGTTCGAATTCGTATCGATTCCCGGTTCGTGCTGCGCCCAGGCGAGGTAGCGGGTGCCGCGGTAAATGAAGCTGGTCGAATCGAGCGTGAAACTATCCCACGGCGTCTGCAATTGACCGAGCACGGACCATGCCCCGTCATCGGGTCCGCGCCGTCGCAGCGCAGCGCAAAGGTGCGGATATGGAAGACGTCCGCACCGCCGCCGCTCGGTCCCGCCGCGAAATACATGATCCAGCGCCCGTCGATCAGATGCAATTCGGGGGCCCAAAGAAAACCGGACATCGGCCCGCTCGCCTGATGCCGCCACAGGACCCTCTCCGCCGCCGTCGCCAATCCCGCGATCGTATGTGAGCGACGCAGCACCAGCCGGTCGTATTCCGGGACCGATGCCGTTATGTAATACCAGCCGTCGGTATGACGGAACACCTGCGCGTCGGCCCGTTGCCGCACGAGCGGATTGACGATGTGCCGGTCGCGGCGCGCGGTGGCCGCCAGCGCCGGGGCCGCGGCGGCGATCCCGGCGGCACCCAGAAACAGGCGACGTGACAGATCGTACGTCATCATCTCTCCCGGACGTATCGTTGCAGTACCGGCGGCAAACCGGGTCCATCGCGCATCTTGCCGGATCGACGCGGTCTTCCATTCACAGGCATCCCAAGCCGCCGATATCTGGGCGGCGTGCCAACGGCGGTGCGGCCATTGGTCGGCGCCGCGCCGATCGGTCCATGCTTGCCGTTCTCCCGATCATCGACATCGAAACCCTGCCCTGTTCTGGCGGGATCAGGACAGGATTGTAAGCCGCCGCACACTCGACCTGCCGCGCGTCGCTCGAACGCATGCGATTGCCACATGCCGTCAGTGTCCGGATGTCCGTCGGCGCCGCCGCCATGCATCCGCTCACCGACGGCATCGTCGTCAGCCCCGCCGGTCAGCGCAGGTCGAGCATTACCACCGACTTCGATGGCAGCGTCACCGTCAACGTGTCACGCGATACACGCGCACCGGAGAACGCCGCCGGCACCACCGTGTTCGGCGCATCGAAGGTGTTGATCGCCGTCATCTTCGGCGCGGTGATGATCTGCCCCGACACGCCGGCGGCGGTGACGCCGGTCAGCTTCATCGACACCGTGATCGCGCGATTCGGATCGACGTTGGTGAGGGCAACGTGCACCTTGCCCGCCTTGTCGCGCACCGCGCTGGCGCTGACCGCGGGCAGCGTCCACTTGCCCCTAGTAAAATCGGGGGTGTTGATCTCGACCGGCAGCACCGTCGCGTCCATGTACGGCCTGTACATCTTGAAGACGTGGTAGGTCGGCGTCAGGACCATTTTCGGCCCCTCCGTCAGGATCATCGCCTGCAACACGTTCACCATCTGCGCGATCGCGGTCATCTTCACCCGATCGGCATGTTTGGCGAACACGTCGAGCGTCAGCGACGCCACGAGTGCATCGCGCAGGCTGTTTTGTTGGCGCAGGAATCCCGGATGCGTTCCCGGATCCTGCCCGTACCACGTGCCCCATTCGTCGACCGCCAGCCAGATGCGCTTCTGCGGATCGTATTTGTCCATCGCCGCCGAATGCTTCGTGACCAGCTCGTCCATCCGCAGCGCGCCGGCGAGCGTCTCCGCCCACATGGTCTCGTCGAAATCGGTCGGCGACGCGCGCGGCGGCCAACTGCCCGGTACCGTGTAATAATGCAGCGACATCGCGTCGACCATGGGGCCGACCTCACGCGTCATCACGTCGGTCCAGCGATAATCGTCGACGTTGGCGCCCGATGCGATCCGCATCACGCGGGTCCCTGCCGGCGCCTTGATGAAGGTCGCGTAGCGACGCGTCACATCCGCCGCATATTCCGGCCGCATGCTGCCGCCGCAGCCCCACAGCTCGTTGCCGATGCCGAAATACGGCACCTTCCAGGGTTCCTTGTGCCCATTTTTGGCCCGCTCGTCGGCCAGCGTTCCTGCAGGCGCGGTCATGTATTCGACCCATTCCGCCATTTCCTGCGGGCTGCCATTGCCGACGTTGCCCGAGATATAGGCCTCAGCGCCGATCTGTTCGGCGAGGTCCATGAATTCGTGCGTGCCGACCGCGTTGGGTTCGGTCACGCCGCCCCAGTTGGTGTTGACCTTCACCGGCCGCTTGCTCTGCGGCCCGACCCCCTCACGCCAGTGATATTCGTCGGCGAAGCAACCGCCCGGCCAGCGGATGACCGGAACGCCCAGGCCTTTCAACGCGCCGACGACATCGTTGCGGAACCCGCGCGTATTCGGGATGGATTTGTCGTCGCCGACCCACAGGCCGCCATAGACCCCATTGCCGAGATGCTCGGCGAACTGCGTAAAGACGCGGCGGTCGTACGTCGGCCCGGGCGTGTCGGCCCGGACGGCGACCGTCGCCGTGACGGCGGTTCGTCCGGCAGCGTCCGGCGCCTGTTGCGCGATCGACGCGCCCGCCGTCGTTACCAGCAGGATTGCGGCCAGACCGCTCTTCCAGTGTCGGATCATTCCCTTATTCCCTCGGTCGCGGCGACGATCCACATGGTCGTCGCGTGATTGTCGTGTCGAAATCGTGCGCCTTCGGCGTGCCCGATGCGCGGACCCGCGTGTCGAACCGCAGCGGCGATCCAATCATCGCCGACGGCCCGGCTTATTGCGTATTGGCGCCGCTGAACCTGATCAGTCCGTTGATGCCGGCGGGGAAGAACCCTCCGGACGATACCGCGGATTGAGTGGCGTAAAGCACGTTCAGCACCTGCTCCGGCGTGCGCCGCAACGAAACGGCCTCGCCGTCGGTGACCGCGAAGTTCACGCCATCGGCAAAGCCGACCCCCTGATCGAAGTCCCGATTGCCGTCGAACCGCTCCCGCGCATCGCTCAACCGATCCAGCAACCCGTACAAGGCGTTCTGGGCGCGCCCGCGGAACCACAGGATTTGCCTGATCGTCGCGTCATGCTGTGAAGCGACGGCGGACAATCCGGCGACGACGCCCCTGGTCGTCTGATCGGAAACCAGTCGCACCACGTCGTTGAAGACCGACGACCGCAGACTGGTGAGCGCTAGGACGCCGGACAGGAAGAATTCGGGCAATGCGTATATATCGGTAATGTTGGCGGCCGCGAATATCTCCGCCGTCGCGATCGCCGCGAACGGCCCCGATGCTCCCCCCGCGATCGTGGTCGCCGGCTGCGCCGTCGCCGCCGATCCCAGGATCGCACGAAGCCGCACGATCTGCGCTTGGACGTCGAACGTGATTTCACGCAACATGGCCGCATCGAAGGCATCGGTGATGGACACCTGCGCGCCGCCCGAGACGGCGCCTGCCGTTCCGGCGCCCCCCGTCATCGCCGCTGGCAGAGCCTGCCCCAGCACGCCCCGCGTCAGCACGTTGCCCACCAGATAATTGACCTGGAGTAGGAAGTTCAGCCGATCGGCGTCGGTGGCGGTATAGGTCGGCCCGGGTGTGGGCGGCGGCGATGTAGGCGTCGGTGTCGGCGTCGGCGTCGCACCGGTCGTCGGCGTGTCGCCATCGCCGCCGCAGGCGGACAGCAGCGTCAGCCCGCCCACGGCGCCGGCGGCCGCGCCGAAGACATGCAGGAAGCGACGACGTTGAACGTCGGTCGCGCGGTCATCAATGTTGGCCATAGGTCCCTCCCCTTTTCGCTGCGCTCAGTTTGCGGCGCTAGTCGTGATGCTGCCGGCGACGCCCGCCGGAAAGAAGCCGCCGCGGGATACCGCCGACGACGTCCCGTATACGATGTTGAGAACCTGCTGCGGCGTTCGCGAAAACGCCTCGCCGTTCGCATCGCAGGCCGTGATGTTGGTGACGACCTGTCCGGCCACGACCTCGGGCGACAATCCCTGATCCAGATCGCTGCCGCCGTCGAGCCGGTCGCGCTGGTCCGATATGCGATCCGCCTGAAAGATCAGCGCTTGGTTCGCGGGCGACCGGCGATAGATCATCTGCCGGATGGCGGCGGCGTGCGCGGCCTTGGTCGTCAACAGGCCGGATATCGAGGCCAGCACCAGCGGGTTGACCACCGTCGGTATCATGCCGCGATACATGGTCACCATCACGTCGTTGATGAGCAGCGCACCCAGCAGGAAATTGTCGGTCGAGGCATATGGATTGAATGTGTCGCCGGCGCCGATCGCGCCGGCGTTGCGCATGAAGATAGTGAACGGCGCCGGGGACACGTCGAGGTCGGGCTGGGCGACGAGGTCTCCCCGCAAGATGTTACGCAGCCCCCTGATGTTGGAAAACGTGTCGAACCCGACCTCGTCCATCGCCAACTGGACCGTGCGATCACCCCAGTTGACCTGCCCGCCACCGGTAGTCCGGCCGGGCTGCGCGCCACCGAAGCCAAAGCCGTTGATCTCGTCCGTTCCCAGCGAACGCCCGAACATGGCGAAGCAATAATATTGACCGCACAGGTAGCTCATGTTCAGTGCGAGGTTCAGCGCCGCCGTGTCGGTAGCGGCGACCTGCGCCTGCGCCTCGCGACTCGCCACCCCAGCGAGCAATGCACCAATCGCCACACCGGCCAGCTGACGCCGGGTCCGCCCCGCATTGCCGGACCCATTTTTGTCGGACACTTCCATTATCCACCCCCTCGTTATGGTTATTTTATTCGTTCTTACGACGACTTAACCGACGATTACGACGCTCCGGTCCACCACTGGCAATCGCAAAGCGGCAATCCGTGCCGGTAAATTCGTCCTGACCCCCTTAAAGCCAATTGTAGGAGCAAAGGAAAGTCTATATTCGACCTGATGCCGACAAAAAAATTGCGGTTCACGAAAGAGGGGGAGGATAGATGGCATTGTCCAAAGCGCGCTGGTTGTATGTGGGGGCCGCCTGCATCGCGCTGCTGCCGACCGAGACGGCCGCCCAGCAGGTCGACGCCACGAAGGATGCGCCGACGGCGACCAAGGGCAAGACCGCCAAGCCGGCCAAGACCGCGAAACCGGACAAGACCACGCAGGACACCGGCGCCACGACGGCCGCCAGTCCTGCCATCAGTGGCGAGAGCGGGCGTCTGGAAGGTGATATTGTCGTGATCGGTCTGCGCGAGAACGTGAAGACCGCACGCAACGCGAAGCGTAACGCGCAGCAGATCGTGGACGTCGTCGTTGCCCAGGATATCGGCAAGCTTCCGGATAAGAATGTGCCCGAGGCGCTGGCCCGGGTTCCCGGCATCCAGCTCGATCGCAGCCGCGGCGAGGGCGGCTCGATTCGTATCCGCGGGCTCGAGGGCGTGATGACGACGGTCAACGGATCGCCGACGTTCTCGGCGGGCGACCGTACTACCTACCTCAACGACATCTCGTCCGACCTCGTCGCCGCGATCGAGGTGTTCAAGACCCGCACGCCCGATCAGGTCGAAGGCAGCCAGACCGGCGTGGTCAACCTGACGCTTCGCCGCCCGACCGATTTCAAGAGCGGCGCTACCTACACGTTGAACCTCAAGGGCGATTACAACGATCAGAGCAAGCGGTGGAATCCGTACGGCAGCGCGCTGATCGCGTATAACGCGAGCACGCCGATCGGTCAGCTCGGCTTCTCGGTCAACGGCACCTACAACGACCTCAAATACAACGAATCGATCCGCTGGAACGGGTTTCCGGTGAGGCCCGGCGACAACCGCCAGATCATCGATCCGGGCACGACCCCGTCCGACATTTTTATCCCCGACCAGGTCGGGTTCACGTATCGCCGCGGATGGGTCAAGCGGGCGGCGTTCTCCAGTTCCATTCAGTGGCGACCCAACGATCACTGGAAGATCACACTGGACGGCGGCTACAGCAACCAGAAAATGGGCTGGCTGGACGATCAGTTCAACATCCCGATCACCTTCACGCAAAGCTCAGCCCCGCCGCCGCGCCTGTCGAACGTCGTGATCGGCGCCGACGGCCGGCAGGTCGCGTCGCTGTCAGCGGACTCGGTCGATCCATACGGACCCGGCAAACAATCGTGGCTGCACGAGACGAGCAACTACAGTGGTCGTTTCCAGGTCGAATACGCCAGCGAGCGGTTCGAACTCGGCGGCTGGTTGAACTATGCCAAGTCGGACAACGATTCTGATAATATCTTCGCATATTATCGGTTTGCACAACAACCGAGCTTCGATGTCGAATTCAACACGACCAAGGACCCTCGCGGCGGCCAGAATCTGACTTTCAAGAATGTCGACTTGCTGAATCCGGCCAATTACCGGTTCATCGACGGATACAACCAGAGCAGGCAATATACCAAGAGCGCGGAGAAGGAGGCAAAGTTCGACCTCAAGCTCAACACTTTCGCGTCGACGATCGATTACCTGAAGGTAGGCTTCCGCTACGCGACGCGCAGCTATGACAGGAAGAACGGGTATCGTGATCAGGGCGGCATGCAGATACCCATCTCCTTGCTATCCGATTACACGCTGTCGCCGGTCGGGCAGGGATTCAGCGGAACCGTGACGTCCAGCAATGCCAACTGGCTTTCAGCGGACAGCGGCGCCGTCCGCCGAAACTGGAACACGTTCCGGGCGCTCGCCGCGCCGATTTCGTCGTCGCTCGCCAAGTCCTATTTCCCCGATTACAATCCGCGGGACACGTTCACCGGCAGCGACGGCAGCGACGCCTTCTATGGCATGGCGCACTACAATATTAAGCTGCTCTTCCCGATCGACGGAACGGTCGGGGCGCGTATCGTCAATACGGTAACCAATTTGCGTGCAAATCAGGAGACGTTAAGCAACGGTCTCGTTAATGGATTGCCCGGAACGGTGTCGACTATCACACCGGTCACGGGGCGCAACAATTACCTCGACGTATTGCCAAGCCTCAACGCTATCATACATTTCGATTCGAAACTGCAACTCCGCGCGTCCTATTCATACGATGTGGGACGGCCGAATGTGCTGGATCTCAACCCCGGAATAAGACTCGAAGCCCAGAATACGGTTCGCCCAACTGCAGTCGCGGGCAATGCCGATCTCGGGCCGATCAAGCTGACCAAATATGATCTGTCGCTCGAATATTATTTTGGCCAGACGGGGTCCATGAGCCTCTCTGCATGGCAATGGTATCACGATGGTTTCATTTTTCGCCGTCAAGCCCCGGAAATTTTTTCGGGCTTGAATGTGCCGGTAATCGTCGAAAGGCCGGTCAACTCGGGCAAGGGACGCCACAAGGGGATCGAGGCGTCGGCGACGACGTTCTTCACCTTCCTGCCGGGCTTCCTGAAGTCCTTCGGTGGATCCGCCAACTTCACCTATAACGACACGAACATCGGTACCCCGAGTTTCAGCCCGACCGGTGAATATGCGCTGACCTATGGACCGTATTTCTTCGTGTCGAAGTACGTCTACAACGTCATCGGCTTCTTCGAACGCGATGGCCTCAATATCCGCGTCGCCTATAACTGGCGATCGCGGCGCGAAACATCGCGAGATGCGTTCAATCCTTATAACAACCAGTTCATCGACCCGGTCGAACGGCTCGATGCATCGATCAACTACGACGTCAACAAGAACCTGACGCTCGCATTCGAAGCAGCAAACATCACGCGGGCCGGCGAACAATCCTATTGGGGGACCAAGGCTCTTCCCCGCGACATCGTCTATTTTTCGAGAAACTTCAGCCTGTCGGCCCGCGTGAAGTTCTGATCCCGTCGATGGCGCGCGGCACCTGAACGTTCAGGGTTGCATGACCTCGTCGGCAAACGTCGCCGGGCTACCGACCATGCCCCCCGTTGGGCGGACTCATACGTCGTCCGCCCAACGTCTACCATAACGATACGCCGGCCGCCGACGCCGGCGTTTTCGTCACCGCAGTGAAAGCCCTCGCATGACCCGTTCCGCCATTCCTGCCCGCCTCGTCCAGCAGCGCCTGCCCGACGGCACGCGCCGCGTGATCCTCGCCGAGGAGGTCGCGCATGTCCTCACCGGCGTCGCCTCCACCCGCGACCTCGCTCTGGCCGCCATCGCGGACGGTGTCTCGCTGCTCGATGCCGCCCGCGCCCGCCGCGGCGACGAGACGGTGGACCTCGCCGCCGCGCTCGCCGCCGGCGAACTGCTGCCCGCGATCGACCATCCCGACAGCGCCCGCCTGATGCTGGCGGGCACCGGCCTCACCCATCTCGGCTCCGCAGCGGGTCGCGATGCGATGCACAAGGCCGCCGCCTCCGGCCAGCAGACCGATTCGATGCGCCTGTTCCTCGAGGGGATGGAGGGCGGCCGCCCCGCCGCCGGACAGGCCGGCGCGCAGCCCGAATGGTTCTACAAGGGCGATGGCCAGTCGCTCGTCGCGCCGGGTGCGCCGCTGACCTCGCCCGCCTTCGCACAGGACGGCGGCGAGGAACCCGAACTCGCCGGCATCTACCTGATCGGCGACGACGGCACCCCCTTCCGCCTCGGCATCGCGCTCGCCAACGAATTCAGCGACCATGTCACCGAACGCCACAACTATCTGTGGCTGGCGCATTCCAAGCTGCGCCAGGCGGCGCTGGGCGCGGAACTGCTGCTCGGCGAACCGCCCGCCGATATCCAGGGCACCAGCCGGATCGAACGCGATGGCGCGGTCCTGTGGGAAAAGCCGTTCCTGACCGGCGAGGCGAACATGTCGCACAGCCTCGCCAACCTCGAACATCATCACTTCAAATACGCCGCCTTCCGCCGTCCCGGCGATATCCACGTCCACTTCTTCGGCACCGCCACCCTGTCGTGCGCCGATGCCGTGCAGACGCAGACGGGCGATGTGTTCGCGATCGAGGCCGCGCCGTTCACGCTGCCGTTGCGCAACCCGCTTGCCATCGCCCCCGCAGCCCCGGTCGCGGTGGCGCCGCTGTGAGCCAGCCGCACCGAACCGGCCCCCTGCGCCTGGCCCTCGTCGGCATGGGCAAGATCGCCCACGACCAGCACGTTCCCGCCATCGCCGGCAATGCCGACATCCAGCTTGCCGCCACCGTCAGCCGCGAGGGCAAGGGTGTCGCGGGCGTCCCCCATTTCCGCGACATCGCCGACCTGATCGCCAGCGGGATCGCCATCGATGCGGTCTCGCTCTGCACCCCGCCGCAAGTCCGCCGCGCCATCGCCGCGCAGGCGATCGCGCAAGGCTGGCACGTCTTCCTCGAAAAGCCGCCCGGCGCGACGCTGGCGGAGGTCGCGCAATTGCAGGGGGCAGCGGCGGCGGCCGGCATCAGCCTGTTTGCCGGCTGGCATTCCCGCTACGCCGCCGGCGTCGAACCCGCCCGCGCCTTCCTCGCCGATGCCGCCATCCGTTCGGTGACGGTCACCTGGCGCGAGGACATCCGCGTCTGGCATCCGGGCCAGGCCTGGATTTTGCAGGCCGGCGGCTTCGGCGTGTTCGATCCCGGCATCAACGCCTTGTCCATCGTCACCCGCATCCTGCCCCGCCCCTTCTTCATCGCCGACGCCGAACTCGACTTTCCGGAAAACTGCGACGCCCCGATCGCCGCGCGCATCACGTTCGGTGACGACCACGGCCTGCGGATCGCCGCCGACCTCGACTTCCGCCAGGAAGGGCCGCAAAGCTGGGACATCGCCGTGGAAACCGATGCCGGCACGCTGATGCTGCACGACGGCGGCGGCCGGCTGGTAATGCCGGACGGCACCGAACCGACCCCGGTCGACGCCCTCCATGGCGAATATGCCGGCCTTTATCGCCGCTTTGTGGAGATCATCAATGCGGGGCGGTCGGACGTCGATATCACCCCGTTGCGACTAGTCACCGACACTTTCCTGCGCGGTCGCACCAAATTCGTCGAACCGTTCGTCGCATAGCTCCGCTCAGGCCATGCATGAGGATGGATCAGAAAACCGTCAGCAGAGTTCACATCAAGCGGTATAGAGCCATAACGGATATCGGCGGCGACGCGCGATCTTATAACAGGTTAAATCGGCTTCGTGTCATCAGCTATCTACCCCTGTGAAAGAGCCTCTTTGCAAGCCGATCGTCCAATTTCGGTTTGCGTAAGCGACCGATAATGTCGAACACCGCCATCGTGACCGACATATCCGAGGAAAAAAAATTGCTGAATTCCGGTCGCCGGTTGCGCGGCGCCATCGCCCATACGCTCGGGCGATCGATCCTGGCCGGCGACTATCAACCTGGTGACACTCTGTCCGGCGAGCTGGTCTTCGCGGAAACGCTTGGCGTTTCACGCGGTGCGTATCGCGAGGCGGTGCAGGTCCTGATCGCCAAGGGGCTGGTGGAAAGCCGAACCAAATTGGGCACGCGCGTGTTGCCGCGCTCTCGCTGGAACATGCTCGACCCTGACGTACTTGCTTGGGCCTTCGCCAACACACCCGATATGCAACTGCTTCGCAGCCTGTTCGAGCTGCGTGCGGTCATCGAACCGGCCGCCGCGGCGTTTGCGGCAGAACGGCGTGATCGAGCAGATCTCAAGGTATTGAAAGATGCCTTGATGCGCATGCGCCGCCACACCTTGTCGACCGAAGCCGGACGAACGGCCGATCGAGATTTCCATGCCGCCATTCTTACAGCCTCCCGCAACGATGCCCTCGTGACTCTCAGCGCGGGAATCACCGCCGCGGTGGAATGGACCACCCAGCTGAAACAACGCGATCGAGCCCTACCGCGCGATCCCATGCCCGAGCATGTCGCAGTGTACGATGCGATTGTCGGCGCACAGGTCGTCGAAGCATCGAACGCCATGCGCAGGCTTGTCGACCTGGCTCTCGACGATACCCGCCTGACCCTCGGACTTTCGGCCGCTTAACGATTACGCTCAAACGGCTAGGGACCAAGACACCTTTCAGCGGACTGTTCTTACCGCCTGACGAAGCGTCAATGAGCCCGAGGAACGCGCCAACACCGTAAACCGTTAGGAACTCCCTCGCCGTCTGACGTTGCTCAACATCGTCGTTACGATTGCAGTGACCTTGCCGACCGCCACAGGCGTGATGATACGCTGCAAGGGCATTGCTTCACCACAACAGGGCATTTCGCTGAGCCCGTAGGCACGGCCCTGATGGACTGCCAGCCGTCCGCAAAATCGTGAATTCCTCCATGCAAGTGGCAACGCTTGGTCGCCACCAGGATGCTTGACGCACTAACTGTCATTCCCGGTGGCACATCGACGCTGGTCTGGATCGGTACAGACCAGCGGTGGCAATCTGGCGCGGTGATCGGGCAGAACCCCCGCGCCTCAGGCCGGACGATAGCTCATCGCGGGATCGATGCACCAGCGAAATACGACTCAAGCCGTGTCGCCTCATCAGGCGTGATGGGCATCACCGAGCCGTGTTTGGGTGAGGTGAAATTGGTGGTCTTCATCGGGGAGCCAGTCTCGTTGAAATGCCCGATCCTGGTGAAGGTCTTGAAATCCTTCGTTTCGGCGAAGCCCATGTTGTTCGGCTTGGCCCCGAACACGTCATACATCAGCACATAGGTGTCCGTGCCGTGCCGCCGCCACAGGTTCGGTGCCTCGTGCGCCAGCGTTTCGGGCGCGACCCGCTGCGGTGTGTAGACATAGCCGGAGCCGATCGTCTTCGACACCGCCTGGAAGATCCCACCCGGGTTTTCGTGTCCGACGTAGAACATGCGATACTGATTGCCCACGCGGGTGATGTCACCGTCGATCGTACCGACCTTGGAATCGGGATGGATCAGCAGTTTAACCGGTTCGGTGGTCAGCGTCTTGAACGCGGGGTCGGCGTAGGACGAAACCATGTACAACGGTCCGTTGCCGATCCGTGTGCTGAAATACACCATCATCTGCCGGCGAACGGGATCGTAGATCGTTTCCGGGGCCCATGCCGTGCCGGCGTTCGCCAGCGAGGGGAACAGCCTGCCCACATCGACGCGCGCCAACGTCCAATGCACCATATCCCTGCTCTTCATCAGGATCAGATTGCGGTTGTTGCCCCAGCCATAGCGATCCTCGGGCCGTTCCCATGCAGTGGTACGCAGCCCCTCCTCGCGCCCGAAGATGTGGAGATCGGTCATCGCCATGTAGAAGGCACCATCGGGCCCACGGGTGATATGCGGGTCGCGGATGCCCTTTTGTTCGGCAATATCGCGACCCGACAGAACGGGCTTGCCGCCATTGACATCGGTGAACGTAAATCCGTCTCGTGACACCGCAAAATACAAGGAATGTGTTTCGTCTTTGAAGTAACTCATCAGATACGCGGATCGCTCGCGCTCAGCGGGAATCGGTGAGGTTTTTGCCGACGTGGCGGCAGAGTTGTGATCGGGAACGATCTGCAGTTGATGTTCTTTGCCCTGCTGCGCGGACGCGAATCCCGATGGCGCAAGCAAGATACCTGCGACAGTGGCAATGGCCAACGCTCCCCTACGCCAAAACGTGCTCATTACGCTATTCACCCTCCCTAAATGACGTGTGAAGCTGCCAATCATGGGTACTTCCCGCCGCAACGTTTGCTCATCTGACATATCACGACATGTATTTTGATGTGCTGCCATCGATGCAAGGCGCCGGATCCTGCTCTAGGATATTGATCGCGTGGCTCAAATACACAGCGGCGAGCTGCGCATCCTTGACCGGTGAGGCGTCCAGAACGTCAATGGCATCTTGCACCGTTCGAATCACCGACAGCAGAGGATTGGTCAGCATCGTGTCGTGATTATCCGGCATGGCTGCGATTCCTCACCTGATTGATCCCGTCCTAAAGGCGACGACATACGCGGCTTTAACGTCACGGTCAATTTGTAGGAGTATAAAGCGATATATGCTATGCGCTTTAGCCATTCGTCCGGTTGGCCGGACGGATTGAAGGCGATTGCGTTAGCCCTAGACACACGCCGGTGTGACGTTGGGAGAACGAAATCCGAGGCATCTGAACGGACAGGTCGCGTTCGCGCTCAGAGATGCGCAGGTCTGGATGAACTTGTCAGAGCAGACGTTCGACCTCAAAGGAGGCCAACAATGGGTCGAGCGTCAGCGAAAGTGCCGGATAGGCAACCTGAAGGCGATAAACAAACGCTCGAACGCAGTCCTTCGCCAGTCCGAGATGGGATGCGCAACGCCTGCAGCACGTGTCCGCACGACACACTGGTGCCTGCGCAGCCGCAATGCGTCATTTCCGCGCCCATGCGAACTCACCGGGACGCGAGCCCATGGCGTTGATCCGGCCCATATGGCGCGTTAGCCGCTGACCAAATACAGAGGAGCCGACGACCGTGTGGGCCCCGCCCTCGCGCATCCCCCGCGCAGCCGTCTAAAAAGGCTCGGGCGCCAGCGGGTCGTCAATGGATCAGGGCGGCGGTCTTGCTAGCCTGGGCGAACAGCTTTTGCATAGCAGTGTGGATCGTCGGTCCGTCCGAAGCCTCGAAATACCAGCCCGGAGAGGCGCATTGCTGAAGCGCGGGGGCGATGCCGCTTGCGATCGGCTGGACCAGCTTGATGTATTCCTCACGCAGGTCGGTGCTGGACATGCTGGTCGGATCGGCCTTGGTCGGTATGTAGGTCGTATAGACGACACCCACGGTGATACCCTTCTGTTTATAGGCATCGCAGGTGGCCGGATCCATGACCTTGGTGCAATGGCCGAAGGTGCAATTCCCCTCGATATCGGTGACGCCATCGGTGACGATGAAGATGAACTTGCGCGCGCGCGGCTGCGTCGTGCCGTCGTCCACGCCGGCGCTGGTCGCGTTCATGAAAGGCAGGACGAAGCTGGTCGCGGTCGGCAGGTCGGTATCCCCAAAACCCACCGACCCATCGTTGGCGCTAAGGTCGAGCGACTGCACCGTGCTGCGCACCGTCGCCAGATTGCCTGTCAGCGGAACGTATCGATCGACACCAATCCCATAGCGACCGGCATTCTTGCCGATTCGGTATACTGCGAACTGATAGTTGCTGTTGCTGCCCTGGCTGGCGACGGCCGTGTCGATCATGTCGGTGGTGGCATCGCGCAGCACGTCGACACGCAACCGGGCGTTGACGTCGGGCATGCGCGCGATCTCTTCCATCGAATATAGCTCATTGGGATCGCGCGCATGACAGCCGAACTGACAGCCGCGACCATTCTTGGCCTTGGTCGCGTTCCACAGCTTCAGCGCGTCCGCATCGGTGGCGGCGAGGCCCATCGACTGCGATGTGTCGAGCGCGAGATGGATGTCGATATACGGCGCCTTCACCGTCTTGGCGGTCGCGGTGCCGGCGATCGGCAGTGTCGCCATGCCCAGGATGCGTGCGAAGCTGTTGTCTGACGTACCGCGGAAATCGACCTTCACCACGCGGGTCAGCGGGATCGCACCGACATCCAGCAGCGTAAGACCGACGGTCGGGCAGGTCACGGTGACCGTCGGCAGGCTGGCGAAGGTATCGGTGATCGTGATCGTGAATTGCGACGCGACCAGCGGGTCGAGATGCAGTCCGTACAATCCCGTCGCCTGACCGATGAACGTGCGACGCGCGGCGTCGCAAGCGGTCAGCATCGGTTTCTGCATCATCGGCTGCGTCACTGCGGCGAGCGATGCGGCGTCGGCGACGCTTGCCACCTTGGTCTGCAACCGCATCGCCTGACTGTAATCGACGCCCATTCCGGTGGCGAAGGTGAGCGGAATCAACGCAAAGGCGGTGATCATCATGACGTTGGCACGGCGTTCTCGCCACAACCGGGCCATGGACGCTACCAGGGGCGCGGCGGGCAGACGTGGGATGCGGATGGGATCAGCAGCCATTGCAGGGCACCGAAACGGAGTTGCGGGGACTCATGAACAACAGGTCGCTCAAGGTCTGGGGACCGATTACACCGAATCGGACGCCGGGGTCGTAGCCATAGGTGATCTCGCTCAGCAGCAGGTAGTTGCCGCTGCTGCGCAGCGGCGTCGGCAGCGACACGACACTACCGGCGGTGCGGGCCACGGTGTTGCGACCGCGGCTCCAGACGACGGTCGTCTTGCCCGTACTATCGGTCAGCACCTCCGTCAGCCGGATCCGCGCCCGCGTTTCGCGATACGGCGACATGACCTGTGTCGCGGCGGCCAGCATCGCATCGACATCGGCGGCCGAAACGGATTTACGGCGGGTGCCGAGGTCGGCGATCGTGCGGTTGGTCAGGCCGACCTTGCGCTTGCAGGCGATCGCGTCGGACACCTGATATCCGCCGAGGAACAGCAGCAGCAGCACCGGAAAGGTAATAGCGAATTCGGTCAGCGCAATCCCGGCGCGGTCGCGTCGCAACCGTGCGAACAGCCGGGTCACGAATATTGCTCGGTCTGGGCGACGGATGTGGCGATCAGCAGGCGCCGCCCCTTCGACAGGTTGCCGATGTCGTAGCCGAGATTCACCGACGGCAACTGCCAGACGTAGTAGAGCCGCAGCGTGACGATATCGCCTGGCGCGCCCAGATTGTACGGCATCGAGTCGGCGGGCGTACCGTCGCTATTGAAGGTAATCGTCGGGCTGGCAGTGCCGACGGTGGCAAAATCGACCGAGCGATCAACCGACACCAGCAGGTTCGGGCACCGCATGTACCCTGGCAGCTTGGCGCAGACGCTCGTCTTGAACTGCGCCTTGCTCGGTGATGCGGTCTGCGTGTCGCCGACCAGCAGCGAACGGCCGGCGGACGCCGCCGCGGATTCAAGTCCCTGCTGCGCGAAATAGGCGAGGCTCGTCCCGAGCGCGGCGAACACCACGGCGAAGAACGGGATGGCCACCAAGGCGAATTCGAGCACCGCCGCACCACGGCTGTTGGCCGTGAGTCTGCGGATGACGGTCGGCGGCTTGGCCGCGGCAAGGCGATGCAGTGTGCTCATCGGTTTCACTCCAATTTTGACTTTTAACATGCGTCAATTGCGAGCAGGTTAATGTCCAAAATGGAACAGCAATGGGTCGCATCGTGAAACCGAACTGACCGGTATCACTGCGACGTCGCGGAAACCGTCGGGATGTTCGATGCCAACTTCGTCCAGGCCGCCCGCTATGGCACCGCGGCGAGCAGCTGACGGCGACGGTGGTCAGGGCGGCACCGACTGCCTGCGCTTCACATCGAGTCGGATCGACCGGTATCCCCAAGAATCGGGTCTGCGGGTCCGCAATAGCGAGGCTGCTGACCTTTCGGTTCGACATTGGCGGACGGCGCTATCCCGTCCCCGCAGGCATGGCCGCACGCGTGTCGGTTACCGACCCAATACACCGATCGCGCGCAGCCAATGCTCCATCAGTTCCGGCCAGCGCGCCAGCGCCGGATCGGAGCCGCCCAGTCCCGTGCCGTGTTCGCCTTTGGCGAAAACGTGAAGCTCGGTGGCGACGCCATTGGCCCGCAATGCGTCGTAGAAGCGGAGGATGCCATCCGCTCTCACGACGATGTCGCTGTTGGTATGATAGATGAACGTCGGCGGCATCGCGGCCGTCACCGCCTTCGTCGGCACGAAGCGTTCGTACTGCCTGGGATCGCAAGCCTTGCCGGCGAAGGTGCAATAGGGGGAATGGCCCTGCGCATCGACCACCGTCGCTTCGAGCCATGGATAGCCCAGCACCAGGAAATCCGGGCGGCTGCTCTGCCGGTCGACGGAGTCGGCCGCGGTCGCATATCCGCGGTCTGCGGCGGCGGCGGTCATCGCGCTCAGATGACCTCCGGCGGAAAAGCCGATCATGCCGACGCGGGCGGGGTCGATGCCGTATCTCTTGGCGTTGGCGCGGACCGACCGGATCGCCCTCGCGCCGTCCAGCAACGGGATCGGCAGGCGCGCCGTCGGGCCATAACGATAGCGCAGGACGAAAGCCGTCACCCCGCGCGAGGCGAACCAGTCGGCCACCTGCCGCCCCTCGATGTTGCCGGCCAGTTCGATATAACCGCCGCCCGGCGCGACGACGACCGCAGCACCGTTCGCTCGCCCCTTTTGCGGCCGGAAGATCGTCATAGTCGGCGTCTGTTCGGGCGTATCGGCGGTCGCGCCTGGCGCCCGCCCCGGCCATAGCCGGACGACCTCGGTTTCGATGAACGCGGCATCGCGCACCGGATCCTGTGCCGATGCCGGCGTCACCGGCGCAAATACCAACGCCAGCGCGCTGCGGATCGACCGTCGCATCATGCCGTCACACTCCGTCGTGCCCTCGCCCCCACGCGCATCGTCGCGATCGCGCCGACGATCATCAGCGCACCCGCGACATACAGCATCCCACGTGCATCGCCGCCGAGCAGCGGATGGTAGAAGAGCGGGACGGTCACGCTTTCGATCATCATCGGAATGACGATGAACATGTTGAAGATACCCATATAGATGCCGAAACGCGGCGGCGGTACGGTATCCGTGAGCATCACATAAGGGTTACCCATCATGCTCGCCCAGCCGAGGCCGATGCCGACCATCGGCAAGTATAGCCATTGTTCGCTGGCGACCGAGGGGATCGTCAGCATGGCGGCGCCGGACACGGCTAGGCACACCGCATGGACGATCCGCGCACCATGGCGGCGGGTCACCGGCACCATTGCCAGCGCCGCGACGAAGGCGATCGCGTTGTAGAACGCGCCGATCTGTCCGACCGTCAGCGCGGCATCGCGAAAACCCTGACTGCCCGCATCGCTGGTACCGTGCAACGACCGTGCGATGGCAAAGGCAATGAACTGCCAATAGGCGAACATCGCATACCATTGGCACAGCATGGCCACGCCCAGCCGCCGCATCGCTGGCGGCATGTCGCGAATGGCGGTGACGACATCGCGGACTGCACCGCCGAGGGTCACCTTGTCCGCCTGCATCGCCGCGCGCTCATCCGGCGTCAGCGGCAGTTCGGGCACGCGCAACACCGACCAGAGGATGGTCGACAGCGACAGGATCGCACCGACGATGAAGGCGATGCGCGTGATGTCGGGGATACCGTTGGCGTCCACCGCATCCTTATCGAGGCCCCACCACACCAACAGCGACGGCGCCAGATAGGACAGGGTCTGCGCCAGCCCGGTGAAGGCGGATTGCGTCAGGAAACCGGTCGGCCGCTGATCCTCCGTCAGCCGGTCGCCGACATAGGCGCGATACGGCTCCATCGTCACGTTGTTGGCGGCATCAAGGATCCACAACAGGCTTGCCGCCACCCACAGGACAGGGCTGTACGGCATCGCGAACAGGCACAGGCTGCACAGGATCGCACCGACCAGGAAGTAAGGCGTCCGCCGACCGAGCCGGCTTGTCGTGCGGTCCGATAGCGCGCCGATCAGAGGCTGGACGAGCAGCCCCGTCATCGGTCCCGCCAGCCAGAGCAGCGGCAACGAGGCCTCGTCCGCGCCAAGATAGGCGTAGATCGGCGCCATGTTCGCCTGCTGCAATCCGAACGAGAACTGCAGCCCGAAGAAGCCGAGGTTCATCTCGACGATGCGGGCCAGCGACAGACGCGGTTTCATGCTCGAACTCCTGCGATCCAGGCCACCTGCCAGCCGTCAAGCAGCCCGGTCGCCGGTGCGCCGGTCAGACGATCCTCACCCGACAGCGGCAGCGCCACGAGGTCGTCGGAGAAATTGAGGAACACCGTGTCGGTGCCGCAACCGATAGCCAGCAATGCCGTCGCATCGGTCGCCATCGGCATGGGCGCGCCCGCGCCGCCACTGGCGATCCGGGCGCCGCGCAGCCGAGCCAGGTCGCCACCGATCCGCTTCGCCGCGGCACTGCCGAGTGCCGCCCAGTCCATTGCCGGGCGATGCAGCCAACGCCCTTCGTGGCGCCGCGCCGGATCTGCGCGATAGGCATTGTCGTTCGTCATCCCGGCCTCGTCGCCCATGTAGGTGGTTGCGACTCCGCCGCCCGCGATGGCCAGCGCATTCATCAGCGCAATGCGCCGGAACGCGGCCTCGCGCGCGGCATCGTCGCCGGCCGCTTCCAACCCCGCGAGCGAGGCGAGCATGCCGTTGGTGCCGTGCAATGTCGATCCGTCCGACTGGAACGGTTCGCCCCGTGCCCAGCTATCGCCCTTCCCCTCGAGATAGCGTGCGGCGGCGGCCAGCCGACCTTCGGGCGCCGGATCGATATTGCGCAAATCGCTCAACACCGCGCCCCATCCGATGTCATCGTGGCAACGCGCATAGGTCAGCCAGTTCGCCCCAAGCGGCAGCCCGCCACTCGCCGCGACGATCGCTTTCGGCAGCGCCGCGGATCGTTCGGCCAGCGCGACCCAACCGGCGACCATCAGCGAATTGTTGTAGACCAGATGGCATTCGGGTTCGAAACCCTGCCCCTCGTCCGCCCCGAAATACGGCGGCACGAACGCTGTCGGCACGATCGCCTCCGCCTTCAGCAATGTCGCCGGTGCGGCGATGTCGAGCGCGGCGCGCAAGGCGCGGACGATGTAATGCGCCTGCGGCAGGTTGCGGCAATCGGTGCCGGCCTGCTTCCACAGGAAGGCGGTGGAATCGAGCCGGAACGCCTCGAAGCCATGATTGGCGAGACGCAGCATCGTCTCGATCATGGCCAGCATGACCTCAGGGTTCGCCCAGTTGAGGTCCCATTGGAATGGATAGAAGGTGGTCCATACCTGTCCGCCCATCTCCGGCACCCGCGTGAAGTTACCGGGCGCGGTCGTTGGGAAGACCTGTGGCAACATCGCGTCCCGCGCCGCCGCCTCGGCATCGTCGACCACCATGTAGAAATCGCGGTAGAAGGGATCGCCGGCCTTTGCCGCGAGCGCCCACGCATGGTCGTCCGCGGTATGGTTCAGCGCCAGATCCACGCACAGGCTGATCCGCCCGGCACGCAACCGGTCGGCCAGCTTCTCGACATCCGCCATCGTGCCGAGTGGCGGTTCGATGCTGAGGTAATCGGCGACCGCAAAGCCGCCGTCGCTATCGCCGGTGCGCGCCTTCAGCAAAGCGAGCAGGTGCAGGTAGCGCACGCCCAGCGATTCGAGGTGATCGACCCGCGCGGTCAGGCCCGCGACCGTTGCTGCATAGCGATCGACATACGTCGAATAACCGATCATGTCCGGCGCGACGAACCAGTCGGGGTCCGCAATGCGGGCATCGTCCAGCATCTTCATCGCCGCCGGTCGCGCCGATGCTCCAGCCCGCACCGCCGCCTCGATACGGGTCCACAGCATCGCCACGTCGTGGGTCGCGCCGTACAGCCGTTCCAGCTGGCGGCGCAATGTGGCGCCATGGCGGACGAAGCGATCTTCCAGCTGCGTCATCGGATCGACACATATGGTGCAGGACGGTGGCGTGACGCTGCACCGATCGCCTGCCGGTTGACGGCCAAAGCGGTCGCAACGATGCCGATCGTGCCCAAGATGTTGCGCCGAGGCATCGCAATCCCCTTCCGATCCATTAGGTGCGGTGGCTTGCCCGATCGGGGCCGCCTGCACCGCATCCGGTCCTAGAACTTCAAGCCGATCGTCGCACTGATATTGCGGCCGGGGAAGGCACGGGCGGTATTGATACCGTTGGCCGGCAACGTGTCGGTCGCCAGCCCCAGTTCGGTGATCGCAAGCACGTTAAAAAGATTTTGCGCATTGACCGACAGACGCAGCGCCGGGGTGACCGAGAAGGAGGCGAACGCCCCGGTCAGCACATATCCCGGGATCTTCAGCCCGTTGTTGTCCGACGCGTAGGACGAGGTCGTACCGATGAAGTTCGCGCCCACCGAAACGCGATCGAGAACGATCGAGGGCGTCGCCTGGAAAATCAGGTCGGCCTGACGATACGGCGTATTGCCTTCGAGCGCAGGCTGCACCTCGCTCTCCGTGATCCGTGCATGCGTGTAGGTTGCGCCGCCGGTCAGGTGGAAGATGTCGTAATCGACACCGGCTTCCAGCTCTAGCCCGTAGGAACGGTATTTGTTGTTGATGAGGCGCTGCTGCGGGATGATGATCTCGTTCGCTTCCGCCGTGGTCGCGCGGAAGGCCGTCAGGTTGGCGAAGACGCCACCCGACCGGAATTTCACGCCTGCTTCCTGCTGGTTGACGAAGTTGACCGCAATTTCATCGGCGATGCTGCCATTGTCGCGCACACCGCCGCCGAACAGGACGCGATCCGCATTGAACCGCGCACCGCGACTGACGCGGGCGAACAACGCCAGATCGGGCTTGATTTCGAAATTCGCTCCGATGGACCAGGTGAAGTAGTTCTTGCGGTAGTCCACCGGTTTGGCGTTCGCGAGGCTTACGACCGGTACGGTGCGTTCCGGCACCTGGATCACACCGTCCCCGTTGACGTCGAGCACGGTGAGACCGTTGTTGGTGGCATAGCGCCCGTCCGCCTTCGAACTGTTCCAACGCACGCTGCCATCGACGTTCAGTCGACCGGTCTTCCACGTCACCGCAAGGTAAGGCGCGTCGATCTTATATTGCATGTCGTAATAGCGCTGGCAGCAATTGCCGAACACCGGCTCGCCATAGGCGATCAGGCCGCCCTGCGTCTGGATCTGACCGGCGGCATTGTAGACGTCCAGCAGGGCCGGCTTGTTGCCCGACACTTCCTGCAGATAGCTGTTCCAATGCCAGTCCATCTCGATCGACTGGTAGGATTTGAAATAGCCGAGCGTCACCGATCCCGATCCGGCGCTGCCGCCATCGACGTCGCGGCCCAGCGTCAGGATGTTGGTGACATTGGTAAAATCGTCCAATGTCACATTGAACAACAGAGCGTTGGTCGCCAGTCCGTTGCCATTCAGTGCGCCGGGATTGGCGATCGTCTGGCCGGCATTGGGGCCGTTGGCATAGCGCAAGGTTGCGCCGGCGCCGCCGATCGACGTCGCGAACGACGCGGCGGTCGCGACATTGGCGGCATAAGGCGTGGTGAACCCACCCGAATTCTTGGCGTAATTGAATTTGTCGTCGAAGTTCCAGCCGCCGCCGAGATCGAACGACGCCTCCCCGCCGATCCCGCGCACCTTGGTGCGATACCCGTCGGCGACATCCGTGCGAATGCGCTTGCCGTTCAGGCCGACCGCGAGGTCGGAACGGAAATAAGGCGACTGCAGCGGGTCGTTCTTGGGATCGAAATTAGGCAATGCGCTGAATTTGGGATCGCTGTTCGTACCACCGACACGGATCGGCACCGGGATATAGGCCGGCGCCCGGTCGTCGAGGAACTTGCCGGTCAGCCGTACGAAGCCGTTGGCGAAGTTGCGGGTGATATTGGCCTTGATCTGGCCGCCCTTCTCGGCGTTGTAGCCGATCTTCTTCACGCCGTCCCCGATGCGGTAGAAGCCACCGACGTGGAAGGACCAATCCTCTCCGATCGGCGCGCCGTAATCCGCGTCGATGCGGGTACGGTCGAAATCCAGCCCCTTGGTCAGCGCGACGTTGCCGCCGGCAACCTTGCCGGTCTTGCTGATGAAGTTGATGATCGCGCCCGGCGCATTGCTGGTGAAGGTCGAGGCGGAACCGCCGCGGACGACCTCGACGCGCTGAACATTGTTGTCGGGCCGCACGAACGCGTCGGCCGTGGCGAAGGCGATGTCGCCGAAGTCGAGGACGGGCAGCCCGTCTTCCTGGAACTGGACGAACTTGGCGCCGCCGCTGGCGACCGGCAGGCCGCGTACGGCGATGTTGGCATTGCCCTCACCACCCGAGGCTTCCGACCGGAGGCCGGGCACGTTGCGGACGAGATCGGCACTGCCCAGCGGCGCGGCCTGCGCGATCTGCGTCGCGTCCAGCGCACTAATCGAGATGCTGGTCGTCAGGCGGCGTTCGGGGCGCGCGGTGCCGGTGACGACGATGTCGGCGCCCTGATCGTCGCTCGCAGAGGCGGCGGCGGCGGCAGCATCTGCCTGCGGCGCTGTGGTCTGCGCCTGCGCCGCGATCGACATCAGCGATGCCAGGCCGACGCCGACCAACAGATACGATGCGCTCCGCATGAAACCCCTCCTGCATCGGCCTGCCATTCGCGGCGGCCTCGTTATTCCAGCCCTATGCAACCGATTGCACACGATTGCAACAATCGTTTGCATGGCTGGTTGGCCGATGAATTGCGGGGGACGGGGTAGATTATCGTTGGAAATCAGCGGTCAGGCTGAAGCGGCCTGACCTATGCGGAATCGCGCTCGATCAGTTCCGGCGCCATCACGACCGAATCCGTGTCGTCGCCCCGCATGCGTTCGAACAATGCCCGAATCATCAAGGACGCGCCCAGTGCGACATCCTGTCGGATCGTCGTGAGCCGCGGCACGATATGGTTGGCGAGTGGCAGATCGTCGAATCCCACGACCGGCATCCCCTGCGGAACGGCGATGCCGCGATCGGCAAGGACCCGGACGATGCGCATCGCGATGACGTCCGACGCTGCCGCAATGCCATCGATCGCGCCATATAGCCGGTCGAGATGCGCCGTGATCTCCGACGTCATCACGTCCGACGCAAGGTGCGTCGCGCAGGATACGGGCGGCGCGATCCCCGCCTCCGCGCAGGCATCCTGCAATCCGGCGTAGCGGTGGGCGAGTTCCAGCGTCTTGGTCTCGCCAAAGAACGCTATCTGCCGACAACCGCGCTCAATCAGGCGGCGACCCGCCAACCGACCGCCCAGTCGGTTGTCGACCCCGACCGAACAATGCCGCTGTCCCTCCACCCTGCTGCCCCATACCACCAGGGGCCGATAGCGGGCGGCGACGCGCTCGATCGTATCGAACTGATCCGACTGCCCGATCAGCAGCACGCCGTCGAGCATGCCGGAATCGACGATCCGCTCCAGCCAGTCGTCGGCATCGGGGATCACGCGCGACAGCATGATGTCGTACCCGCCCTCGGTCAGGGCATCGGCTAGATGCCCCATGATGGTCATGAAGAACGGGTCGGACAGATGCTGGCGCTTCTCGTGCCCCAGCGGCACCACCACGCCGACGACGTTGGTCTTCTGCGTCCGCAGCCGGCTGGCCATCTGGTTCGGGCGGAAACCGTGCTGGCTGGCGAGGGTTTGAATCCGCGCGCGGGTTTCGGGATTGACCATCGGACTGTTGGCGAGCGCGCGCGATACGGTGCCTGGGTGCACACCCGCCAATTTCGCGATGTCCGAAAGCGTGCGCGCGCGTGAAGAAGTCTGGTCAGATGTCATCGATGTCCATCGAAGGTAGATTAGCGAGGTAAAGGCGAACGGCCAAGCGATGGAGAACCGGCCGTCTCCCCAGGTGGGAAAGAACGGCCGCCGGGATGCTGCGGCTACCCCTTGATTACAGCTTCAGGCGGAGCAAACCGGCATCGCCGGTTTCGGACGAGGGAGTATGGTCGCAATGGGAGAAACGGCGGCCGCGACTGCGACACTATCAGCCTCTGTCAGGCGATCGGTCCTGCCGGTCGACGCCCCCCTCACCCCAGCAGCATTCGCGATTTCCCGTAACGCAGGCAGGTACGATCGCCAGGCAGGGTAGACTTACAATCCATCTCTTCAGGCGCATGATATGGTGCCGGCTGCGCAGGCAGCAGTACCATATTGATGACCACTCCCCTGCGTCGCAAAGGCGGCCGAAGTGGCGACGTAAGGCTTCGCGGCCGTTTCCGCGCCGGTCGCGGCGATTGTCCGTGGCGACCCGGCGCCGATAACTGCGCAATGGCGGCGCTGCCGAACGTGCGTCTTCGCCTAGGCTAGCGCCGATCAGGCATCAGCGGGCGCCCCCGGTAAACAGCCGAAGGTCGATGGCGTCGCCCATTGCCGCCAGACCGGCGTCGTTCGGGTGAAGGTGATCGCCGGGGTCAAAACGGGCCAGCAGTTCGCCAGGACGCTGGGGATCGCGAACCGCGGCATCGAAGTCGACGACGGCATCGAACACCGTGCCGGACCGGATCATCCGGTTGACCTCCAGTCGCACGGCCTCCTTGGCTGGCGACATGTATGCGGCGCTTTTCGCCGGCGTCATCGTCGCTCCGATGACCGTGATCCCGCTTGCATGCGCGCGTGCGACGATCTGCCGATAACCGGCCACGACGTCGCCGGCCGTCACCGCGTCCTGTTCACTGGCAGGCTTGCCGTCGTTGCGGCTGCCCACGCCGTTGCCGATATCGTTGATGCCTTCGAGGACGACGACGTGCGTGACCCCTGGTACGGCGAGCACATCGTTTGCAAAGCGATCGAGCGCTGCCGCACCGCGACCGGGTCGGAGTATGCGATTGCCGCTGATCCCCATGTTCACCACCCCGCAACGCCGGGTGGCGGGAAGGCGCGACAGGCGATCGGCCAAGCGTCCGGGCCAGCCGCGAACGGTCGTCGATCGGGAGAGATAGCCGTCGGTGATCGAATCGCCGAACGCCACGATCGTGCAATTCGCCCGTGGATGCGCGACCGTCACCAGCGTCAGATAAGGCCGTGCCCGCAGGGGCTGCGGCTCGCCACCCGCGGGCGAGAAATCCATCGGCCAGCCCAGATTGGTTCTGGCGGGACGGGTCGGCGTCGCAAACGTGACCGCGACGATGACGTCGCTGCCGACCTCGACCGGCAGGTCGATCGCGTCGCTCCGGAGCGAGCGTCCCGGCAACAGCACCGCGCCGGCCAGCCCCGAAATCGAGACCGGGCGCGCGAATCGCGCTTCGAAGTCCAGGCCTGTTCCCTGGCGGGCAAGGGCAACCTGTACCGATTGGATGGCGATACTCTTATCCGGCTCTGGATTGCTGAACGTCAGGGCGATCGCGTCGCCCTTTTGCGTGATGGTGGCGCGATAGCGATAGGTCCCCGGCGGCAGCGGTCGTGCATCCGCAGCGGGATCGGCGGCGGCATAGCCCCAGGCCCCTGCCCACGTCCTGTCTGTCGCCCCCGCTGGCGACGTCGTCAGGGCAGCAGCCATTCCAATGAGATACGCCGCGCGGGCCATAAGGGGCATCATCGTCGTTCCTTCGTACCAATGAGTGACCGGGCGCCTTTGCCCCTTCTGCCGACAGATAGCCTGCGTCGCTGACGTGCTCCAGCCAGGTCGCGGCGCTGCCATTGACGAATTCGGTGACGGCGATGTGGGTCGTCACCATGGTGTCGGTCGCCCCGTGCCAATGTCGCTCGTCCGCGGGGATCCGGACTGGATCCCCGGCAGTCACGTCGACCCTTGCATGACACTCGGATCGGACCCAGCCGCGCGTCGCCGTGACGATGCGGATTTGCCGCGCCGGATAGGTATGCCATGCCGTCCGCGCGCCGGGTACGAACGTCACCCGGCCGGTGGCCACCCGGCCCGGCTCCTCCGCATTGGTCAGTGCGTCGCGGCGGGTGGTGAAGGTCAAATATACCGGGGTCGGGCGTCGAGGGGGAAGACGCGCCGCGATTGACGATCATGCCAATTTTCCGGGTTTCGAACGACCGATCAGACGTGCTCCAGCAGCAGTGCGGCGCCCTGCCCCACGCCCACGCACATGAAGGCGAGCGCATAGCGGCCGTTCCGCAGGCCAAGCTCCTCCACCGCCGACATCGCAATCCGCGCGCCCGACATGCCGAGGGGATGGCCCAGCGCGATCGCGCCGCCATTCGGGTTGACGCGATCGTCGGTGAACGGATCGATATCGAGAGCGCGCAGTGTCGCGATCGCTTGGCTGGCGAACGCTTCGTTCAGTTCGATGACGTCGAGCCGATCGATGCCGATGCCGCCGAGCCGCAGCACCTTGCGCGCCGCTTCGATCGGTCCGATCCCCATGACCCGGGGTGCCACGCCGGTCGACGCCATCGCGACGATGCGTGCACGCGGCGTCAGGCCGTGGGCGACGACGGCACGTTCGCCTGCGACGATCATCGCGGCCGCGCCGTCGTTCAAGCCCGAAGCGTTGCCGGCGGTCACCGTACCGCCGGCCCGGACGACAGGCTGCAGTGCAGCCAGTTTCTCCATCGTGGTCGCGCGCGGATGCTCGTCCCGTGCGAAGACGAGCGCATCGCCCTTGCGTTGCGGCACCGCCACTTCGACGATCTCACGCGCGAAGCGTCCGTTCTGCTGTGCGGCGGCGGCCTTGCGCTGGCTGGCCAGCGCGAAAGCGTCCTGATCCTCGCGGGTGACCTGCCAGTCCGATGCGACGTTCTCCGCCGTCTCCGGCATCGTGTCCACACCATAAGCGGCCCGCATCGCCGGATTGACGAACCGCCAGCCGAGCGTCGTATCCTCGATCTTCTGCGTGCGATCGAATGCCGCGCCCGCCTTTCCCATGACGAAGGGCGCCCGCGTCATGCTCTCCACGCCGCCCGCAATCATCAATTCCGCATCGCCGCTGCGGATCGCCTGCGCCGCGCCGCCAACGGCGTTGAGGCCGGAGGCGCACAGACGGTTCAGCGTGACGCCTGGCACCGTTTCGGGCAGTCCGGCGAGCAGCACCGCCATGCGCGCGACGTTGCGATTGTCCTCGCCCGACTGATTGGCGCATCCCATCAGCACGTCGTCGATCGCAGCCCAGTCGACGCCGGGATTACGATCGCGCAGCGCGCGTAGCGGGATCGCGGCGAGATCGTCCGCACGCACCGTCGCCAGCGCCCCGTTCAGTTTACCGATCGGTGTTCGCACCGCGTCGCAGATGAAGGCGTCGGTCATGATCGTCTCGTCTCTCCCGTCTCGGGCCACGCAAAGGTCATAAGAGCTCGCGAGCCAACCTGGCGCTGCTGCCGTTCACCGGCCGAACGGTGCTATTTTTCGCGTGTGGCGGCAAGTCGCTGCATTATCACGGGAGGGATGATCCGGCGATCACGGCAGCGGCACCGCTGCGCCATTACGCCGCGCTGGCCGCCCGGTTCAGGCGGCGCGGGACGAGCCGGTCGTGTCGGTTTTTTCACGGCACCGATATGCGGCATGCGCTGGGCAGCCTACATCGATCAATCAGCAAGAACGCGCATAGCGCCCCCGGAACCCGTTCCAGGGCCGCAATTGCAAGACGATAGCCGGTAGAGGCAGTTACACCTGGCAAGGATAGCCGCCCCGATCTCGGACCCGGTCAATTGCTCGCGGACGCATGGGCGTCGCAGCTCTTGCCGGCCGATCAGGTAGATGCCGGCAGCATCGTGACCTTGTTTCGCCCCAGCAGAACCTAGGTCGCGGACCGATATCATCCGCCCCGACGTTCCGAATGCGTGACGATTAATCCAGTTATGTCAATAACATTGATATTTTTTCTGTAGTCAAGTGCCGTGAAGACAACCCTCGCCGAGGGCGAAGGGCAAATTGATTTGTCATTTCCCAATATATCCGTCTTTGATTTTGCTGCAATATGAAATACTTCGTCGTAATTCGAGAGGCTTGGCAATGTCTGCTGTTCAATACTCCACGCCAGACTGATACGATTGCACTGTGATGGATCGTCGACACCATGCTTTAAGGCAACCCGGCACGGTCCCGCGGCGCTGTCGTGCCGCATCGGCCTGACCAGTCCGCTCCGCGCGAACGTCCGCGCGACCGGCGCCACGCTGGTGCTGGCCGGCAAGGCGCCGACCATTTCCAAGCCGGTCTACGACGATGTCGCCGATCCCGTCGTCTATTCGGATCGGGACGGCCTGGGCATGCGCTTTGCCGCGATACTGGAGGTCCGCACTGACGGACACGTCACGACCCACTCCGGAACGCTGGAGGTCGCCGACGCACGCGACATCGAGATCAGGATTGCCGTCGCCACCGGCTTTCGCAGCTTCGACACCGCACCGGACCTGTCCGCCGAGGCGGTCGAAGCCGCTGCGACGGCGACGCTGCGGCGTGCGGCCCGCCATGGCCATGCCCGCCTGCGCACGCGCCATGTCGAGGATCATCGCTCGCTGTTCCGCCGGGTCGCCCTCGATCTCGGCCCGGCCCGGCAAAGTGCGCCGACCGATCGCCGCCGCGTGGCCGACGAGGGTACGCCGGATCCCGCGCTGGCGGCGCTGTTGTTCGATTTCGGGCGTTATTTGCTGATCGCCAGTTCCCGGCCCGGTACGCAGCCCGCCACTCTGCAGGGCATCTGGAACGATGCGGTCCGGCCGCCGTGGAGCTGCAACTATACCACGAACATCAACCTTCAGATGAATTACTGGCCCGCGGAAAGCTGCGGGCTGGCGGACTGCCACACGCCCCTGATCGACCTGATCGAACGGCTGGCCGTGACCGGTGCGCGCACCGCGCGCGACTATTACGGACTGCCCGGGTGGTGCCTGCACCACAACACTGACCTGTGGGCGATGACCAACCCCGTCGGCGAAGGCCGCGGCGATCCCAATTGGGCGAACTGGCCGATGGGCGCGCCGTGGCTGGCCCAACATCTTTGGGATCATTATGCGTTCGGCGGCGACATCGGCTATCTGCGCGATCGGGCATGGCCACTGATGCGGGGAGCCGCGATGTTCTGCGCCGCGTGGCTGGTGCCGCACCCGCATGACGGGCGATTGACGACGGCGCCATCGATCTCCCCCGAAAACCTGTTCATCGCTCCGGACGGCCGGCCGGCGGCGATATCCGCCGGCTGCACGATGGACCTTGCGCTGATCCGCGAATTGTTCGGCAATTGCATCACGGCAGCGCGTCGACTTGGCGTCGACCGGACGTTTGCCGCTCAGTTGGCAGCGCTGGTGCCCAGGCTCGAACCCTATCGCATCGGCAGCCACGGCCAGTTGCAGGAATGGGCCGAAGACTTCGCCGAACAGGATGTCGGACACCGTCACATCTCGCACCTGTACCCCTGCTATCCCGGCAGCGCGATGTCACCGCATGCAACGCCGGGATGGGCAGAGGCGGTTCGCGCATCCATGGCGCGCCGCGAGGCGCATGGCGGCGCCGCGACGGGATGGAGCCGGGCATGGGCCACCGCCATCTGGGCCAGGTTGGGGATGGCAGGCGTGCGGGTGAATCGATCCGGCTCTTCGTGCGCGACAGCCTGGTCGGCAATCTGCTCGATACGCATCCGGCACCCGGTCACGCCGTGTTCCAGATCGACGGCAATTTCGGCATCACCGCCGCCATCGCCGAAATGCTGATGCAGAGCCACAATGGCGTCATCGCGGTGCTGCCCGCCATACCGCCGGGCTGGGACCGGGGATCGGTCACCGGCCTTCGCGCGCGGGGCGGTGCTACGCTGGATATCGCCTGGGTCCGCGATGCCGTGACCGTCCGTATCGTCGTCCCATTCGAGACTCTCCGTCTGCGCCCGCCACCGGGTTTCGCATTTTCCGATAGCAGGAATGGCGACGATACCGTTGATCTTCCGGCGAGAGGAAAACCATACAGCCTGTCCGCTCACCGAAGGGGCGGTGAGCCGATCCCGCCCTGAACCTATGCTTTGGTCGGGCTGGCATGATAGAACCACCTATATGGCAAAATCCCGAAGCAACGGCGGCACCATCGATGTCGATGGCGCCATATACGACTGGCACCTCCGGCATGAACCGCATCAATCGGATGACGAGGGCTGGAAGGGAATGACGATAGCCCTTACCCAGCGCGATGCGACGCGCGAAGCATGGGTTGAATTTCCGCCGCCAAAACGGCTGTTGAAGGGCTTGCCGCGCGGACGCCTTCAACTCGATGTCGCAACGATCGCGCGGTGCGTGCGTGCCGCGATCTCGGCCGGTTGGGAGCCTATGTCGCGGGGTAAGCCGGTGACATTCGCGGTCGATGCCGACGGCAATTGAACCAGTCGACGCGGGCGCGGGACAAAGCGCACCTGGCCCCAGGTACACCGAGGTCAAACGCCGTTGTTGGCTGGCGACGGGCTCGGGTCATTGACGACGGACGTTGCCGACCCGGGCAAAGGTGGAGATAAAAGACCTGAACCTTCGGCGGTCCGGCGTTGCGCGGATTATGGGCCAACATCAGTAGACCGGTGCTTCACGGCAAGCCCAGTTACGGCCGGCTGCTCGATGAGGGGACATCCCCTGCTACCGAAGCCTTATGCTCCCGCCTTCGCCGACGGATCGCCAATGCGGGCGTGACGCAAATACGTTGATCGCTGCGGCCCGACTTAATACCAGCACCCGCGAGGCTGCATCGATCGCCTCGCGCTCGGCGACCGCGCCAGCACCACGCAGAAGGTCGATCGTCAGGGTTCAAGTCGCAATGAATTATCGCCACTCCTTCCATGCGGGCAATAGCGCTGATGTCGTGAAGCACAGCCTGCTGATCGCCCTCGTGCAGGCGTTGCAGCACAAACCGGGTGCGTTGACCCTGATCGACACCCATGCGGGCTGCGGGCTGTACGACCTTGACGGCGAGGAGGCCCGACGCACCGGCGAGGCCACGCAGGGCGTGCTGCGGGTCCTCGCCGACCCGGACCCCTTGCTGAACGACTATCGCGCCGTCATCGAGGCCGTGAACGCCGGGGCCGAGCCGCACGTCTACCCCGGCTCGCCGAGGATCCTGGCGCAGCTTCTACGCCCGCAGGATTTTTTGATCCTGAACGAGAAACATCCCGCGGACGCCTATACCCTGCGCGGCGTGATGCGCCACACATCCGCTGCCGTGCACGAACGCGACGCCTACGAGCTTTGGCTGGCCATGCTGCCGCCCCGGACCGCGCGCGGCGTCGTGGTCGTCGACCCGCCATACGAGCAGCCCGACGAACGCGAACGGGTTACCGCCACCCTCGCCGCTGCTTACCGCAAATGGGCGCACGGCGTGACGATGATCTGGTATCCGCTGAAAGACCGCAGCACGCATTGGCGCTGGAAGGATCAGTTACGCAAGCTCGGCATCCCGAAATTGCTGTGCGTGGAGCATTGGTTATACGATGACGATCAGCCCGGCATCTATAATGGTGCAGGCCTCTACATCGTCAACCCGCCCTACGCCTTCACGCAGGCGCTGCCGCCTCTGCTGGAAGCCCTGCGCACCGTGCTGGCGCCGGAGGGGCATAGAGGGGACATAACGGCCGATTGGCTGGCCGTTTAAAGGACATTCTCACCGCCCGCTTGTCTCGAAGCAGGCGTTGCCGCGCTGCGGGTTTAAGACGAGGCATGTTGCGGACGCGAGCGCCGCCAGCGGACGACGAAACTTCGCAATCTCATCATGCATAAGTCCTTTCATGGGTCTGATGGTGTCGGAGGGACCGCGTGCCGACCTGGCACCGCCTGGGACCCGCGGTCCGCCTGCTTCTGGCGCTGAGTCGGACGGAAATATTGCGAGCGCCGCGCAATGCCTGGAATGGATCAGCCGTCGTTGACGAAGACCGAGGGCGGCGGAACGGGCACCGCGGTCGGCGACAGCAGCGCGCCGGTGTCGCGATCGTAGCGGAACACCTCGTGCACCGCGTTGGTATCGACGCTCAGCACACCCGCGGCGAGGTCGTCCGCCACCCTGATCCGTCGTGGCGTGCCGCCCGGGCAGGCGACGCTGGCGCCCGCCGCGAAGCCGCCCTCGCCCAGCGGCCGGATCAGGCACGGCGCCGCACCGGAGCGACCGAGTTCCAGCCATCCCTCGGGCGTGATGCGGTGGGTGTAGATCGCCTGTCCGTCGGGTGCGACCGTCGTGAACGACTGGCCGCGGCCGAACCTTTGCTGCGGGGCGCCCAGCCCCTTCACACCGACGACATTGTAACTCAGCAGGCCATCGCCCCCGATGTAATAATGGCCGATCTGCGTGCCCGTATTGTCGGGCCAGCGCAGGTGCATATGCATATGCGGCGGGGCATCGCGATGGTTGTGTGGTGCGTTGGTGTCGAAGCCCATGATCTGGATGCGGCCGAGGCGGTCGTGCTCCATCCATTCGCCGAGCCCCAGTTCGCGCACCACCTCGCGCTGCGCGAATTCGAGCGCATTGGCGGCGGCGCGCTGCACGGCAGGAAACCTGCCCTGCGCATAGTCGCCGGCACGACGCGCGGGATCGGCATGCTCGAAGCGCAGCACCATCCCCGGCTCGACGATATGCGTCGCGACCTCCGCGGCGGTGATCGCGTCGCTCCCCACCGGCGGCACGGCGACGATCAGGCGGTCTCCCTCTTGCCGGAAGGGCACATCGCCGCCCTCCAGGATCACGCGGCGGACATTGGCGGCGCCCCGGCGGAAGCCGAGTTCGAGCGTCCGCATGCGCGGGATCGACAGCGCGATGACGGTTTCGCGATCGTTGTCGGCATTCCAGTTCGCGTCCGCGATCGGCGAACAGGTGGCGCAGGTCGCGGGATCGAACCGCACCCCCGCGCCCGCGTCGCGCTTGACGAACTTCAACACCACGCGCACCGCGCCATCGACCCGCTGCGCCGCCGCGGGTGTGGCGACGCCGAGCGTCACGAGCAGCGCCACCGCCAGTCTGCCCGCCGTCACAGCTTCGGCTTCCACGACAGCCCGAGCCAGAAAGTACGCCCGACCGGGAAGAAATAATTGACGAGGCCGCGGTCGATGCCCTGACGGACGACGAACGGCGCCTTGGTCAGGTTCTGGACCTGCCCGACCAGTTCGACACCCGGCCGCAGCGTGGCGCGCGCCTGCACGTCGAACTGCTGGCGGGGCTCCTGATACAGGTCGCGGGTCGGGGTATCGCCATCGACCGACTGCACCGCGCGACCGATCCGGTTGTACGAGGCGCGCAACTCGATCGGACCGGTCACGTAGAAGGCGGTGAGGTTGGCGATATAGTCGGGCTGCTGGATCAGCCCGCTGCTGCGCCGTACCGCGGGCAGGCCGGAGGCGACGCCCGCCGCGCTGACCGGCTGGTCGAACGAGCCATCGAGCAACGTGAAATTGGCGTTGACGCCAAGCCCCGGCACGAGGGCGATCCTGTCGAGCGTATAGCTGACCTCCAGCCCCTTGACCCGCGCACGCGCCGCGTTGCGCGGCGTGCTGACGAAGACCGTCTGATAGGTCGTACCCTGGAAGAGGGTGGCCGGGCCCTGCTGGGTCGACGTGAAGATCTCGTTGCGGATGTCCTTGGCGAAGCCTGCGACCGAAATCAGCCCCCCGCCGCCCAGATACCATTCGTAGGACAGGTCGTAGTTCCACGCCTCGCGCGGCTTGAGGTTCGGATTGCCGGTGCTGACGGTGAGCGTGCCGTCGGTGCCGACGCCGAAGGTCGTGCGGGCGGCATATTGGCCGTAGTCGGGCCGACCGATCGTCTTCGATACGCCGCCACGCAGCCGCATGCCGTCGCCGAGCTCGACGGTCGCCAGTGCAGACGGCAGCCAGAAGCCATAGCCCGTGCGGCGCCGTACCGGCTCGTAGGCGGTCGCCCCCTTCGCGGTCGGCACCTGGTTGGTATCGACGACCAGGCCGGTGTCGTCGTAGCGGACGCCCGCCTGCACGTCGAAGCGATCGGCGCGGAACACGCCCTGGACATATCCCGCCTTCACCGTTTCCAGATCGTGGAAATCGTCAGCGGCATTGTTGGCGCGCTGGTCGGTGGCGATGAACAGCGACCGGTTGGCGTCGAACCGCTGCCATGCGGCGGTGCGGTTCACCAGCAGATAGGGCGCGCCCGGCGTTTCATAGGTGGCAGGCGTCTGCGGATAGAGGATGCCGTTCAGCGTCCCGAACGCCGCTTGGTTCGCTGCGGTGCCGGGGACATATTCCAGATAGCGCTGATCGTAGGCGAGGTCGGTCCGCGTCACCGCCGCGCCGACATTGAGCCCCAGGCCACGATCGTCCGCACCGGCATTGTAGCCGAGGTTCACCTTGACGAAGTCGGTCGTCGAATCGAGATCGCGGTGGATGTCGCGGAAGTACAGCGCGCGATAGGCGTCCGGGCTGGCCGCAGCGACGAGATCGTTGAGCGTCAGCCGCGGTCGGCCATCCACGATCCGGTAGGCATAGCCGAACGCCGCCGAATAGCCGTTCGACGCGGCACCCGCGCGGGGGTTGGCGTCGTATTTTATCATCTGGCGGTTTTCGCGATACGTCGCCTTCGACCGTGCGAGCGTCGTGTCGAGGATCAGCCCGTCGCCGAAATCATGCCGGCCCTTGGCATCGATCAGCCAGGTGTTGCGCGTCACCGGCTGATAGGTCAGCCCCTGCTGCGTGTCGCCTTGCGCGAACCGGCCGCTCGTCGGCGTGACCGCGGGCGCCGCGCCGGTCGCGAGCGTCAGCGCCTCGTAACGAGTCTCGGTATCCGTATCGTGGTAATAGCCGCCGAACAGCGACAGCTGCGTCGCCGCGTCCGGACGCCATTCCAGCTTCAGATTGCCCGACAGGCGGGTGCGCAGGTTCTCGAAGAAATAATCCTGGTTGCGTACCGGCACGACGGCGCCGGTCGAAAGGCCGGGAAAGGCGGTGCGTGCGCCGGCCGCGGTGAAATAGCTCCAGCCCGCGCCGGCGGTGTCGCCCGGCAGTTCCGCCCGCGCGGTCGATGGCAGCCGCTGGTATTCGACCGACGCGACGACGCCGAACTGCTCGCCCGGGCCGAACAGCGTGGAAGCGGTGGCATCGGCGCGGATCGCAGCGCCGCCACCACGCACCAGCTTGCCGGCGGTGTCGTTATAGCCGCCATTGGCGTTGACCACGAAGAATCGCTTGCCGTTCTGGTCGAACGCGCTTTTGGAGACGATGTTGATCTGGCCGCCAAGCGCGTGCGGATCATATTGCGCGCTGACGCTCTTGATCGCCTCGATCCGCGCGACCAGCGATGCGGGCAGCATGTCGAGGCGCGCACCACGATAGATCCAGTCGGGCGACGCCAGCGGAATACCGTCGATCGTGACGAGATTGTAGCGCGGATCGAGCCCGCGGATCGTCGCGCGCTGATAGATGTCGCGGTTCTTGGTCGGGTCGGCGCCGCCGACAACGGAGACGCCGGTGATCCGGCGGCTAGCCTCGACGATGTTGAGGTCGGGCAACCGGCCGACATCGTCCTGCGACACCGCATCAAGGATGACCGCCGCACTCTTCTTCGCCTTGGTCGCCGATCGCTGAGAGGCGCGAAAACCGGTGACTACGATGTCGCCCTGGTCATCCGCTTCGGCCGTCGGTGTAGTCTGCTGCGCCTGCGCCTGCCCGGCCAGCATGACGCCCGGAGGCACGCTGATGGCCGCTGCCAGCAGCATAGTCCGACTCGAAAATCTCACTTCAAAACCCCCTACACGACGCAATATATATCGTGCTGTACGGTATTAATTTGACACTTCGAAGACGGTGCCTCTAGGGCTCGGATGAGAATGACAATGGAGATGCCCTAACGGTGGCGAGGAAGGACTATCGGTTGACCCCACGCGCCCGGCGTGTGCTCGCTCTGGTGCGGCGCAACGGAAGCATGTCGCGATCGCACCTGATCCGCGGGACGGGGCTGTCGGGCACCGCGGTGTTCCGCGCGACCGAGGAGCTCGAGGCGGCGGGCCTGCTCCGGAGCGGCGAAACGGTCGTTCATGGCCGCGGCCAGCCGAGCGCTACGATGCACATTGTCGCGGATGCGGCATTCAGCGTCGGCTTGTCGGTGATGACGGACCGCGCGGACGTCGTGCTGCTCGACCTGGCCGGCGTGGTGCGGGCGCGGCGCGATGTCAGCGCCCTGGGCATGACCCGCGCAACGATCCTCGCCGCGGTAGCGACGTTCATCGCCGAACAGCCGCTGCGCGACAGGATCGTCGGCATCGGCCTCGCCGTTGCCGGATTCTTCACCGCGGCGAATGTCAGCAACCCGGCCGCCGAGCTGGACGATTGGGCGCTGGTCGACCTTGCGGAGGCGCTGGAACGGTCACTCGGCCTATCGGCGGTGGTGGAGAACATCGCGAATGCCGCGGCCATCGGCGAACGGCTGTTGGGCGCGGGGGTGGATCATGCCAGCTTCTGCTATGTCAACGTCGCGGCAGGCTTCGGCGCCGGGGTGATCGATGACGGCCAATTGATGCGCGGGCGACATGGCAATGCGGGCGAGATCGCGGGCCTGTTCCACTTCGCCGATCGCACGACGCCCAATCTGGCCGATCTGTGCGACACGCTCGCCCGCCATGGCGTCGCCTGCACGGGCATATCCGATCTGGTGACGCGGTTCGACCCGGCGTGGCCGGGTGTCGATGCCTGGCTGACAGCGCGGCAGTCCTCGTTCGCCTGGTTATTCCAGATGCTGCGCTATACCCTCGATTGCGACGCGATCATATTGGGCGGACGGCTGCCACGTCCCCTGGCGCAGCGCATCGTCGACGACATGGTCTGGCCGGAACTCAGCCTGCCGTCGCGGCGCGGGGTGCGGGCACCGCCGACCCGGCTGATGGTGGCGACGCTGGATCCTGAACTGTCTGCACCGCTGGGCGCGGCGTCGCTGATCCTGCATCGCGCGCTGTTCGACTGAGCCGCCGCTCCCCCAACGCCAGCAGCAATCCGCCGAGCGCGATCATCAGCAGCGCGGCGATCATCGTCACCGATCGGAGCATACCCGGTGCCGCGAGATCGGTACGATAGGGCGCGCCATGAAGAGCATGGCCCAGCCACAGCATCGCCAGGCCCTGCGCAGTCTTCGACACTGCGGTGAGTGCCGCGATCCGCCGGAGATTGGCCGGCTGATCGTTCCCGCGGATCGCCGCGGTCCAGACCATCAGCCACAACCCGCCGCTCCCGATGCCGAAGCCAAGGCCGGCGACCGCGATAGCGATGCCGCCGGCGCGCAACGGGCCGGCGAGGGCGAATGCCGCCACGAGGGCGCAGCTGGCAGCCAGCAACGGCAATACGCGGGGAGACAGCCGGCGGCCGGCCATCGCCCAGCAGGGCTGGCACAGGATCGCCCCGAGCGAGGCCCAGATCATGATGCCAAGACCGGCCCCGCCGTAAGCGGCGGCATAAGGCTCCATGGCGCGGAACATCGTACTGCCGGCCGTCGCCGTACAGGCGACGGCAAGGATGAGCGCAGCGGGCAATGCGACCCGTCCGCCGCGATGGCCCGCGTGGGGCATCAAGGGTACCGCGATGCCGCGCTCCCGGGCGAGGCGGTGGGCGCTGACCACGGCCAACCCGGCGACGATGGCAGCCCAAACAACGTGCGGCAGTGCGCTGCCCGTTTCCGTCACGAGCAGCAGCGGTGCAGCGACCACGGCGACCAGCAGGCTGGCCGATCCGCCACAGATGTTACGCGCGGCGAGCAGGCGAATCCGCGCTGTCGGGTCCGGTGCCAGCAGCGGCACCAGCGCGTTCTGCGGGACGTCCATCCGAGCGAAGGCGAGCCGAAAGCCGATCAGCGTCACGACCGCGGCGCCCAGTCGGATCGGCGCGGGCAGGAACGGCGTCGCGCAAAACAACAAAAAGAACAGGCCGGCGGGACCGGCCGCAGCGCCCTGCCGGCGCAGGACGAGCGTCGGCCGGCGCATGGCAGGAGCGATGCTCCGGCCGACCCCGACGTCGGCGATCGCATTGACGAAGAGCGACAGGGCGATGAGCGCTCCCATGGTCCGTGGCGGCAACCCGCAGGTCTCCGTGAGGAAGAAAGCGAAGAGCAGGCCACTGGCGTGCCACAACAGGCTCTTGCAGAAATGCGCGAAGAGGTAGCGCCGCCGTGTCCTCTCCAGCGCCTTCCCGCCGTATCGCCGATCGCCGCTGCCCATCCTCCTTGATAGGCAGGCGAGATGACTCTGACGTGACGTCGGATCGTCGTGTCCGGCGACCGTGCATCGATCGCGGATGTACCGATTTACCGGCGGATACCGTCTGCGACGAGGCACCGACAGCAGAGCCGTCGATTTTTTTTGGCAACGCATCGAACGGACTGGCTGGCGGCAATGCAAGCCAAGGATGAATAGTGTACGACTGATCGACAGAATGGAGAAAATTTCGAGCACGTTACGGCAGTTGTACAGAGTTGGAAGACGCCGATCACAATCGATGGGCTGACCGACATGGACCAACCGACACTCAGCGTTGCTGCCGCGGACGGCTGAACGCCCCGGCCATTTCCAATCCGGAGGTTCGGCATCGCGGATGCCTGTCTCGCCAAGCAGGTCGGGGTAGCGCAACCAATAAGCGACACGCAGCGGCCCGTCGCCGCGGACGAAACCCGCCGTTCATTTCGGTCGAAGGCTGTGCGCTCGTCGATCCTGACCGATGGGTTACCGACTTCCCGAAAAGGATGACAGACCGTGCGGAAACTCACGGGCTGGCCGCCATCTGACGCTTCTCGCGTCCGGGCGGGTCAGAGACCGGTCTTATTTGGATTTGCGGCCGTGCTGACGCCGGGATGGCTTGATGGCCCGCATGTCTGGCGTTGTGCCGACGCAAATGGCGCGCCGGATCAGGCCTGCATCGCCCGGATCAGCCCCGGCACTCCGATGAGGGTGATGGCTCGCCTGAGATTGTAGGCGAGCGCGGTCAGGCTGAACTCGGCACGCACCTTCTCCAGCCCGCGCATCAGGAACGCGCCCTGGTTCATCCATTGCTTGATCGAGCCGAAGGGATGCTCGACCGTTTTCCGACGGACGTTCAGGATACCGGGCCTAGCGGCGAGCCGCGTCGCCATGCGGTCCAGCACCGCCTCGTTCTCCCAGCGGTTGATGCGCCGCCAGCGGCTGCTCGTGCAGCGCGGCTTGATGGTGCAGGCGGCACAGGCGGCGGGGTTGGAATATTGGATGTTGGCGTGGCCGCGTGTCACCGCGCGATAGCTGATGTCGAGCGTCCGGCCACCCGGGCAGTGGTACGCGTCCGCTTCGGCGTCGTAGCGAAAAGATCCTTAGGAAAACGGCCGTTGGCGATAGCGCTGCCCCGTTTCGGCCGGGCGACATAGGGCGTGATACCGTTCGCCTCACACGCCTCAATGTCCTCGCCTTTGTAATAGCCCATGTCGGCAACCGCATCGATTTGCTCGACACCAAGCGCCTCCTTGGCCGCACCGGCGGTAAGTGCCAGCAGGCCCATGTCCGTGGCGGCGTTGGTGATGTGCTGCTCGACGATGAGCTTGTGCTTGGCATCGACCGCGACCTGCGAGTTGTAGCCGACCGTGATCTTTTGACCCGTGACCATCGCGCGCGCATCCGGGTCGGTCAGCGAGATCTGGCTCTCACCGCTGGCGGTCAGCTGGTCCAGCATCGCCTCCTGCGCCTGCCGCCGCTCGCGCACCCTGGCGATCTTCGCAGCCAGGACCTCGCCACGACCAGGCCCATGGCCATCCTCGCCGCGGTCGATGGCGTCCAGCTCGACCAGATATCCCTCAAGCCGCTCGTCGGCTGCGGCGATATACCTAGCCAGCTTGTCGCGGGAAAAGTTGCGTCCAGGGCTATTCACCGCCTTCAGCCGCGTGCCGTCCACCGCCAGCAGCTCGCGCCCGAACAGGTCGAGCTTGCGACACAGGATGACGAAGGCACGGAACACCGCCTTAAACGCGCTCCGGTTGTCGCGACGAAAGTCGGCGATGGTCTTGTAGTCCGGCCGCAACCCGCGCAGCAGCCAGATCAGCTCGAGGTTGCGCGTCGTCTCCGCTTCCAGGCGCCGGCTCGACCGCACCCGGTTGAGATAGCCGTACAGGTACAGCTTGAGCATGTCGGCCGGATCGTAGCCGGGCCGCCCGGTCGCCTTCGGTTGCGACCGCACGAAGCCAGCATCGCCCAGGTCGAGGTCGTCGACGAACGCGTCGATGAACCGCACCGGGCTATCCGCCGCCACATAGTCCTCGACCGATGCCGGCAGCAGCAGTGCTTGGTCCCGAGCATGACCCTCGATGTACGCCATGGACGCAGCATACGCCGGTCAGCGACCCGATGGAATCAATTGCCGAGTTTCCGCACAGTCTGGATCATTATTGAGAACGGAAGCACGAGCTTGACTTGACCGACGTGAAACCGGACGCTTGGGCCATGCGAAGCGATGCGCGATGGTGGAAACCGCCGGCGCAGGCGGGAAAATATCCCGGCATAAGGAGTACTCGTCCAACGCATCGACGATCCCGCTCCCGCCTTGTGGACGGAAGATCAGCTCACGGAACAGCGGACAGGCTGCTTGTTCTGATGACGACGCGCGAGGCGCTTGCGGGCGCCAAGCGACCTTTCGACGTCACCTGGTTCCTGCCATTCCTCGTGAAGTATCAGCGGCCCCTCATCCAGGTGCTGGTCGCATCGTTCGTCATCCAGATCGTGGCGCTGATTTCCTCGATCTTCTTCCATCTCATCATCGATAAGGGTCTGGTCGACGGCACGCTGAGCACGCTCGACGTCCTCGCGGTCGGCCTCAAGGCCATTTTCATCTAGGACACACTGCTCAACAGCACCCGCCAATGGCTACTGAGCCATACGACATCGCGGTTGGATGCGGAACTTGGCGCGTCGCTCTTTGAGAAGGCATGTTCCATCGTGAACGCGGTGCCGAGCAGTCCGACCGTCTTGAAGCCGACCGCGTTGACGCGTTCGGCCGTGGGATCGGCGATGTGGAGGAGCGGCACGCCAACCACTGCCTGAGGCTCGTGCTGTTGAGGATGGTGATCTCACCATCGAACTACGTGGTGAGCTTGCGTCGATGCTGTCGCTATGCGCTGGCGCGAAAACGCAAAAAGCCTCCGCAGGTATTCCCCCGGAGGCGATATAAATCAGGCTGGTTGCGGGGACAGGATTTGAACCTGTGACCTTCAGGTTATGAGCCTGACGAGCTACCGGGCTGCTCCACCCCGCGATGAGGTCCATCAAAGTGGTACTTTGATGGATGAGGGTCCAGGGAGACACGAACGCCCCCGCGTGTGTGCGGGGGTGTTGGTGGTCCAGGGACCGGAGACGTTGTGATGGGTTCCAAGCCTTGATCTGCACCCGCCGGCTGCAATGCCTGGCGACGACCTACTCTTCCATCGCTTGAGCGATAGTACCATTGGCGCAGTCGGGTTTCACGGCCGAGTTCGGGATGGGATCGGGTGGGACACCGACGCTATAGCCACCAGGCAATGAAGCGGGCGGATGCGGGTATCACATCGAAGTGGTACTTCGATGCGGTTTGGGCTTTTGGGACCCACCGCGTTTCATTGCGATGGGCTCCTTAAAATCGATGCACCTTGTCTGCCAGCAACCCGGAACACCGGGCGCTGGTTGTGTGAAGGTTTATTCTGGCGTCGAGCTATTGGTCATCCACGTACATCGCTGACATTTGGGCCGAGACCCAGGATTGTCATTGATGGTGTGCAACTCTCAAGCGCGAATAGGACAATTAGTATCGGTTAGCTCCATGCGTTACCGCACTTCCACATCCGATCTATCAAGGTCGTGGTCTCCGACCGTCCTGTGAAATCTTATCTCGAGGGAGGCTTCCCGCTTAGATGCTTTCAGCGGTTATCCCGTCCGTACATAGCTACCCTGCTGCGCCGTTGGCACGACGACAGGTACACCAGAGGTACGTTCAACCCGGTCCTCTCGTACTAGGGTCAACTCCTCTCAAATTTCGACGCCCACGGCAGATAGGGACCAAACTGTCTCGCGACGTTCTGAACCCAGCTCACGTACCACTTTAATTGGCGAACAGCCAAACCCTTGGGACCTGCTCCAGCCCCAGGATGTGATGAGCCGACATCGAGGTGCCAAACAACCCCGTCGATATGAGCTCTTGGGGGTTATCAGCCTGTTATCCCCGGCGTACCTTTTATCCGTTGAGCGATGGCCCTTCCACGAGGGACCACCGGATCACTATGACCGACTTTCGTCTCTGCTCGACTTGTCAGTCTCGCAGTCAGGCGGGCTTATGCCATTGCACTCTAACAGCCGGTTTCCAACCGGCCTGAGCCCACCATCGCGCGCCTCCGTTACTCTTTAGGAGGCGACCGCCCCAGTCAAACTACCCGCCACAGAGGGTCCCTGTTCCGGCTTACGGAACGAGGTTAGACATCAGAAAACAACAGGGTGGTATTTCACCTATGGCTCCACATCAGCTGGCGCCGATGCTTCAAAGCCTCCCACCTATGCTACACAGTTCTTTCCTAATGCCACTCTGAAGCTGCAGTAAAGGTGCACGGGGTCTTTCCGTCTAACCGCGGGTACTCCGCATCTTCACGGAGAATTCAATTTCGCTGAGCATGTCCTGGAGACAGTGGGGAAGTCGTTACGCCATTCGTGCAGGTCGGAACTTACCCGACAAGGAATTTCGCTACCTTAGGACCGTTATAGTTACGGCCGCCGTTTACCTGGGCTTCATTTCAGAGCTTGCACCCCTCCACTTAACCTTCAGGCACCGGGCAGGCGTCAGGCCCTATACGTCGTCTTGAAGCCGACTTAGCAGAGCCCTGTGTTTTTGCTAAACAGTCGCTACCCCCTGGCCTGTGCCCCCTCATAACGCTTGCGCGCTGTGAGGGCCTCCTTCTTCCGAAGGTACGGAGGCAATTTGCCGAGTTCCTTCAGGACACTTCTCTCAAGCGCCTTGGTATACTCTACCTGACCACCTGTGTCGGTTTCGGGTACGGTCTATACGGTGGGGCTATTTCCTGGAACAGTTTCGAAGCACGTCCAATCCGATAAGGACGTACAACACACACCATCCGTCACACACCACCAGGCCCACGAATATTAACGTGGTTCCCATCGACTACCCCCTTCGGGCTCGTCTTAGGGGCCGGCTCACCCTGCGCGGATTAGCCTTGCGCAGGAACCCTTGGTCTTTCGGCGAGAGGGCATCTCACCCTCTTTATCGCTACTCATGTCTGCATTCGCACTTCCGATACCTCCACGACCCATTACCAGATCGCTTCAACGGCCTACGGAACGCTCCGCTACCGCGTGGCTTACGCCACACCCTAAGCTTCGGTGCATCACTTTAGCCCCGTTACATCTTCGCCGCAGAAACCCTTGTTTAGACCAGTGAGCTGTTACGCTTTCTTTAAAGGATGGCTGCTTCTAAGCCAACCTCCTGGTTGTTTTGGGATTTCCACATGCTTTCCCACTTAGTGATGACTTGGGGACCTTAGCTGTAGGTCAGGGCTGTTTCCCTTTTGACGACGGACCTTAGCACCCGCCGTCTGTCTCCCGGATATCACTCCTAGGTATTCGGAGTTTGGTTAGTGTTGGTAGATCTCGCGACCCCCGCAACCATCCAGTGCTCTACCCCCTAGGGTGTCCATCCGAGGCACTACCTCAATAGTTTTCGCGGAGAACCAGCTATTTCCCGGCTTGATTGGCCTTTCACCCCTAAACACAACTCATCCGGTAACTTTTCAACGTTAATCGGTTCGGACCTCCAGTGCATGTTACTGCACCTTCATCCTGGTCATGCCTAGATCGCCGGGTTTCGGGTCTAATACTTCAAACTATGGCGCCCTATTCAGACTCGCTTTCGCTGCGCCTACACCTAACGGCTTAAGCTTGCTTGAAACATTAAGTCACAGACCCATTATGCAAGAGGTACGCTGTCAGGGCTCAAGACCCCTCCAACTGCTTGTAGGCAATCCGTTTCAGGTACTGTTTCACTCCCCTCATCGGGGTGCTTTTCACCTTTCCCTCACGGTACTAGTTCGCTATCGGTCACATACGAGTATTTAGGCTTAGAGGGTGGTCCCCCTATGTTCAGACAGAATTACACGTGTTCCGCCCTACTCGAGTCCTGACACATCACTTTCGCATACGGGGCTGTCACCCGCTATGGCGCTACTTTCCAGAAGCTTCTGCTAGTTGAATGTCAGGCACTGGCCTGGTCCGCGTTCGCTCGCCACTACTAACGGAATCTCGGTTGATGTCTTTTCCTCCAGCTACTGAGATGTTTCAGTTCACCGGGTTCGCTTCACGAAGCCTATTTTATTCAGCTAAGTGATACCTGTTCCCGCCTAACCAGATAAGCCTCCAGGCGACACGCATGAAGCGTGCCGCCGAGCGGCTCAGCTAGTTAAACGGATAGGTGGGTTTCCCCATTCGGAAATCTGCGGGTCAAAGGTTGCTCACACCTCACCGCAGCTTATCGCAGCGTGCCACGTCCTTCATCGCCTGTATGTGCCAAGGCATCCACGAATTGCCCTTACCTCACGCTTGAGAGTCCACACCACCAACGACAACACTGGATCGACGCCTGTCAGGCGACGACACGAAACTCGGCAGAGCAGTGCAGCGTGGTTTTACCGGGCACCGTTGCCGATGCCGTCTTGATGCGGATGATTATAATCTCAGCCAGATTGTTTGGAATTGCGTTTCGGTCAGGCGCTTGCGCACCCGCCTCTCTCGCAATCCATTAAGTGATTGAAGTCAGCTTGGAGACGCTCGTTCGTGCCAGCCTTGCGGCCGACCCTCACGGTCGTTTGTCCAAACCGACACCATCACGGCATCGATTTTAAGAACCCATTCACAATGTCAAAGAGGGAGCTTGAGGCCCCCATTTACCGGCGTATCGCTACGCCGGAACCGGTGTCTTCATCAAATCTGGAAAATCGCTGTGGCGGTGGTGGAGCCTATCGGGATCGAACCGATGACCTGATGCTTGCAAAGCAACCGCTCTCCCAGCTGAGCTAAGGCCCCATTGCGCCAGCGCAAAGACGCGGCAGC